>JACOUH010000217.1 GCA_016177925.1 Planctomycetota bacterium | reverse complement strand
GTCGGTGACGTCGAGGACTTCGACGTCGACTTCCATGTCGGGGTCGAGGTCGCGGCGGAGGTGGCCATCGATGAGCTTCAAGCGGCCATCGGGCAGCTCGTAGGCCAGCAGGCTGCGGGCGAAGCCGACTTCCTGGTAGATGCCGGCCAGGGCGGCTTTCTGCGCTTCGGGGTGGAAGCGGAAGTTCCACTCGTGCGCGACGAGCTCGCCGGCCCGGATCTTGCGGTGGCACTTGATGCGGTTGCGGATGGTGGCGTGGGTCATGGGTTCCTCTGGTAGTGGTTAGTGGTTAGTCGTTAGGCGAACGGCAGGTGATACCTTACCCGGCCTCGCCGCAACCAAAATCTTTGCCTGCGGCAAAGAAATCGAGGAATAGTAGTACAGAAACGCTAGGATAGACTGCCTAGAACCGACCGGGTAAGTTATCACCTGCCGTTCGCCTTAGTAGCTCAGAGGCGGTTGGCGATGTATGGGCATGGGTTCGAAGAGGCGGCACAGGTCGACGCCTTCTTCGTGCAGGAACATGAGGCCGCCATGGAGGCGCTTTTCCAGGTATTGGGGGTGTTGCATCAGGAGGTCGACGGCCTCGATGGGCTTGCTGAAGCGGTCGCTGACGGATCGGTAGACAGCGAGGAGGTCGGCCGGGTGGCAGCGGAAGCTGCCGATTTCCACGGCGGCGACGATCAGGTAGAGGATGCCCGGGGCGAGGGACAGCAGACGGGCGCGGAGCTTCTTCAACTCGGGTGGAGGCGGAAGGGGCGGTTCGGCTGGGGCTCGGCCGATGTGGGTTCGGAAATGGTGGCGCTCCAGGGCCTCGGCGAGCTCGAGGATGCGGTCGATCGATTTGGGGATTCTCATGGCAAGCTCCTTTTTTACCATCTGTCACCAGCGGACGGGGGTCCACCATCTGTCGTCGCGGACGCGCTCCCAGAAGCTGGGCTTCTTGGGCTTGGGGGGGTCGGAGGGCGGGTCGCCGGTGCCGGGCGGGACCTGGCGGCCGTGGTCGAGGCGCGAGATGAGGTATCGCAACGCGTCGAGGGCGTGGTTGTACTCGGGGATGGGTTCCTCGCTGCCCTGGCCGGGGCCGCTGGCATAGCAATAGAGGCCGGCCTCGGCGATCAGGTCGGGGCAGGCGTTCTGGAGGATGCGGAGGGTGCCGTGCTGGATGCGGGCCTGGACGGCGGCGATGCCGGAGGCGATGGCGTTCTTGCCCTTGTTGACGGTGAAGCCGGCGCGGCGCAGCTCGGCAATGTCGCCGGCGCCCGAGGGGTCGGCAAACCACTCCACCTTGCGCGGCAACTGGACGGCGTGATGGCTGAGCGGGCGCTGGCGGCAGTAGTGCTGGCCGGTGAGCCAGAGGACGTCGTCGCGATCGACGCCGCCCCAGACGGCGGCGAAGGGATTGCGGAAGCCGAAGTCGATCCCGCCCACGCGCCGCTTCAAGTCGGGCGCGGGGCCGGGGACGACGCAGCGGGCCAGCTCGGGATAGACGAGCCCCTCGAGGACCTCGAAGGAACAGCAATATTCCTGGCGGAAGGAGGTGTCGCCGTGGTCGCGGCGCTCTCCTTCCAGGAATTCGGGCTTGATGCGCGAGATCATGGAGGCGGGGACTTCGATCTTGTGCCAGTCGTCGCCGCCCCGGGACCAGGCGTCGTAGAAGTAGCCGCGCTTGCCGCGCGGTGTGGACAGGCAGATCATGCGGCCATTGGAGACGGCCAGCATGGGCCGGCAGGCGCGGTAGATGTCGTCCGGCACGATCGACGCCTCGTCGATGATCAGCAGGCTGATGTTGGAGAAGCCGCGGATGGTCTGCTCCTTGCAGGGCAGGCTGACAATGCGGCTGCCGTTGGCCAGGGTCAGCTCCTCGGCAGTGATCCGCTTGCAAATGGGCTTTTCGAGCTGCTCGTAGAAGCCGGTGACGATGCGGAACAGCTCCTTGGACTGGCGAAAGCTGCGCGAGACGAGCAGGACCTTGGCGCCGGAGGTCCACATGGCCTCGGCGAGCGCCAGCAGGGCGACCACAGTCGACTTGCCGGCCTGCCGGCAGCAGTTCAATAGCAGCCGCTGACGGGTCGATTCCAGGACCTCGATCTGCCAGGGATCGGGCTCCAGACCGAGGTTACGCATCAGGCGAACGGAAGGGACTTTCATGGGAACCTCCTTTCGATTGCAGATTTTAGATTGCAGATTGCAGATTTACTTGGGGGTGCGCCGGCCGATTGCAGACTTCAAATTGACAATCGCAAATCGCAAATCGCAAATTGAGGCGCTCTGGCAAATCTGCAATCTGCAATCTGCAATCTGCAATCTGTTCAGACGTCGTCGTCCAACGGCGTTGTTGGGTACTGTTTGCGCAGGGGGGCGAGCCAGGGTTCGAGGTCGGATTCGGGGTCGACGGGGTCGGCGCCGGGGAGGGTCTGGTTGCGGAGCAGCCAATAGGTGAGCTTGGCGCCTTCGCGCCATTTGGTCTTGGAGCGGATCTCGAGGACTTTGCGGACGCGCTGCAGGGTGTAGGGGAGCAGGTTAAATTCCTGGGCGGCGTCCCAGATGTCACGGGTGGTGCGCGGACCGTCGGCGAGGAACGCGTTCAGGAATTCCTGGGCGAGCTTGTTGCCGGGGAGGAACGTCTTGTACGGCCTGGCCAGGAGCTGATCGGCGGTCAGCTGGCACGGGCCCAGCCAGGACAGCTCGACGGAGTTATCGCGCGCGCTCAGCTCGTAGGCAAGGCTGGGCTGGAGCGAGGCGAGGTTGTTCTTGAGCTGGGCCATGACGCAGCGCTTGACGGCGGCAGCGCCGGCCGCCGGCGGAGGAGCAAACGGATCGCGCGGCTGGCGGGCGAAGAGCCAACCGGAACGGCAAGCGGCCAGGAAGCCGATGGAGCCGCCGCCGCGATACAGGGCCGGCGCGGCAGGCTTCTTGTTGAGATGACGAACCATGGTGCTGGCGCAGCGGTGGCGGTCGGCGAGCAGGCTCAATGGGTAAAGAGCGCGGCGGATGCTCTGGTCGCTGCCGTAAAGGACCGACGGATCGAGAAAGGCGACGATGGGATCGACGACCAGGTAGCGGGCGCCGGTGTCGGCGAGGGCCCGGTTGAGGAAGTCGAGGTGGGCGGGAAAGGACAGCTGGGAGTTCAGCAGCTGCTGCTTGCAGTTGAGGACGAACACGCGCTCGAGGTCGGCGCCGAGCGCGCGCAGGCGCGCGACGATGGTGTCTTCCGGGCCATCTTCCGCATTCAAGTAGATGGAAGGCAGGATTCCCGGCGAAGGCGAGCCGTCGGGAAAGGGCCGGCCGGTGCTCAGTCGGGCGCAGAGGTCGAGAGCGACCATGGACTTGCCAAGCTCCGGATCGCCGTCGAAGATGGACAACTTTCCAAAGGCGAGCCTGCCCGGCCAAAGCCATTCGACCGGCCGCGCCACGACCTGGCTGGCCGGCGAAACGACGATGCTGTCGATGGACGGAATGGGCATGGGACTGGCTCCGAAAAGAGAGAAAGAGAGACTTGAGCACAGAGAGGGCCCTACCACCACATATCTGCATCGTACCATAGGGCGAAGGGGATTGCGAGGTTAGCCGCGATGATTTTTCAGGATTCCTTGAGAGAAAGAGAAAGTGTCATTCAGGCCTGGTTCAATTCCGGGTAACAGTTTCGCCTTCGTCGGAGGCAAATTGGGCTTTTTCTAAATTGTCTGTTTCCCCCAAACTGGGGTGTGTAAAAGGAACGCCCACCCCCGTTTCATGGAGGAAACAGACATGTGCT
>JACOUH010000216.1 GCA_016177925.1 Planctomycetota bacterium | reverse complement strand
TCATGGTCGCCGTCGCCTCGCTCCCTACCCTGGAAGAGCTGCGTACACACGTTCACGCCGTGCTGTGCCGCCAGGACGCCCTCGACCCGAAGCAGACGCCCCTGTGGCAGGGGGTAATCACGCGCCGCGGCAAACCTTGCGGGCTGCGCTTCGAGGTGTCGGGCCCCCGTCTGATGCGGACGTATGCCATCTGGGCGGGCGAGGAAAATCGCATCCTCTTCTACGATTCGTCGGGAGCCCGTTTCGCGGAGGTGCGTCTGAGCGAGGCCCCCGACCCCCTCAAGTTGGCGAGCTAACGAGTGCCCTGCAGCCGAGGTGCCGGTTAGCCTCTCTCTTGCCGTTGCTCAGGGCGCGTGGACCAGGTCCACGGCCATCATCTTGTGCTCGTTCCGCAGGTAGAGCTTGCCATTGGCCAGCACCGGCACACTCCAGCAAGTCCCCGACAGCGGCGTCCAGCGGGCCTTCTCGACGTACTTGTCCGAGCGGGCTTCGGCGAGGACCAGCGTGCCCGCGTCTCCCAGTGCGATGAGATGCCCATCCGCCACGATCAGCGAGCCGCGGCCCAGGCCGGTTTTGTCCCACTTCACTTTGCCCGTCGCAAACTCGACACAGCGAAGCCGATCGTTGCTGAAGCCGTACAGATGGCCCTGATAGAGCACACAGGTGGAGAAGTGGTTCGCCATCGACACGTTCTTCCAAACCACTTCGGGATCGCGGTCCGGCTGGAGCCGCAGCAAGGCCCCGCCCCGGCCGTAATTGGACGAGATGAAGACGCAGCCCTCCGCGTAGATCGGCGTCGCGGCGTTGATGTCGAACGCGGTTTTCCAGTCGTAGCGCCACAGGGCCTTGCCGTTCTTGGGGGAAACGCCGACGGCCCCTTGCCCCGTGAAGTAGATGAGTTGCGGTGTGCCGTTGAAGTGAATAGAAACCGGCGTGGCCCAGCCGATCCGGTCGTCCAGGGCCTGCCAGAGGACGCTGCCGTCGTGCTTGTTCAAAGTGGCAATGGAGTTGCCCTTCTGCCCGCCGGGATGAACGTAGATCACGTCGCCGACGATCAACGGCGAGTTGCAGTAGCCGTATTCCGGACAGGTCCGGTCAGCCATCTTGAGGAGGTCGCGTTTCCAAGCCAGGATTTTAAGAGCCCGGTCTCGCGGGAGATGCCATCGTAATGCGGCCCGCGCCAATGGGGCCAGTCCGCGGCAGAGCCGATCGGAACGAGCACGCAGCCAAGACACACAGAGATCGCATAAGGGAGTGATTGCAAGTTTTGCCCCCCGGCCCCGGGCGAAATTGCCGCTCGCCTTACTTCTTCACCTCGAACTCGGCATCCTGCACGTCCTCGTCCTTGCCGCCCGGCGCCGCGCCGGGCTGGCCGTCGCCGGCGGGTGGCTGCTGCGCCTGGCCGTGCATGTGCTGCGCCATGGCGTGCGACGCCTGCATCAGTTCGTCGACCGCCCGCTTGATCGCCGCCGCCTCGTCGCCCTCCTTGGCCTGCTTGACGCGGTCCACCGACGCACGGATCGCCGCCACGTCCGACTCCGAGATCTTGCCCTCGTTCTCCTTGAGCATCTTCTCGATCTGGTAGACTGCCGACTCCGCCTGGTTCTTGGCGTTGATCAGCTCCACCTTCTGCTTCGCCTCGCCAGCGTGCGACTCGGCTTCCTTGCGCATCCGCTCCACCTCGGCCGGGTCGAGGCCGCTGGAGCCCTTGATCTCGATCTTCGCTTCCTTGCCGGTGCCCTTGTCGCGCGCCGACACGTGCAAGATGCCGTTGGCGTCGATCGAGTAGGTCACCTCGATCTGCGGCACACCGCGCGGCGCCGGCGGAATCCCCGTCAGATCGAACTGCCCCAAGAGACGATTGCCCGGGCTGTCCGCCAGCGGGCTTTCGCCCTGGAAGACGCGGATCGTCGCGGAGGTCTGGTTGTCCGAGGCCGTCGAGAAAGTCTGCTTCTTTTCCGCCGGGATGCTCGTGTTGCGCTCGATCATCGGCGTCAGGATGCCACCCTCGGTCTCGATGCCGAGCGTCAGCGGCGTCACGTCGACGAGCAGGACCTCCGACTTGCTGCCCAGCAAGAGCTGCGCTCCCTGGATGGCGGCGCCGATGGCGACCACCTCATCGGGGTTGACGCCCTTGTGGCCCTCCTTGCCGAAGATCTCCTTGACCAGCTGCTGGACGCGCGGCATCCGCGTCATGCCGCCGACCAGCACCACCTCGTCGATCTGGTTGGGCCGCATCTTGGCGTCTTTGAGCGCCTGCATCACCGGCCCACGGCAGCGCTCGAT
This sequence comes from Planctomycetota bacterium, assembly GCA_016177925.1. Lineage (GTDB taxonomy): Bacteria > Planctomycetota > Planctomycetia > Gemmatales > Gemmataceae > JACOUH01. The sequence continues at coordinate 8,014 of JACOUH010000216.1, read as the reverse complement.
CAGGGGATCGACCATCTGCTCGAACTTCGCCCGCGTCAGCGTCATCTGAATGTGCTTGGCGCCCGTGGCGTCCGCCGTGATGAACGGCAGGTTGATGTCGGTCTGCGCCTGCTGCGACAGCAGTTTCTTCGCCTCCTCGGCTGCTTCCTTGAGGCGCTGCAAGGCCATCTGGTCCTTGCGCAGGTCGATGCCGTGCTCCTTCTTGAACTCGTCGGCCACGTAATCGATCAGGACCTGGTCGAAATCGTCGCCGCCCAGGTGCGTGTCGCCATTGGTCGACTCCACCTTGAAGACACCGTCGCCGACGTCAAGGATGGAGATGTCAAAGGTTCCGCCACCCAGGTCGAAGACGGCAATCTTCTCATTCTTCTTCTTGTCGAGGCCGTAGGCGAGCGACGCGGCCGTCGGCTCGTTGATGATGCGCATCCGCTGGCGCGTCTTCTTGCCGGTGCCGGGATCTTCGATCTCCCACTCGGTGTCGAAGCCGGCGATTTTGGCCGCCTCGATAGTCGCCTGGCGCTGGCCATCGTTGAAGTAGGCCGGGACCGTGATGACCGCCTTGCGCACGGTATGCCCAAGGTAGGCCTCGGCAGCCTCCTTGAGCTTGCGCAAGATCATCGCCGAGATCTCCGGCGGCGTGTAAGTCTTGCCGTCGATCTCGACCTTGACCGGCTCATCAGGCCCGCCGACTACCTTGTACGGCACTAACTTCTCTTCCGCGCCGACCTCCTTGTGGCGCCGACCCATGAAGCGCTTGATCGAATAGACCGTGCGGCGCGGATTGGTGACCGCCTGCCGCTTGGCCGGATCACCGACCACCCGCTCGCCCTTGTCGGTGAACGCCACCACGCTGGGCGTCAGGTACTTGCCTTCCTGGTTGGGGATGACCTTGACTTCGCCCCCCTCCATCACCGCGACGACAGAGTTCGTCGTCCCCAGGTCGATACCGATGATTTTTTCTTCGGCCATTCCGTGTGCTCCTTTGTTCAGGTCATTCACCGGATCTTTAGGCCCATCGCGGGAGGGCGAGGCTCCTGCCGAGCCGTTTGCTCGGCAGGAGCCTCGCCCTCCCACGTTGGCGGAGCCCTCCGGTGAATGGACGGGCGAACCCGTCTTTCTGACTGTCTGGTTCAAAAGGGACCAAGGTCCCGGAAGAAGATCCACCCAAAACGTGAATCTTTGTCTGCTCTTACGATGCTCAAACCTTGAAAAAAGGTACGCAAGTGGTATGCCACCCGTTGCCGCCCGCCCTCCGACAGCGTAAAACAAGGAGGTACAGGGTCTTGTGTCACGTCCACACAGACGTTGCGTGGAACGACCTGCCAGAATGGCATTCTGAGCAATGTGCTTCTCACCGCTCGTGCGCCATTGTGGCAGGAAGTGGGCCCTTCCCACCGGGAGGACGTCCACCGAGGAAAAACAACTTCCGCTTGTCCCTCGTTCGTTGACACCCGTTTGGGGGACGGTTAGATTAGCCGGGACGGATGGGCTACGCGAGGGCCTGACTTCCCATGACCAAGAAGACAGAGGGCGGCAACACCGCTGCCGCCGTCGCCAAACTGGCGAACAAACTGCGCGATATGCGCGAGAAGATCGACAAGCTCGACCAGCATATCCTCAAGCTGGTGAACGAACGCGCAGGTATTGCCGCGGAGATTGGCCGGCTGAAGAACGACACCAGCGCGGAGCCGTTTGCGCCGGCCCGGGAAGAGGAGGTCCTCGAGAACGTTCTCGAGCAGAACAAGGGCCCGCTGGACCCCACTACCATCCGGGCCATCTTTCGCGAGATCATCAGCGGTTCCCGCTCCCTTCAGAAGGTCCTGCAGGTCGCCTACCTGGGGCCCGAGTACAGTTTCAGCCACCTCGCGGCCATCGAGCGCTTTGGCCAGTCGGTCAAGCTGGTCCAGGTCGGCAGCATCGCAGCGGTCTTCGAGGAAGTCAACCGCGCCCACATCGATTTTGGCGTCGTGCCGCTGGAGAACTCGACTGACGGCCGGGTTGCGGACACGCTGGACATGTTCCTGCGCATGCCGCAGCTGATCGTTTGTGCGGAGATCCGGCTGCGAATCCATCACAACCTGATGGCGGCTTGCGATCAGGAGATGATTCGCCGCGTCTACTCGAAGCCGCAGGCACTGTCGCAGTGCCGCAACTGGCTCTCGAAGAACGTGCCGCAGGCGACCTTGCATCAGGTGGCGAGTACAGCGGTGGCGGCGGAACTGGCTCAGCGCGAGCCCGGTGCTGCGGCGGTGGCGAGTCGCCAGGCGGCAGTCCGTTACGGCTTGCGCATCCTTTTTGCCGACATTGAGGATTCGCCTTACAACGAGACCCGCTTTGCGGTGATCGGCCACCAGCGCTGCGGCAAAACCGGCAACGACAAGACCGCCCTGATGTTCCGCGTCTCGCACGCTCCCGGGAAGCTGGTCGACGCCCTCGACGTGTTCAAGCAGTCCAAGATCAACCTGACCTGGATCGAGTCCTTCCCGGCCAAGACGCCCAAGCCCGAGTACGTCTTCTTCGTCGACTTCGAGGGTCATATCGACGACAGCAAGGTGGCCAAGACCATCGAGTCGCTGAAGAAGACGCGCAAGCGAGGAACTCTTAGCCCGACGCGCAAGCGAGGATTGAAAGCGTTCCTCGCTTGCGCGTCGGGCTAATTCATTCGTCATTCATCCTTCTCAGCCATGATTATCGTTCTCCGACCAGACGTCACCGCCGAGCAGATCGACCATGTGCTGGAGCGCATCGCCGAGTTGGGGTTCAAGCCGCACCTCAGCCGCGGCGAGCACCGAACCATCGTCGGCGTCATCGGCGACGACAGCCGTCTCCAGGCGACGCCGCTGTCGGCCATCCCCGGCGTCGAACAGGTACTGCCGGTCCTCAAGCCGTTCAAGCTCGCCAGCCGCGAGATGCACCCCGGCGACAGCATTGTCGAGGTGCCGGCGGGCGACGCGCACCCCGGCCACACCGTCAAGATCGGCGGCGGACACTTGGCGATGATCGCCGGGCCGTGCGCCGTCGAGAGCGCCGAGATACTCGACGACATCGCCGGGAAGGTGAAGGCGGCCGGGGCGAACATCCTGCGCGGCGGAGCGTTCAAGCCGCGCACCAGTCCGTACAGCTTCCAGGGACTCGGCGAGGCGGGGCTGAAGATCCTTCGCGAGGTCGGCGACAAGCACGGCCTGCCGGTCGTCACCGAGGTCATGGATCCGCGCCAGGTCGAGGTCGTCCACCGCTACGCCGACATGTTCCAGATCGGCGCTCGCAACATGCAGAACTTCGACCTGCTCAAGGAGGTCGGCCAGACGCGCAAGCCGGTCCTGCTCAAGCGCGGCATGAGCGCCACCGTCAAGGACCTGCTCATGTCGGCAGAGTACATCCTCAGCGAGGGCAACCTCGGCGTCGTGCTGTGCGAACGCGGCGTCCGCTCGTTCGAGGACTCGACGCGCAACATGCTCGACATGAGCGCCGTGCCGAACGTAAAGGGTCAGTCGCACTTGCCGATCATTGTCGACCCCAGTCACGCGACCGGCCGGCCCGATCTGATCCCGCCGATGGCACGGGCCGCCATCGCCGCCGGCGCCGACGGCGTCCATGTCGAGGTCCACAGTTGTCCCGAGAAAGCGCTGTCGGACGGGCCGCAGGCCCTGCTGCCGGGCCAGTACGCCGGTCTCTTCCAGGATATGCGCCGACTGGCCGAGGTCATGGGCAAGTGCATCGACTAGAGCGGTCTGATGTGGCGGCAAGTTTGTAACTTGCCGTTGGGCGCACGGCAAGTTGAAAACTTGCCGCCACGAACAAACGTAAACCGCTCGAATTGCCATCTCGACTCCGCCTGACCGGAAAAAGGCCAGGTGTCGAGGAGGCCCGGGATGGACGAACTTGATACCACCAGTCTGCACGATCTGGTCGCCCGCTTCCAGGCAGGTGAGAACAGCGCCCTCCATGCTTTGATCCGCCGGACCGAGGAGCGGCTGTCGCTGTTCACGCGGCGGATGCTCGCCCGGTTCCCTGCCGTACGGGCCAAGGAGCAGACCGACGACATCCTTCAGAATGCCCTGATCCGGCTGACGCGGGCGCTCCGGCAAGAGACGCCACGGTCGGTCCGGGAATTCTTTGGCCTGGCGTCCGAGCTGGATCGCTGGACCGCCTTGCACGAGGCCGTCGAACGCTTGCCGGCTGACCGGCGCGAGGTCTTTTCTTACGTGTTTTACCACGGCTGGACGCAGTCCCAGCTCGCCGAGCTGCTTGGCGTCAGCGACCGGCAGGTCCGGCGGCTGTGGATCGACGCCTGCCTGCGCCTGAAGGAGGCCGTGGGCAAACTTCCGGCACAGTGACGAAATGCCTGTCCGGTTTGCCGCCTCGGCAACGCTTCTACTATACTCGGCGCGGGATCGCGCCGGACACAAGCCCGGAGCGCCAGCGACGGGACCTCCGGACACAAGCCCGGAGCGCCAGCGACGGGACCTCCGGACACAAGCCCGGAGCGCCAGCGACGGGACCGTCCCCGCGCTGGCGCTTGGGGCTTGTGTCCACGCTCCCCGCGTCGAGTATAACGCAACCGCTTCCCTGGGAGATCGCCATGCTGACCGACGAGCGCTTGCTTGGGTTGCTGGAGCGCTGGGTGGCCGAGAGCGATGCCGGCCGCCTCCTCTCCGTCGCCGAGTTGTGCCGTGACTGTCCGGAGCTGATTCCCGAAGCCGAACCAGCGCTCGCCGTCCTGCGGCAGTTTCACGCACTGTCCCAAGCGCCGGTGCCCACTTCCGTCGAAGTTCGGGACCAGGTGGAAACAACGGCGACGCCTGCGCCCAGTGCTCGGTCCCCGGAAACGCTGCCGGGGCCTGGGGCTCGTTTTGGTCGCTACGAGATCCTCGCCGAACTCGGACACGGCGGGATGGGGATTGTGTACCGCGCCCGCGACACGCAGCTCGACCGAGACGTGGCCCTGAAAACCGTGCGGCCGGACCGGGCCGGGACGACGGACCGCTTTCTCCGCGAGGCCCGGGCCATGGCGGCCGTCCGCCACGATCACGTGGTCGAGGTGTACGACTACGGCGAGGAAAACGGCGTGCGTTTCGTCGCCATGCCCCTGCTGGCCGGAGAAACGCTGGCCACGCGACTCAAGCAGCAATCCCCCTTGCTCGCGGCTGAAGTCATCCGGATCGGCAAGGAATTGGCCGAGGGGTTGGCGGCGGTTCACGAGAAGGGGCTGATCCACCGCGACCTGAAGCCCGCCAACGTGTGGCTCGAAGCCCCGCGGGGGCGCGTCAAGCTCCTCGACTTCGGCCTGGCCCGCGACCCCGGGGCCGACGACGGCGTGACGGGTCCGGGAGCGGTCGTCGGGACGCCGGCCTACATGTCGCCCGAGCAGGTGAACGGCCTCGCCCTCGACGCCCAGACCGACCTGTTCAGCCTGGGGAGCGTCCTGTACGTGGCGGCAACGGGGCAGGCCGCCTTCGCCGCGCCGACGCAAACCGCCACGCTGCAAGCCGTCGGGGAGAAAACCCCGCCACCGGCCCGGACTGTGTACGCGGCCGTGTCGGCGGAGCTGTCGAACCTGATCGAGCGGTTACACCAGAAGAGGCCGGTGGACCGTCCTGCGTCGGCCGCCGAGGTGGCGAAGGAACTTTCCAAGATGGTGGCCAGCCCGGAGGGGCCAACGACGGACTGGCAACCCGTCCGGCCCGAGGGGTTGCGCCGGCCAGGGGGGGGCCAGCGCGCCCGCCTCGCCGTGGCGAGCGCGTTCGGCCTGTTCCTGATCCTCGCAGTAATCCTGTGTTTCTCCGTGATGAATCGCCCTCCTGAAACTGGGACGACGACACCCTCCGAGCCGCTCCGCATGCGTACCCTGGACGTTCTTCACCTTGAGGGCGTGGACGGCAAGAACACCAGGCCGCGTGGCGTCTTCGGCAAAGAAACGTTCGGAGCGTCGCCGGAGGATGACATCAAGGTGACGGCCCGCCTGTCCCGGCCGGCGTACTGCTACCTGATCGTGTTCCGCCCGGACGGCGTGGACGAGGTCCTGTATCCCCAGGGCGCGAACGAGAAGCCGGAGCGGATCGACGAGCCGCGCTACCCGTCGAAGGACCGGAGCAAGGTGTACGGTCTGACGGATGGGACGGGACTGTGGCTGGTGGCCCTCGTTGCGTCGGAGCAGCCGCTGCCGGCGTACGCCGACTGGCGCCGGCAGCACTCGGGCGGCCCGTGGGCGAAGTCGAAGGGCGAGACCGACGTGGTCTGGCTGGATGACGGCAACTGGCTGGAGGCGGTGACGCCGCGCGGGCCACAGAATCGCGGCAGCCGGGGAGAGAAAAAGGCCGCCGGCGCGTCCCCCGTGGTGGAAGTGGTGGACTGGCTGAGGGCGGAGACGGGCGGGGTAGTGTCGGCCGTGGCGTTCACGGTCGAGGCGAAGCGCTAAGAAGCGGTGTCCCAACGTGGGGCAGGTCGCTGACCTGCCATTGCCAGGCAGGTCAGCGACCTGCCCCACTTGTATCTCAACATGCGTGAGCGCGGAGGATGTCATGCTGCGGACACTCATGGTTGTCTGGCTGGGGCAGTCCCTGGTCCAAGGGCTGGGCCGTGTGGACGGCGGGAACGGATAGAATGAGAAAAGCCCTTGATGGGAGAGAACTATGAGTCCGACCCAGGTGGAAGTGCAAGGCACCTTGCAACCCGATGGCACGCTGGTGCTGGACGAGAAGCCGGCTCTGCCGCCAGGCCGGGTGCGGGTCACCGTGCAGCCCGTCCTCGACTACACGCAGACGCCCCTGTGGAAGTTCTTCGAGCAGCTTCGGGCCGAGCAACAGGCCCGTGGGTTTGTCCCCCGCAGCAAGGAAGAGATCGACGCCGACATCGCCGCCCTGCGTGAAGAGGAAGAACGCACGCAGGAGATCGAGCGAATTCAGGAAGAATGCCGGCGTGCCCGAGAGCAGGCGGCCAGAGGAGGACCCTCGTGATCGTCTCTCTGGACACCAACATCGTCATCTACGCCGTGGAGTCCCATCCAACCTTCGGGGTGCGTGCCCAAACCCGGCTCGCCTCTGCCCTGGCGGCAGGCGACACACTGATGATCAGCGATCTGGTGCGGATGGAGTGCTTGGTTCTCCCTCTTCGTGTTGGGGATGCGGTCCTCCAAAAGCAGTACCGGACCTTCTTCGCCAGGCCCGAGGTGCAGGTCGTGCCTATCACGGGGGCGGTCTGCGATCGGGCTGCCTCGATCCGAGCGATGTACAACCTCAGGGCAATGGACTCCCTGCAACTGGCTGCCGCGGTCGAACACGGGGCCAGCCTCTTCCTCACCGCCGACGCCCGGCTGAACACGTTCACGGGCCTGACCGTCGAAGTCCTGAAATGAGGAGGCGATAAATGGAGTCCGTTCATATTTCTCTATAAAACGCGACACAAGCTTACGCGGAGGACGTCATGCTGCGGATGCTCCTGGTAGCCTTGCTAGGGCTGCCTCTGACCATTGGGGTGCGGGCCGACTCCCCACAGTCAAAAACCGACCCGAAGCCGCAAGGGCAACGTCTGCTGAGCGGGGACGATGCCAGAAAGGCGGCCGAGCTGGAAAAGCGAATCGGCGAACTTGTGAACGCGGACAGGTACGCCGAAGCGATCAGGGCTGGGGAGGAACTGCTCGCGCTGCGGACGAACGTGCAAGGGATCGATCACTGGCAAACGGTGATTCTGAAGTGGAGCCTGGCGGCACTGAAGCAGGTCTCCGCCCTGCCCAAGGAGAAACGGGGCGGCTGGCGGCAGGTGGAGCAGAGCGCTGCGGAGGCCAGACGTCTGGAGCAGCAAGCTCAGTACGTCAAGGCTCTGCCTTTGCGGCAGGAACGATTGAAGCAGTGCCGGGAGGTCCTGGGCGAGGACCACCCGCACACGGCCCAAAGCTACGACAACATCGCGGCCAACCTGAACGCGCAGGGGAAGTACGCAGAGGCCGCGCCGCTGTTGCAGAAGGCCCTGGACATTTGCCGTAAGGCCCTGGGCGAGGACCACCCAGACACGGCCC
>JACOUH010000215.1 GCA_016177925.1 Planctomycetota bacterium | reverse complement strand
GGGAACCGCCGGCCGCCGGGACGGCTGGAATGCCCAGTGCGATCTGCGCTTCTCGATCGCTGGCGGGGCCTTGCCCGTGGTGGGGTTGTCACTCCGGGCAGCCACCGGCAGCAGAGCCAGAAGGAGCGTCCCGGCGATCGCTGCCCGCGGCAGGGATGCCGGTCGGCAAGAATCCGTGGCGGTCATGCTCACTCTCCGAGGGATCGTTGGCCCGGGATGTCTCTCGTTGGGCTGGGAGGGAATCGATTGCTCGATCAACATCAAAGGTAGTCGGGCGGAGAAGGCAGGTCAAGCGACTCGGCCGAGGGATGCCGTAACAAAGACGAGCGGGGCCGCACGGGGACTTGTCCCCGTGCGGCCCCGGACCTTGCTGTGTCGGAAAGTTACTTCGACGCGGAGGTGTTGGTCTTCGCCGCCGCGACGATGCCGGTCTCGGTGAAGACCGCACGGGCCCGCTCGCCGGCGCGGACCAGCACCTTCCTTGTCTCGCTGCGCGTCACTCCATCGCGGGCCACCTCGACCTTCAGTTCGTAGTAGTAGGTCTGCCCCTTCTCCAGGGTCGGCGTGTTGAAGACACGCGTCGCGGCCGCTGACTTCATCAGCTGATCGTCGATGAAGAGTTTCGCGTCGGCCGGCACCTCGACCACGAGCTTCGCCCGGTTCGAGTCGACCCCAGCGCCTCCCTCTTCCTTTTCTTTCTTTGCGCCATCCGGTGCGGGCGGCATCACCGCGCCAGGGCTGATGTAGCCCGGAGCGTAGGGGGACCCGCCGCAGCTCCAGCAACCGCCACAGCCGTAGCAGCCGTGGCAGCCATAGCAGCCGGAGCAGCTGTAGTACGAATACCCGTAGCTCCCCCAGCAGCCCCAGCAGCCGTGGCATCCCCAGCAGCTGCCGTAGCAGCCGTAGCAGCCGCTGCAGGTGTAGCCGTGGCAGCCGCCGCAGCCCCAGCAGCCGTAGCAGCCGCAGTTGTACCCGCCGCAACTGCGATGGAAACACCAGTCGGGCGTCTGCCCGCCAGTCGTCAGCGCTGCCATCAGAACCATGCTGTACATGCGCCATCACCTCCCAGAGAAACTGTGTTCGGAACAAGAGCGCCCCGCAAGCCGATCCCCATGACAAAGGGATCAACTCGCGTCACTCTGGCGAATCTGGGTTAAATGGTAAATTTACGCAGAAAGAGAGTCAATTCTCATCCGGGAAAAAGGGCAAGAAGGATCGATTGTTCAGCCGGAATAATCGGAAGGGCGCGCCGTCCCCTCCTCCCCGGGCTCGCAGACTCGCCCGGGAGAGAAGGAACTGGATTCCGCCGGTCACTCCTTGCAGACGGACAGGTTTTGGTCTTTACTGCACCTTGAACGCGATCCGCTGCCCTTTCCCTCGCGAAGGAGAGATCCCGTGCGCCGAAACTGCCTTTCTTTCCGCTATCACCTCGTCGGGCTGACCGTCCTCGGCCTGGCCACCTTGCTGTCGCTCCCTGGGCCCCTGTCCGGGCAGTCGCAGTCCGCCGCCACGGAACAGGAAAAAGGGCTTCCGGTGAAGCTCTCTCTCCCTGAAGGATGGGGAAAGGTGCTCACCTGGCGAAGCATCGGCCCGGCGACGATGGGCGGACGCATCGTGGCGCTGGCCGTCGCCGAAACCGATCCGAGCACCTGGTGGGTGGCGACGGCATCGGGCGGGCTGCTCAAGACGACCAACAACGGCATCACCTTCGAGCACCAGTTCGACCGCGAGAAGACCGTCTCCCTCGGCGATGTGGCGGTGGCCCCGTCGGACCCGAAACTCGTCTGGGTCGGCACCGGCGAGAATAACCCGCGCAACTCCGTTTCGTATGGCGACGGCGTCTACAAGTCGACCGACGGCGGCAAGACCTGGAAGAACAGGGGCCTCAAGAAAAGCTTCCAGATCGGCCGCATCGCCATCCATCCGACAGACCCCGACGTCGTCTACGTCGGGGCGCTCGGCCGCCTCTACGGCCCCAGCGAGGAGCGCGGCCTCTACAAGACCGCCGACGGCGGAAAGACGTGGAACAAGGTCCTTTCTATCGATGACAAGACGGGGATCATCGATCTGCGAATGCACCCGCGCGACCCGGAGACACTGATTGTCGCCACCTACGAGCGGCAGCGCGACGGCTACGACTTCAACGACCCGGCCAAGAAATGGGGAGCCGGCAGCAGCCTTCGCAAGACGACCGACGGCGGCAAGACGTGGACGAAGCTGACCAAGGGCCTGCCGGCGTGCAAGCTCGGCCGCATCGGCATCGACTACTACCGCAAGGACCCGCGCATCGTCTATGCCGTTGTCGAGTCGGAGAAGATCGGCACGGGGCCGCCGGAGGTCGTCCGCGGCACCGCCTACATGGGCGTCGGCGGTCAGGACGGGGTCCGTGGGGTCGAGTTGCTGGAGGTGACCCAGGGCGGCCCCGCTGACAAGGCCGGCCTCAAGCCGGGCGACGTCCTCGTCGGGATCGACGACCAGCCGCTCCGCACCTACCGCGGCCTGCTCGAAATCATCCGCGGCCACAAGCCGGGTGACAAGCTCAAGGTATCGCGCCGCCGCGGCCAGGAGGTCAAGGTCGTCAACTTGACGCTCAGCAACCGCGCCGCCCGGCCCGATGCCCCCGGCGGCGGCGACCGGCCTTTCCTCACCGCGCTGGGCGGGCAGGTCGAGAACGTCCAGGATCGCCAGGGCGCCAACGGCCCCGAGTACGGCGGCGTCTACCGCTCCGACGACGGCGGCGACACCTGGCAGCGCGTCAACAGCGTCAACCCGCGGCCGATGTACTTCAGCCAGGTCCGCATCGACCCCAGCGACGACAAGAACGTCTACGTCCTGGGCATCGCGCTGTACCGCTCGCGCGACGGCGGCAAGACGTTCCGTCCCGACGGCGCTCGCGGGATGCATGGCGATCAGCACGCCTTGTGGATCGACCCTCACGACGGCCGGCACATGATTGCCGGCACCGATGGCGGACACTACGTCACTTACGATCGCATGGACAATTGGGACCGTCTCAACACGACGGCAATCGGCCAGTTCTACCACGTCGCCGTCGACCCGCGCCGGCACTACCGCGTCTTCGGTGGATTACAGGACAACGGCAGCTGGGGAGGGCCGAGTTTCACGCGCAGCTTCACCGGGCCGATCAACGAGGACTGGGTCGCGATCGGCGGCGGCGACGGTTTCACCTGCCGTGTCGACTCCACCGACCCCGACCTGGTCTACTTCACGAGCCAGTGGGGCGGCATCGGGCGGATCAACCTGCGCACGCACGAAACCGCCCGCATGAAGCCGGCCGATCGGAGCTATCGCTTCAACTGGAACACGCCGTATCTGCTGTCGCATCACAATTCGCGGATCGTTTATTACGCCGGCAACTACGTCTTCCGTTCGCTGGATCGCGGCAACAACCTGCGTGTGATTTCGCCGGAGATCACCGCAACCGCGAAGGGCAGCGCCACGGCCCTGGCCGAGTCGCCGCGCAACCCGAACGTGCTGTGGGCCGGCACCGATGACGGCTACCTGTGGGTGACGCGCGACGGCGGCAAGGAGTGGACCAACGTCACCAAGAACGTCGGCCTGCCGGGGCTGCGCTGGGTGAACAGTATCGAGGCGTCGCGCTTCGAGGAGGGTCGGGCCTATGTCGTCTTCGACGCGCATCGCAGCAATGAAGAGAAACCTTACGTCTACGCAACGGAGGACCACGGCCAGACCTGGCGGCCGCTGCACGGAACGCTGCCCTCGTGGGGCACGACGCGCGTACTGCGTGAGGACGTCGACAATCACGACCTGCTCTACCTCGGCACCGAGTTCGCAATCTGGTGCTCGCTCGACCGTGGCCAGACCTGGCAGAAGCTCAACAACAATTTGCCGACAGTAGCGATCCATGAAATCGCCATTCATCCGACAGCGGGCGAGATCGTCGCCGCGACGCACGGCCGTAGTCTCTGGATTCTCGACGTCACCGCATTGCAGCAGGTTACCAGTCACGCGGTGTCCGCGAAGGCGCGTCTGTATCGTCCGGTATCGGCGGTGCGCTGGGCGATGGAGCCGAGCCGCGGCCGGACGAACCGTCGCTTCGTCGGTGATAATCCACCGCAGGGCGCTGTTCTGTTCTATTCGTTGACGGAGAAGGCACAGGCAGCAGGCATCAAGGTAGTCGACATCGACGGCAAGACGGTGCGTGAGATCAAGGCGGAGGCAGAGCCGGGGTTGCACAAGCTGGTGTGGGACCTGACGGGCGAGCCGCCGCGCGTCGGGGGTGGGCGTCCGCGTCCGGGCGCCGGTCCGCCGCGTGGCCGGCCGGTCGCCGTGGGGACGTATCGCGTCGTGCTGGCCGTCGATGGCGTCGAGCATTCGCAGACGCTGAAGGTCGAGCCCGACCCGATCGCGCCGACGGCGCCGTACATTCTGGAGGACGAAGAGGAGAGGGAGGGCGTCAAGCAGATTGTCGATTGACCAACTTCCCGCCTGGCGCGTTCCTCGCAGGGTGGATCGTCTGGGCGTGCCATGCTTTCGCCGCCCCCTCTGTCGCGGGTTCGTTCCGCGGCCTGCGGGGCGGCGAAAGCATGCCACCCCGCCGTGGCGGTCGCACTTGGTTTTGCTGCCGTGGACGGCTTTCATGGCCCAGGCGTGTCCGAGGGCAAAGGCGATCTTCTCCTGGTGGCAGAGGTCGGCCAGCCAGTACCAGCAGTGCATGCATTCGCAGCCGACGACCAGGCCCTCGCGGAAGGGCTGGATGGCTTTGAGGAAGGGTGGTGGGGCGGCGGTCAGGTTGCGTGCGAAGCGTTCCTGTCCGTCGCGGTCGAGGATGCACAGGAAGAGGGACCTGGCGTGCAGGTCAACACCGGCGTAGAATCGGGTGTCGGCGGGGGGTTGAAAGGTGCGCATGGTGAAGGCCTCCGGGTGGGGGTGATACGAAGGGAGGCGGCTGGGTGCCTCCTCCATCTTCGCAGACGAGAGCCTTCATGAGTATCCGTGCGTTGCACCTGACCGGGCCGGCATCCGCTGGTTACTCGTGCCATACAGCGAACTAAGCCGGCCCGGCAGGTGAACGCCATCGTTAGGGGCGTTCTATGAAGCCATTCGTGAAAAGCCTTGTTGCGACCGCTTGGGCTTGCATGTTCGTGTCGGGGTGCAGCCGCACACCGGGTCCAACGGCTCCTTCGCCCCTTGCCGGCCCGAGTGGCAGCATGACCTGGTCATCTGGAAAGGAGAATGCATTGCCGGGCATTGAGCAAGGGACCATTTACCACTTCGGCACGGCTTTCGTCGTCTGGAGCGATGCTCGGGGCGGAGGTGGCGGCATTTCAAGCAGCAATGTGCAGGGCGTCAAATGCCAGGGGAGCCTGGCCGCACGAGACGGGCGGCGCGTTGAGTTCCACTGCGAAACCAAAGACGCCAAGACGGGGCAAGTCAAGATCAACGGGGAAGCTTACGAGTTGGCAGATGGCAACCTGTTCTTGGTCTTCACGGAAGGCGAGCAATCCCGAGTGAAACAACTGAAGCGGGACATTAGCAATTTGAAGTTCGAGCGGGAAAGTCTCGAAGCCTTCGGCAGGAATGATCCGGAAATTGCCGAGTTCTTCACAAAGGGTGCGAAGGCGAAATAGGGTCCCGAACCAACGGATGCAGTTGACCGGGCCGGCATTACGGCCTTCCGAGGCTTGGAGTCTTTGCAGCCGGCCCGGCAACTGATCCTGGTCGTTCGGGCCATACCGGATCGCTGTTGTATGCTATCGCATGACGCCCGGCCACGCAGCGGCCCCCCGCCGAGTGGGTTCGAGGGACCTGGCAACAGCAGCGACCGTTCTTGGCGGGGACGCGAGGTAGCCGCCTCACGATCCCTTTTCCCACATCTGGGACAGGCTTTCACCCATCCCAAGGAGGCCATGATCAGTATCCAGCTGCTGCAACAGAGCGGCCACGCGATTGACGCTGTTGCGCGGCATGACGCAACTCCCGCGTGAGCCGGCTGCTGAGCGTGCCTTTTCCCTGACCGTCCCAACGAAGCGGAATCTGTGTTCGTTCCTGATGAGGAAACACCATGAGGAAGTATCACTCGCCCCTGGCCGCTGGTTTCATCCTGTCGCTGTTTCTGTTGGGTGCGTTGCTCGCCGGCGAGAAAGAGAAGACGGGCACCGCTCCGGTGCTTCGCTTCTCCGAGCAGTTGATCGCTGGGAAGTACAGCTACGCCTACGGGGTGGCGGCCGCGGACCTTGACGGCGACGGTGACATCGACCTGACCAGCCAGGATGTCGTCGGTGGCTCGGCGGCCCGAGGGGAGCCGACCCTGTCCTCCCTATTCTGGTTCGAGAACGACGGCCGGGGCAATTTTCGCCGGCATGTTATTCACCAAGGGGAGCCCGGCTGGTTTGAGCGGCATGTCATCAGCGACATCAACGGCGACGGCAGACCGGACGTGGCCGTGGTCAACAACCGCGATGGCCACATCGTCTGGTTCGCCAACAACAACCGGCCCGCCGCCGGTCCGTGGAAGCGCTACGTCATCACGACCAAGTGCCCGCGGGCCTATGACGTTGTCCTGGCCGACCTGGACGGCGATGGCCTGCCGGACGCGGCGGCCGCGGGGTATGCAAGCGGCCTGATTACTTGGTTCCGGAACCCCGGCAAAAAAGGGTGGGACCGGGAGTGGAGCCGTCACGTGATCGACGACCGGATGCCCGAGGCACGGACGATACGCGCCGGCGACATCAACGGCGACGGCAACGTGGACCTGCTGGCGGCGGCCGTTGGCGCCGAGAACGTCCCGCCGGGTGTAACGAATGTCAAACAGCACGGCTCGCAGGTCGTCTGGTACGAGAACCCCGGGAAAGGGGCGTCAGGGCCGTGGAAGAAGCACGTGATCGACAACACGACCCGAGCCCCCATCCACGGACAGCTGGTCGACCTGGACGGCGACGGCGATCTCGACGTCGTGATGGCCCACGGCATGCGCGACGAACTCGTACCCGCGGACCGGCACGAAGTCGTCTGGTACGAGAACGTCGGCAAGCCGGGCAGGGGGCTCCAGTGGAAGCAGCACAAGATTGGCGCATTGCCCTACGCGTTCGAGGCCGTGGCCGCAGACCTGGATGGCGACGGCGACCTTGACGTCGTGGCGACCGCCTGGTCCAAGGGAGATCGTGTCGTCTGGTTCGAGAACCCCGGCGACCCGCACGGCAAGTGGAAGATGCATCTGTTGAAAAAGGACTGGAAGGCGGCTAACCAAGTCATCATCGCCGACCTCAACGGCGACAAGCGGCCCGACATCATCGCTACCTCCGATAACGGTTCGCGACGCATCGACTACAAAGGCGCTAACGAGCTGCGCTGGTGGAAGAACGAAGGCAAGCGATGAACCAGGCTGCATCCGACAACTGGCACACGCCAGATCATCGAACAGCCAGGGAGGTCGAACGTGCTGACAAGACGCGGATTCGTGCTCGGGATGGTGGCGGGGGCCCGTGTGGCGGCGGGCGGGGCCGAAATGGCGTCCCTGCCGTTAACGTTCGTCGTCGAAGCGGGGAAGTATGACCGCAGCGATGTGCCCATTTCCATGACATTGCCTGGCGACCTGAAAAGCGGCAGGCAACTCCGGCTGCTCGAACTGCGCGACGGCCGGGAAATCGCGACGCCGCTGCAATGGGAACAGGGCCGACCCCTCCGCGCCTGGTGGATTGTGCGCGGCGCCATGCCCAAGGGCAGCGTCCGCCGCTACCGGCTCCAGGTCGGTCCGCCGGAAGACGCCGCCGGCTTGCGAACCGTGAAATCAGAGCGCTTCCTGGAAATCCAAAAGGAGAAGGCGCCAATCCTCCGCTACAACACCGCGCACATCCAGCCGCCCAAGGGCATTGATCCGAGCTATGGACGCAGCGCCCACCTTCACCCCGTCTGGACCCCCCGCGGCACCATCGTGACCGACGAAACACCGCCAGACCATGCCCACCAGAGCGGCGTCTTTCTCGCCTTCACCAGGGCGGTGTTCGAGGGCCACGACGTCAATTTCTGGGACCTGAAAGGGGGCAAGGGCCGGGTGCGCTTCAAGAAGATCCTCGCAACGACCGGCGGTCCGGTCTATGGCGGCTTTCAGGTCGAGCAGGAGCACGTCGATCTCACGGTCCCCGGCAGCAAGCTCGTGCTGGTCGAGGGCTGGGACGTGCGGGCCTGGAACCTTGGCGGAGCCAGGGCCGGTTCCTACGTGTGGGACGTTGGGTCCACGATTCGTTGTGCTGGCGAGAGCGCGCTGAAGTTGCCGCAATTCCCCTATGGCGGCATGGCACTGCGCGGGGCACGGAGCTGGAGCAAGGAAACCTCCCGCGTTCTGACGTCCGACGGCAAAGGCCGCGAGGAGGGCAATCATACCCGGCCGCGTTGGTGTGACCTGTCTGGCCGAGTTGACGGCAAGACCACCGGCATCACACTGCTCACTCATCCCGCGAACTTCCGGTTCCCGGAGCCGTTGCGGATTCACCCCTCCATGCCGTACATGGTGTACACACCGTCGCACCTGGGCGATTGGGAAATCAGGCCAGGCAAAGCGCACGTCGCGCGGTATCGGTTTGTCGTTCACGACGGTCCCGTGGTCCCGGCCGAGGTGGAGCGATTGTGGCGCGACTTCGCGGAGCCGCCGGTCGTGCGACGATAGTTTCAGTCACTCCCTCCCGGCTGAGGCCGTGGGGCGGCTATCTAGCTCCAGGGCGAGGGGAAAGGAGGTGCGGGTGTGCCATGCTTTCGCGGCCCGCGCTGCCGGGGACAAGGACCCTGCCAGCGAAGGCCGCGAAAGCATGCCACCCCCGACCTTTCACTTTCCCTCTTCCGTGGCGTTATGTAGAAACTCGCTCGAGAAGAATGAGGAAACCACCGTGCGACAAGTCTCCAACAGGTCCCACGGTCTGCACAAGGGGGCATCCAATGCAGCGAAACAGTTGGACGCGGCGCGAGTGTTTCAAGGCGGGACTGGCCGGCTCGTGCGGAGCCCTGGCGGGGGCCCTGGGTAGCCGCTGGGGGGTGGCGCAAGCGGCCGAAAAAAAACCGAGTGGGCTCACCATCACAAAGGTCGAGACCTTCGCGGTCGAGCACAAGATTCCCAAGGCGATCGGGCCCTCGGTGGCACTGTCCGATGTCCGCGATTCCCTGCTGATCAAGATCAGCACCGACAGCGGGCTCGTGGGCTGGGGCGAGACGGCCGACGTCGGAGGCACGCAGGGCATCATCGAGAAGCACCTCAAGAGGGCGGTCCTTGGCAAGAACCCGCTGGAGCAGCGCAAACTCTGGAACGCGATGTGGGGGCCGAACTTCGCCGACGGCCGCGCCGTGGGCGGCATGGACATCGCCCTGCACGACCTGCGCGGTAAGGCACTGGGCCTCTCGGTCGCCGACCTGTACGGCGGCCGCGTCCGGGACAAGATCATGGCCTACGCCGCCGCCATGAACTACGTCGAGGGACAGGACCCCGAGCAGCAGCATCCGCCGGAAGCCGCCGCCCTGGCCAAGCGCGGCTTTCTCGCCATGAAAATCCGCACCGGCCGCTACGGCTTCCGCAAGGACCTCGCCGTGATGAAGAAGATCCGCGAAGCCGTCGGACCGGACGTGAGACTGCTGACCGACGGCAACGGCGCCTTCACCTTGCCCCAGGCGGTGAAGTTCGGCAGGGAGCTGGAAAAACTCGACTTCTACTGCTTCGAGGAGCCGCTGCCGCAGGCGCCCAACTACGGAGGCTACGATGTGTTGACGCGGACGCTCGACATCGCCATTGCCGGGGGTGAAGTCCTCGACTGGCGCGGCACGGCCCGCGATCACATCCTCAAGCGGTCCTTCGACATCATCCAACCGGACATCTCGCTCTGCGGCGGCATTGCCGAGGTCCTTTTCATCGCCGAAATGGCCCGCCTGTTCAGCATCCAGGCCCTGCCGCACTGCTGGGCCGGCGCCATCACGATCGCAGCCACGCTGCAGGTCCTGTCGCTGTTTCCGCCGCACTACCTCGGCTCCAAGACGGGGGACGAGCCGATGATGGAGTTCGACGTCTACGAGAACCCCTTCCGGGACCAAATCGTCACCAAGAAGTTCGAGCTAAACAAGGGCTACTTCGACGTCCCCACGGGGCCGGGTCTGGGGATCGAGATCGACGAGGACATCGTGAAAAAGTACGTGAAAAAATAGCGGCGAATACCAAATCACGTTCCTTCGTTGCCGTAGGTCCGGCTGTGCCGGACGGGGCTGCTACATCGCGTTCTACTCAGCGCGGGCCGGTCAGACCCAAGCCCGGAGCGCGAGCGACGGGACATCCCCGCGCTGGCGCTTGGGGCTTGTGTCAGATGGGGCTTTCTATTCGCACTCCTTGCTCATCGCGCCGCTGGCAACTTCCACCGCACCACCTCCAGATGTGTCTTGTCGTCCTTGCCGCGGTACGAGTAGGACGTGACCAGCGTGCCGTCCTTGAGTTGCACGGTCGGTCCGAAGCCCCCCCCCTGGAAACGCGAACCCGTCTTCGTATCCAGCAGTACGCGGTCCTTGGAAAAATCGAACGTAAAGCCGTCCTTGGTCTCTTCGCCGGGTAGGGCCCGTACCCCAAGCGGTGGATTGAGATCACGCACCGTGAAGGTCAGCAGCAAGCGCTTATCTTGCAGCCGCACGATCGACATGTACATCTCGCCATAATCCCCGAAGTCGCGGATACGGTCAAACGTGCGTCCTCCATCGGCGGAGGAGAACAGGATGAAGTGATCGCTCTGGTCGTTCTTGCTCTTGATCGGCCGGCCCTTGATCGGCAACTCGTTGCTATCGACGCGGACGAGGGCCCAGATCTTGCCCGACCTGGCTTGCCACAGCCAGGTTTCGCCACCGAAGAAGCCGTATTGGCTCTTGAAATCCTTCGGCTCGCACTTTTGCGACTTGTCCCAGGTCTTGCCGCCGTCTTTCGATCGCCAGACGAAGTACGGTTGGGTGTAGCCGTGTTTGTTGCGGATGTCCTGGGCCAGCAAGTGGCCGGTCATGAAAACGGTGCCGTCTTTCAGGACCGTGAGGTACGGCTCGCGCCCGAGCAGATCGAGTTTCTGCGGCTTCGACCAGGTTTTCCCGCCATCCTTCGAGCGGAACAGCAGGTTCTGCTCGAACACCTTCCCGCCTTTTTTCTCGTAGGGGTGGAAGGCGGTGAGGAGCAGCTCCCCACTGGGAAGCAGGGCAATGCAGGGCTTGTAGTCATCCGGCTCGCCGAGCGGAACTCGCTCGCACTCGATCGTGTCGGTGGAAAGCGCTTGCCGGTTCACGACAGCGATGGCATCGCGCATTGGTTCCTGCCCGCTCGCCAGGCCAGGAAGCAGGCCAACGATGCAACACAGCCAGCCCGCTGCCTGGCACAGGCAAAAGACCGGATCAAGCGTCGCATGAATGGTCCTCATGGTCGTCTCCACAAGATCAACAAAAGGAGTGAGCACGGTGACGTAGGATCGTTTGCAAGCAGGCAGAGATCGTTGGGAAACGGTTCCTGTCCGGGGCGAAATGCCCGTGTTCTCACGGTTGGACGAACACCTCGACCTCATCGATCACGATCGGCCCGGAAGCCTTCGGGTCCCCTTGCTTCAGGGCGACGCTCAGCTTGTTCTGGCCCCACACCAGAAGGGAGGGGCCCAGCTCAAACCAGCGTGTGGAGAACTTTGGCTCCCCTCCCTTGCGGAAATCGATGCGGCCTTGCTCCGAAAGGCCACGCCCGATCAGGCGGACCGCTTGGGCCGGGATGGCTTTTCCATTCAGTGTCACTCTCAACTCGTCGGTGTTACTCAGGTTGAACCCGCGGAACAGAAGGGTGGCGCTCTGCCCCTGCCTCAGGTCCTCGAAGAGCCAGAACGGGTAATCGCCCTGGGTCTTGTTGCCGGCGCGTTCCAGGACGATGCGGTTTGCTCTCACCGCCCC
Organism: Planctomycetota bacterium; assembly: GCA_016177925.1. Classification (GTDB taxonomy): domain Bacteria; phylum Planctomycetota; class Planctomycetia; order Gemmatales; family Gemmataceae; genus JACOUH01. The sequence goes on along the minus strand of JACOUH010000215.1, from coordinate 9,688 downwards.
CGTGGAGGCTCGATCGAGCCCAAAATAGGTAAGCCCTCCCCAGGTCGGATCGAAGAGGTAATGCCGTTCCCCTGCGGCAACGCGGGCCGGGTCCCGCAGTGAGCGCAAGCAGCGCAAGGCCTGTGGGTAGAACGGTGCATGCCACATGGTGGTGAAGTGGTTGTAGACCGACAGGCCGTCGGCGCCCGCGTTGTAGAACGTGTGGGCCAGGGCGCGACAGCTGGCCGGGCTCAAGGGAATCTGATCCAGCCGGTTCCGGGCCCGCGCGCTGGTCCACGGCAAGAGCGCGGGATAGAGCATGCACGGGGAGCGGCGCGTCAGGCGGGCGAACTCCGCGTAGGGCGCGTTGAAATCGGCAAACATGACGTCTTGCGGGCAAAGATAATCGATCAGCCCCTTGGTGATCCAGGAGGGAACGTCCAGCCCCAGGTCCTGGCATTCCTCCAGCGTGGAGAAGACCCTCGCACCAAGAAGGAGCTTTTTCTTCTTCGCCTTGCCGGCCTCGTCCAGCGTGGCGCGAATGCGCCGGACCAGGTCGGTCATCAAGTGCGCCTTGGCTCGCCCCTTCTTGACCGGGAAGTAGGCATGGTCCCGAAAACAAAGCTCGATGCCGTCCACGTCGAACCGGGACACGACCTCGGCAATCACGTCATGCACATAGTCGCGGGGACCGGCAAACGTGAAGTCCAGCGGCTTGCTCGCCTTGTAAAGTTCCCCCTCCGGGAACTCGCGCAGGACCCATTCCGGATGCGTGCGGACGAATTGGCTGATGCCGCCGTGATTGTCGTTCATGCGAAAGCCCGCGATGAACGTCAGGCCCCGCTTGTGAGACTGATCAATCAGGATCGCCAGGGGCTGTGTTCCTTTTTCCAACAAGGGGAGAAAACGCCGGTGCTGCGGCCGCGGGTCGTATTCAAACCGCTTGGACCGCCAGTAGTTGGTCCAGCACTGGTTGTATACCTCCTGGTTGAAGGTATCGATGCCGCTGTCGGCCAGCATGTCCACCCAGCGTCGCAGGTCCTCTGCGTGGACAGGATCGGGAAATAGGTTGCTGGCGATGCTGGACGGGTCACTGACGTAAAGCAAGCGCCGCTGGCCGCGCGGCGTTGGTGTTGGGGACGACGAAGACTTCTCTGTTGCAGAGGTCTCTCCTGCCAGAGGGACCGCACTCAGGAGAGCAGTGACGGCGAAGAGGAAACGGTTCATGGCTCTTCCTCACGTTGTGGCAACGGCGGGTAAGGATCGGCCGCACTACTGCGGGCGGTTTCCGTGACTGACGGCGTAGAACTCACATTGAGGCGTCGTCGCTGGTTTGTAGTGCTGGTCGGAGCGATCCGCATTGAACCGGGCAAAGAGCTGATACGAGGCGTGCGGATTCGTTTCGCCATCGAACTCGGGCAACACAAAGTGGGCCCGGCCGGCTGGATTCGTCAGCGCACGAAGCAACTTGCCCCCGCGCTTCATGCGCTCGCCGATGGGAACATGGCACCAGGAGTCATACCCCGGTTTATCGCGGGCCACGACCCACAGCTCGACGGTTTTCTTTGGCAGCGGGCGTCCGTCTGCTGTCAAGGTTACCGTGTAGGCATTCCGATAGCGATCCTTCCTGGCGTCGTAGTCGCGTTCGAGGCGGAGGCGCGTCTCGACGGTGCGCCGATTCACCTTCAAGCGAAAGAGGTGCAGCCCCACGAATTGATCTGCTTTCGCGAAGGCATCGTCTGCGCCGCGGTGCCAGGCACAGAGGATTCGTCCGTCGTCCATCTGGCGAATCATGGGTTGGTAACCACACGCCGGCGAACCGGCGAGCTGCTGCCAGGTCTGGCCTTCGTCGTCCGACCAGGAATAGTCTCCGTTCCGCATGCCGCCGACCAGGATTCCGTCCCGGGTCAACACCACGGCTTCCGGTATCTTCTGGCCAACGCAGCGCAGCATCGGGCCGGGGAGCAAGCCCTGCTTGGTTCGGTAGACGATTTGCCGCCCGGGCTGGGCGAAGATGCTGTTGTTCAGAAACAATAGATCGCCTGAGGGCAACTCCACGAAATCGGTTTCCGAAACCACGTGCCCAGGAAAAATGATCGTCGGTCCTTGCCAGGTCCGGCCTTCGTCGGAGGACATGTAGATCCCCATCTGCATTTCATTCTGGGCTTCCAGGCGCATGCTGGTCCGCAACGGCAGTTCGGCGTCGCGCCCCCACGCCGCGTGATAGGGGACTGCCAAGACGATCGTGCCATCGCGTAGCTGCTTCATCCGATGGGGATAAGCGACGAACCGCTTATCCAACAGGGCCGGCAGTTTCTTCCAGCTTTTGCCACGATCGCGCGATTCGTAGAGGATCTCCCCCGGATGCCCCGCGTCATCAAGTCGATAGCCACTCCAGACGCCGCGCAAGAAACGTCCGTCGCGTGTCTTCACGGCGGCGAACGACCCGGCGGAGTGCTGAAACCGGCACGGCCAGCGCGACAGGACCTTCCAAGTGCTGCAACGATCCCCCGATTCCAACAGCACGACTTCCATTCGCAGCGTGGACTTGTCATAGCCGTCCGGCAAACCCATGCGATACCAGTGATCCAGGGAAGAGCGCGGAGGGGGCGGGTCGCTCTTGGTCACTTCCTCGCAGGAAAGATACCACTCGCCGGCCTGGCCGGGGAACAGCGACACCCAGGACGTGTAGGCGGGTTTCTTGGAGGACCGGTAGACCTCGCGCGTTTCGACATTGATCGCCTGCACCGCCGGCGCGTGCGGTGCCTGCGCCGCCAGCGTTGCATGGCCCAGCATCAGGGCCAAGCAGAGGGTCAAACACCAGGAGAACCACCGCCGGCAATCAAGGAGCGCTTTCATGGATGGAACCTCTTGCGCAGGGAAGTGCGAACCGACAGCGTCTCGCGGCTCGGGAAAACGGTCAGGTCGGGGGGTTGACAAATGAAGCGGGAGCCAGACAACGCTTGTGTCAGCCACGACCAAGGGGAACCGGGGTTCCCGCGCCAGCGAGTCGCCCGGAGCCGCTTTCATGCCAAGAGTACCGCTGCTCCCCTGGATCGGCAACGCCGCCGCTGTCTTCTTCGGTCGCCACGGTGACGTCTTGGGCAGGAGATCACGCCGATGAGAGATCAGGACCAAGCTTCAGAGAATGTCTCTCCTACCCAGGATTTGCCGGCAAGGAGGATGCGGACTCGACTCCCGCTGTTTCTCTACCTGATCTGCGTGCTGACTGACTTTATCGCGTTCGTCGTGGTATTCACCGTATCGCGGAGCCTGGCGGAAGAGCACGTCGAGCCGTGGTATCTCGGCCTCGCCGGCGCTGGTCTGTCCTTCAGCGCCGGGGTGGGCAGCCTTCTGGGGGGCTGGCTGGCGTACCGGTTTGACGGCCGGGTCGTTTTTGTCTGTGGGGCAGTCGCCACCGTCCTGAGCATCGTCGCCTGCGGGCTGGTCGATCTCCGCACGCTCTGGTTCCAGCCGTGCTACTGGTCGTTGGGGATCGGCCCGGGGTTCCTGTACCCGCCGCTGATCGGCTGGCTGAATCAGGGCGAGGATGCCCACGCGAATCGCCGGGGCGTCAGCCGCAGGTTGATCTTGTTCTGCGTAGCCTGGAACGCCGGCATGATGTGCGGTCAACTGGCAGGCGGTTCCCTGTACGCGGGGGGGGCCCGCTGGGCCTATGGCGCGGCCCTCTCGATCGCCCTGGTGAATCTCCTGCTCGCCCTCACTGCCGTCCGTCGCGTCGTCCCGCTGGCCGCGGTCCCGATCGGCAGGACGCGGCAAGAGCACGAGACCATGGAACGGGCCGCCGCCTTCAAGCGCCTGAGCTGGATCGCCAACCTGGGAGGCTGGTTCGGCGGCAGCCTGGTGATTCACCTGTTGCCCGGCCTGGTGGTGACGATCGGCATTGCGGCGGACGATCACGGCAAGCTCCTGGCGTGCTGGCGGGCCGTCATCATCGCGACCTACCTGGTCATGCACCGCGCAGCGTTCTGGCACTACCGTCTCCATACGTCTCTGGTCGTGCAGGGGGTAGGCGCTTGCGGGCTGGTGGTGATCGCACAGGCCGAATCCGCCGTCACGTTGCTGATCGGACTGGCGCTGCTGGGACAGCTCGCCGGCTACAACTACTTCTCCGGTCTGTTCTACAGTACGGCCGGCAGCTCGCACGAACGGCGAGCGCTGGCCGCCGGCATCCATGAAGCCACCGTGGCTGCGGGGATGGCGCTCGGCACCATTGCCGGCGGTGTGCTCGGCTCGCTGGTGAGCCACCGCATGCCCTACCTGCTGGCGGCGGTCGTCATCCTGCTGCTGATGGTGGTGCAGTCCGTCGCCTGGTGGAGTTGGGTGCGACCGCTTTCCCAGGGAAGACTCAGGGCGGACGGGGAGCCTGTACTTTCCCTGATCTTCTGATACTCGGAAGCGAAAAAAGCCGGGAAATCGAGACCTCCTCTTCGATAATGCCCGTTTTCGGGGGAGGCCAACAAGCCAGGGAATGCAACAAACCCATGAAATCCCCCGGGAAAACAGCTCTCCGTGGTATAAGACGATCAGGGAAAGTACAGCTCCTGAGATGATCCCGCAGAGAGAGGAGCACACGTTCGCTCAAGCAGCCCACCGGGTTCTCGACAGTCCTTGACTTCTCTTGCACGACGGCCCGAACTCGGTCAACAAAGAAGAGATCGGCGCTAGCACCAAACGGTAGAGGGAGGATTGTCTGTAAACAATCGAACGCTCCGGTGTGTGGCATGCTTTCGCGGCCCCCAGGGTCAACCTCTGGGCGAAACCAGCGCGGGCCGCGAAAGCATGCCACCCCCCGTTGCGTGCCATTCTTCACACCAAAGCCCCCAACTACCGTTTGGTGCTAGAGAGCCGCCTTGAAGAGCGAGTCACGGGTGCGCGGATATGGGTGCCCGGATACGACATCGCCATTTCTGGTCAGTGTTTGCCCACCGCTTCGCCGGAGTCAGCGGCCAGGGGTCAGGGGTCAGACAAGACAAATACTCTTCTCCCCTGACCCCTGGCCCCTTTCTTGCTGACCCCTGACCCCTGTTCCGATGTGGTATGCCGTTTGCCGGAATCCTCAACCCACAGGTTGCCGGGACGTTTCCAGGCCGCACGGCACACCCGGCTGACCTGATTTTCTCGCCCCGAGGAGACACCATGCGCTCGTCCCCTGCCAGCCCCCTCAGGAACACTCGTGCCGGGTTTACGCTGATCGAACTCCTGGTCGTCATCGGCATCATCGTCGTCCTGGCTGGCCTGGTCCTGGCCGGCATCGTGTCGGCGCGAGACGCGGCGGCCTCGACGCAGTGCCAGAACAACCTCAAGCAACTCGGCCTAGCGATCACCCAGTATCACAACCAGAACCATGTCTACCCGCAATACCGCGCCGAGTACCCGCCCATCACGAACGCCTACGGCGTCGTCCGGCCGCGCTGGCAGTGGTTGCTCGCGCCCTACCTCGGCGGCTGGGCTCAGAACCCCGACGCCATCGTCGCCGCCGGCACCGCCGACCCTACCTACACCTCAGTGCCGCTGGACAACGCCAACCTGATCTGCCCCTCGATGGATTCGAGCAACTCGTTTGCGTACAGCATCCGCAATGGGTCCTACGGCTACAACTTCGGCTACCTGGGCAATAACCGCACCCTCGTCGACGGCGACAACGCGACGCCGACCCTGCGCTACCCGATCGCCTCGGTCAAGGAACAGTCACGGACCATCGCCTTCGGCGACAGCCGCGGCGGCGGCATCCCGCACGGCGGTCACTCGATGACCCTCGACCCACCGCACATGGTCGTTCGCTTCGATAATCTGCGTGTGGACTCGCCCTACTGGCTGCAGGCCCCGTTTAACGGCACCGCCCTGGCCGGCGTCAACCCCTACGGCCCCGACGAGGGGACGGAGGACGCTCCGATCCCCTTCTCGCCCGCGGAGGCCCGCCACCGCGGCCGGGCGAATGTCGTCTTCCTCGACGGCCATGTCGAGAGCCAGACGCTTGCGGGGTTGGGCTACAGCCTGGTCAACGGCGTCCCGCAGTTGCAGACGACCTCGTCGCCCCTGCCGGGGGCGTACAACGGGCTGTGGACCGGCCGCGGCCTGGACGAATACTCTCCCTATTACGGCACGAATACTCCTTGATTCACCTTCAGGCCAAGACGAGGTCCCGATGGCAGCGGCACCTGCGGCCACGAGCGGGCTGACGGGGACCGTCAGCCCGCCCGACCCGCTTCAACGTTTCTGCGCCGATCTGCAAGCGGCCGTCCCACCTTGCGTGGGAGAGACGGCCGTCCCGTTCCGAGGTCTGCGCGAGGCCCTCGTCCGCGTCCTGGGCGAAGGGGCACGCGCGGTCGCAGCGGACCTGCGCAAGGAAATGGCGGAGTGGGGCGCGGCCGTCAAGCACCTGGAGCGGCTGAGCGCGTCGCCTTACCTGCCGGACCCGGAGGCCGTGCAGGCCCTACGTGTGCATCTCGAGCGAGCCTGCAAGCAGGCCGCGCGGATTGCCGAGGCCCTGGAGGCGGCCCCCTGCACCGGCGGCGGACCCGCTGTGCGGGTGCCCCCAGCGCGCCGCTCCACCCAGGTCGAACCGCGGCCGGCGGTGTCCGAGGGCGGAAGGGCTGACCCGCCGAAGATCACCGCCGCGCCAACCCCAGCCCTCCCGAACCACCGGAAGACTGCTGAGCAACCGCGCCAGCTATCGCGGACGCAGGACGAGGCTCGCACCCCGCCCGCGGTTGCTGTCCCCGCAGAAGGGCGCGGCCACAGTCGGGACGCGCCCGTCCCTGCCGTCCCTTCCAAGCCCCGCCGTTGGATGGAAAAGACAGCCCACGACGCCGCAGACCGTGGCCGGTCGCTGCGGCGCTGGGGCCGGCGGACGGTGCCCTTCGCCGCGCTGGTGCTGGTGCTGGCCGCCTTCTTCCTGCTGGGACAGAGGACGCCTTCTGCCCCGCCGGAGGAGTTGCCGCGCGAGCTGAAGCCACGCGTCGAGCTGTTCGTCCAGGCGTGGCTGGGGCGAGACATTCCCCGTATGAAGCAGCTCACCGCCGCGACACGCGAGCGGGCCGTTTACAGTTGGTTCAAAAAGAACCAGCCCCCCCGGATGCCGGACGGCTCAGAAGACGGCGGGAAGTACGGCGCGATGGACATCGAGGTGAAGAACGTCCCGGGTGGCGACAAGATGGCGCGAGTGGAGGTCCAGGTCCGCGAGGTGACTGGGGCCTCGGGCAAGACCGATGTGCGGCTCACCCTCCTGTGGGAGGAGCGAGGGGAGGCCTGGTATTTCGTCCCGCCCTTGCGCTGATGAACCCGACTCGCCCGAGACGAATACCAGAAAGAACCTCACGCAGAGCCCCAGAGGCACGGAGGGAAGAGGAGAGAACAAAGGAAAGGCAGGAAGAAGCAGCCGGGTCGAGGTTCTGCCCGTGCCAAAGGGCACAGGGATTGCGGATACAATGGAGGACGAGGTTCTTCCATGTTCCGAGTTCCCGGCGTTCGCCTGCAGATCGCCCTGGTGCTCGTGCTGTTCCTTGGCTCCCTGTCGGCCCTGTTGTACAGCGGCCTGACCGTGCTGCGGCTGCCGCGGCGCGAGCAGGAGGTGCGCGAGCAACTTCGTGCCGCCAGCGGTCGTATGGCCGAGGGGGCGGCCGACTTCACCGCCCGGCTACCCCACCACCCCCGCTCCTTGCCCGAGGGCGTCAACCAGGAGTTGCGCGACCTCAGCCGCCACATCCTGCTCGACTATCCCGGCGTCGAGGGGGGCTTCTATTTCGTCGCCGCCGACCGCTTCGGTGGCTTCGCCTACCCGACCGGCCCAGACGGGCCGGACCCCCACCCGCCACGGAACGACCCGCCGCCGCGGGAGACCGACCTCATCCGTGCCCAGGCCCAACAAAGCGTCCGCCTGGCAGCGGACGAGTTTACGGTCAGCGTTCAGGACGTTGGCCCCAGCCGGGTCGCCATCCTGACGGAACCCGTCGGCCAGCGCCGGCCTGCTCCCCTGATAACCTGGGTCCTGTTTCGCCTCACCAGCCCCGAGCAACTCGAAGAGAGGTTGCGCACCTTCGCGATCTCGTCCGTCCTCTCCCTCGGCGGCATCATGCTGGCGCTGGGCCTGACCTGGAACCTCGCCCGCAGCGTCTCGCGCCAGCGCCGGGAACAGGACCACCTCCGCGACGAGCTGCGCCGGGCGGAGCATCTGGCCGCGCTGGGCAAGCTCCTGGCCGGCGTCGCTCACGAGGTCCGCAACCCCCTGGCCGGTATCCGCTCCACCGTCCAACTCTGGCAGCGCCTGCCCGAAACCGCCCGCGACCGCGCCTTGATGGACGCCGTCATCGCCGCCGTTGATCGGCTCAACGCCCTCGTCAGCCGCCTGCTGCTCTTCTCCCGCGCTGACAGCGCCGAGCGGCGCTCCGTGGATGTCAACGAGGTCCTTCGCGAGAGCCTGGACCTGGTCACTGCCCAGGCGGCCGATCAGCGTGTCGCCCTGGAGCGCGACCTTGCCCCCGACCTGCCCCTGGTTTCCGGCTCCGCCAACGCCCTGCGTCAACTGACCCTCAACCTGCTGACCAATGCCCTGCAGGCGATGCCCGGCGGCGGCCGGATGAACTACCCGGAATATCGCCGGCTGGGATTGCCGATCAGCAGTGCGCCGGTGGAGAGTGTGATCAAGCAGATCAACCGGCGAGTCAAGGGCAGCGAGAAGTTCTGGCTGGAGCAGGGCGCCGAGGCCGTCCTGCAAGTGCGTGCCGCGTACCTCAGCGAGGATGGGCGTGCCGAGCGTTATTGGCAGCGGCCCCGCCCTTACCGTCGAGCGGTGGGGAGCGGTCGATTGCACCGGTCGGCGGCGCAATAACGGGAATGCACCCAGATTTCACTGGATTCTTGTTCTGAGGGCCGCGAACTGATATGCTCAGCGCTGGGGGGCAGCGACTTTGGGAGCAACATCATGACACGACAGAGATGGGCGGTAGGAGCAATCCTGCTGCTGGTCCTCGCGACTCTGGGCGCAGGTGTGTGGCTATGGGGGGACTTGGTATTCCTCACGGCCGAAGAGAGGGCCCTAAAGGCGATCGAGAAGCTGGGCGGCAAGGTCACGAGAGACGAAGACGCGCCCGGAAGGCCGGTCGTGCGTGTGGACCTCCGGGGCACCAAGGTCACGGACGCGGAGCTGAAGAAGCTGAAGGGACTCAAGAGCTTGCAGTCGCTGCACCTCGTCTTCACCCAGGTCACAGATGCGGCGTTACGAGTGTTACGGGAAATCGGTTTGCTGCACACGCTCTCCTGCGCCACAGCGAAGGATGGGAAGCGCCCCGCCAGTCCCGAAGAGGTGGTGAGCCTGAACCTCTCCTGGACCCAAGTCACAGATGCGGGGCTAAAGGAACTGAAGGATCTCACGAATTTGCGGGAGCTGGACCTTGAAGCTACCGCAGTCACAGACGCGGGGCTGAAGGAACTGAAGGAAATCGCGAGCTTGAAGGAGCTGAACCTCGACTTCACCCAGGTCACGGACGCGGGGCTGAAGGAACTGAAGGGACTCACGAACTTGCAGACGCTGCACCTCGGCTTCACCCAGGTCACAGATGCGGCCTTCACCCAGGTCACAGATGCGGCGTTACGAGTGTTACGGGAAATCGGTTTGCTGCACACGCTCTCCTGCGCCACAGCGAAGGATGGGAAGCGCCCCGCCAGTCCCGAAGAGGTGGTGAGCCTG
>JACOUH010000214.1 GCA_016177925.1 Planctomycetota bacterium | reverse complement strand
GGGCAAGGTGGTGAGACAGGCGCGGCGGAAGGTCGGCCTGTGCGGCCAGCGTCGCCAGCGCCTCGCGGGCGGCGGGCAGGTCGCCGCGCACGGCGACCGCCAGCAGCTGCCGTCCCTCCACGAGGTCGAACAGGAGATCGCGCAGGTCGGTGAACAGGGCAGGCGCGGTCCGCGGATGGGAGGCGTCGAGACGGGCTGTCTCCGCCAGGACCTGCGCCTGGGCGAGGCGTTCCAGTTCCGGCAGGGCGTTGCCGATGAGGCGGGCGGGATCCTCGGGCAGCGGAGTGGTGGCGTCGTGTTCCAGGGCACGGCGCACCCAGCCGCGGGCGGCAACGGCGTCGTCGCGGCCCAGCGCCTGGCTGGCGTGGTGCAGGAACCAGGAGACAGCGTCGCGGCCGGCGGGGGCCTCCGTGGTTTCGGGCTGGGGAGGCAGCAGTGCCCCCTGCACAGCCAGGGCCCTCGCCGCGGGTTCGAGCACCGCCGGGTTCCACAGCCCCAGCCAGCGTGCCAGGGTCTGCCTCCAGCGTTCGGGCGACAGGCCCGTCGGATGGACGGCCAGCAGTGCCCGTGCCAGGAACGAGGGTGGTCCCGACGGCAGCGTACTCCAGGCGGCAGACGGTTCGAGCAGGCCGACAAGCGTTTCCACATCTCCGCGGCGTGCTGCCTCGTACGCCAGCAGGGTGCGGGCCGGTCCGCCCGCGGACGGGCTGTCACGCAAATTCGCCACCACATCGATCGTAATCTGCTGACATCCCCCTGTCACCGCCGCTCGCCAGAGAAGGACCGCCTCGGACGGTTTCGCATTCGTCTCCGCGTGCTCCTCCCTCGCTGGCTCAGGAGAGGGGGCGAGGACGTTGGCGACCAGGTTAGGCAAGTCGGAGGGCCCGAGCAGTTCGCGAGCCGCCCTCAGCACCTCGGCAATCCCTGGCGAGCGGGGGGCGTGAGCCCCCTGATAGCGCCCGGAATCAGGGGGCTCACGCCCCCCGCTCGCCGGCAACTTGCGGAGCAGGAGCAGGCGCAACATCTGTCGGCCCGCGTACTCGCGCAGCCTTTCGTCCTGCTCCCCGCCCCCGCCGCGAACCCAGCGCAAGAGCAGGGAAAGGGCCGCTTCCGGCGGGAGCTGTCGCACCGCCTGCTCGACTGCGGCCCTGCGACGCATCCGGGTGAGGACATCCTCGGCGGCGGGTGATTCAGTCAGCGCGGGCCACAACTCCGCGGGGTTCGGGGTGGGAGAGACGAGCGCCTGGGCGAGGGCCTGCCAGCCGGGCAACGTGGCCGTCTGGTGTCCGGCGCTACTTGCCTGCTGGATCGCCTGCAAGAGGTCGGAGGCCGTCGCCTCGCGGCGGCAGAAGCGTGTCAGCGTCAGCCATGCTCGGCAGCGCGGCGCCAGGAAGTTGCCCGGTGCCTCTGCCAGCACCGCCGCGAAGTCGTCCTGTCCGAGGCAGGCCAGCGCGTAGCGGGCAAACGGCTTCAGCAATGGGGGCCCCAGGGCGGCTCGCAGGATCTCGACCGCGTGTTCGGGCTCTCGCTCGGCTCGGGCCTGCTGTCCGCGCACCCATGTGGACGCAGCCGCAGAAAGAGGGAGCCCGGCGAGGAGAGGAAAGGATGCCTCCGTCGTGACCGGGTTGGGCATCCCCTTGTGGCGGAAGAACACATGCCAGGCTTGCAGGGCGCGGTCAGGGTAGAGACCAGTCGGGTAGGCGGAGAGCCGGCGGCGGGCCTCGTCGAACTGCCGGCGCCCGAGCGCAATCCAGACGAGCAGGAGGCGTCGCTCGGCCTGGGCTACACTTCCGCGCGGTGCCGCTTCGGACAGGGCCCGCTCGGTGGCAGTGACATCCCCCTGTCGCAGCAGCGCCCGGGCTTCCTGGAGGAAGGCCTCGTCGCAGGCGGTGACACGGCGGTTGGCCCGGAGCGGCTTCCAGACCTGTTCGGCGCGCTCGGCACGGCCGGCCCGCCAGAGCAGGTCGACGAACCAGCAGATCGCTTGCGGCGAGCCCTGCAACGAGCGCAGCAGTCGCTCGAACGCGGTGACCGCTTCCAGCTGTCCATTGAGCAGCCGCACGCGGCTCAGCCAGTACGCGGCCTCCACCGCTTCCGTCGATCTGGCAGGCAACCATTCGGCGGCCCGCGCGAGCAGCGGCTCCGCCGCTCCCGGCTCGCCGTCCAGCCAGGAAAGCCAGCCTAGCGCGAAGCAGCGGGCACCCTCCAGGCCGGCGTCCTCGAATGGCACGGTCAGCCCAGCCCGCACGAGGTCCGGGTCGAACGCGAACTCGCTGGTCGCCTCGTCGAGGGCCTGGCGCAGGCGTGCGAGGGCGTGGCGAGCGCGCACCTCCGGCGAAACGGTTGCCATCCCGTCGGGGGCCCAGTGTTCGCCCGGTTCGTTGGGATCGGGTTGATACATGACTCGTTTGCATTGGCGCGGACGCCAACTCGATGAGCGTCTTGGCGGCGTCAGGTCAGGATCGAGTCCTCCCGCTGTATCAGCATCAACTTCACTCCTTTCCCAGCAGCAGGTCCACAACCCAGCAACCTCGGACGTGCGGGCCTGGCCCGCGGCAATGGGCGAGAATCTCGCCGTCGACGCATCCCGCGTCTTCGAGAGCGTCAGCCAGTATCGACAAGCGATCGAAGGCTCGCTCATCGTAGATGCCTTGGGCAATCTTGACCACGGTGCCTGAGTTCCACGTTAGCCAATCGGGGCCCAGGGTCATCGGGCGGTACGGGTTGCCCACGACGTCGCAAAGTAGTTGGCACTGAGCTTGATGCTCCCGAGACTCTGCCCCCCGATCAGAGATCTCGGCACGACGGATCGCTTCGCTCGTTAGGCCCACGGTCCTCGTTTCAGGCTGACATGTGCCGTAGTCGTTCTGAAGCGGTTGCCAGCGCACCAACTCTCTGACGGCGGCAGCGGCAGCACTGTAGCGGTTTGGGTCATACGGCTCACAGGTTGCTTGGTAGACCAGCTCGACGCTGGCAGAGATCGCGTCCACGTCTTCTCTCCGCCCATGACCATCGACTGCCTGCTCAACGGCCTCGACAGCTTGGAGGAGGCAGTTATCAGTAAATAACCGCTCGATGCGGCGGCAGCAGGCACAGGCGAAGAGCCGAAGTTTCCGCTCACTCACCTTGTCGCGAACCTGCTCCAGCATCCATAGCGGGTGGTCCAACGTCGCCCGCTTCATCGCTGGCGTCGTGTACTGCTTAAACAGCCACGAAAATGCTAGTTGAAGAAAGCGGGACATCTGCACTCATCGCCCGGGAAGAATCAGCGCACCGCGAGGCGTAGAGGTTTCCTCGCTTGCGCTTCGGGCTAATAGGACGCGCATCCTCGCGGCTCACGCCTTGATGATGTCGCGCACCGTCATGCCGCCAGGGATCATCGGCAGAACGTGCTCCTGGTACGGCACCAGCACGTCCAGGACATACGGTCCCTTGCTGTCCAGCATGTCCTCGATGGCACCCTCGAGGTCCGCTTTTTCGCTGATGCGACGCGCTCCGCAGCGGAAGCTCTTCGCCATCGCCACGAAGTCGGGGTACGGCTCTTCGTCGAGGCCGGCGCCGAGGTACGTGTGCGCCCGGTTGCCGCCGTGGAAGCGGTCCTCCCACTGCACCACCATTCCCAAATGCTGGTTGTTCAACAGGAACACCTTCACCGGCAGCTTCTCCGTGAAGCAGCACGCCAACTCCTGCACGTTCATCAGGAAACTGCCGTCGCCGTCGATGTCGATCACCGTCCGGTTCGGGTGCGCCGCCTGGGCGCCCATCGCCGCCGGCAGGCCGAAGCCCATCGAGCCCAGTCCGCCGCTGGTGATCCAGTGCCGCGGACGGTTAAAATGGAAATACTGCGCCGCCCACATTTGGTGCTGTCCCACGCCGGTCGTCACGATCGTCTCATCCAGTCGATTGCGATCTTTCAGGATCTGCCACAGTCGCTGAATCGCGTACTGAGGCAGCACGGCATCGTCACGATCGGCGAAGCGCAGTGGCTCCGTCTCGCGCCAGTGTTCGATTTGCCGAATCCAGTCGGCGTGACGCAGGGTCGGCGACTCCGCCGAGCGCGGTTCTTCGTCGAGCAGACGCAGCAGGTCGTCGAGGGCGTGGCGGACGTCGCTGACGATGGGGATGTGGGCGACCTTGTTCTTGTTGATCTCCGACGGGTCGATGTCGATATGGACGATCTTGCCGTGCTTGGCAAACTCGCTGACCTTTCCCGTGACGCGGTCGTCGAAGCGGACGCCCAGCGCCAGCAGCAGGTCCGCGTCGTTGATGGCGTAGTTGGCATAGATAGTGCCGTGCATGCCGAGCATTTGCAGGCACAGGAAGTGGTCACTGGGGAAGCCGCCTAGCCCGTGCAGCGTCAGCGCCACCGGGATGCCGGTCCGCTCGGCGAACATCTTGAGCTGCGCCGCCGCCCCCGCGGTGATGATGCCGCCGCCGGCGTAGATGATCGGCTTGCGACTCTGACGGATCGCGTCGTGTACCTTCTTCAGGTCAGCCCGGTCGGCACGGCGGTCGGGCCGATAGCCCGGCAGGTTCATCGGCGGGCCCCAGTCGTGAACGACGATCTCGCGATTCTGCACGTCCTTGGGCACGTCGACGAGGACCGGACCGGGCCGTCCTGTGCCGGCGATGTGGAAGGCCTCCTTCAGGACGCGCGGGATGTCCTCGGTGCGCATCACCAGATAATGGTGCTTGGTGACGGCCCGGCAAATCTCGACGATGGGTGTCTCCTGGAAGGCGTCACTACCGATGACCGGCGTACCGACCTGGCCGGTGATGGCGACGAGGGGCGTCGAGTCCATCTTGGCGTCGGCGAGGCAGGTGACGAAGTTGGTTGCCCCGGGGCCGCTGGTGGCGATGCAGACGCCGACGCGGCCGGTGCTGCGGGCGTAGCCCTCCGCGGCGAATCCTCCGCCCTGCTCGTGGCGCGGCAGGATGGTGCGCAGCCGGTCGCTGACGTGGGTCAGGGCCTGGTGCAGCGGCATGCTGGCACCGCCCGGGTAGGCGAAGACGACCTCGACGCCGTGCTCGAGCAGACACTGGACCAGGATGGTTGCACCGGACAGCGGGGTCGTGGCAGGATCGCCCATGATGGCTCAACTCCTGAAGCGGCGAAGATTCACAGACCTCAAACCTTCAAGTATACCGGCGTTAGGGCCATTCCGCCAGGGAGGCGCAGGGCTCCCGACCTCGCTTCTCGCCGGCGCGCTGGCTACTGTGTCTGAGAGGACGTCTCGCCGCGAGACCAGGCCGTGCCAGTCAGTTGCCCGTGCAGGGTTGAGATATGGTGGACGCGACGACGTGGCTGACCGAGGCCAACCCGCGGGCGCTCCGGGAGTTCCTGCACGACCGCAGTCTGCTCAGTCGTCGCAAGGACCGGCTGATCGCCTGCGCCTGCTGCCGCCGGGCGTGGCCGTTCCTCTCCGACAAGCGCAGTCGACGGGCCGTCGAGGCAGCCGAGCGCTTTGCCGACGGGGCGCGGGTAGCGCTCCAGCGCTACTACCAGGCCGCCCGCGCCGTCGCCGACGAGCGCGGCCTGTGGGGCGCTCGCATGGATGGCTATGGCGAGGCCAGCGCCGCGCACGATGCCATCGCCACGGTTGACGATGATGACTCGCCGGCCTACCTCGTCTGCCGCGACCCCTACGTCCCCGGCGCCGCCGACGTCATCCGCGACCTCGCCGGCAATCCCTTCACCACCCTGCGCTTCGACCCGGCCTGGCCGGCGCGTAACGGGGGAATCGTGCTGACGATGGCGACCGCGATCTACGACAATCGGACGTTTGGCGATCTGCCCATCCTGGCGGACGCGCTGGAGGACGTCGGCTGCGATAGCGAAGAGATCCTCGGTCATTGCCGTGGCGGTGGGGAGCACCACCGCGGCTGCTGGGCCCTCGACCTGCTGCTGGGCCGGGCCTGACCTGTCAGCGGACGCGAGCCTGGAAGGTCACCGTACCCGTCTCGCCGGGCAGCAGCTTGCCGGTGATCGACCAGCGCAGGATCAGCGAGCCGCTCTCATTCTCCTGGGTCGTGAAGATGGCGCCGCGGCTCGACTTCGAGCTGCCCGGGACATATTCGAGCCGGCCCGTCAGGCTGTCGGAAACGACGACGTCACTGATCGGCCGACCGCCCTGGTTGCTGTACGTGATCGTGAACGTCACGAGGTCCCCAAGCTGCGCCGCCTTGTGATCGCACGACTTGCACAGGCACAGCGGACGGTCCACCGGCCGCGGCTGCTCGCGACAGACCCCGGTCAGGTCGGACGTCAGTAGCTGGGCGGAGACTGCCTGCAGCCCCTCGATGCGGCCGACCACCGACGTGGCCACCACCCCTTCGGTCGCGCTGGGCCGCGAGCGGCCGACACTCTCGACGGGCTGCTCGTACTGGGCATGGCGCAGCAGCCCGATCCGGGCCTCGAGTTGCTCTTGTTTTTGCTCCCCATGGCTGACGATCGGAATCAGCGTGCGTTGCGTCTGCTCGAGGCGCGCCTCGGTGGCGACAACGCCGAAGCGCGGCACGCACAGGCAGACGCGGTTGGAGCAGGCGATGTGCTTGCGCCCATCGCCATCGCTGTACTCGGCGACGGTGTCCTCCGGGTCGACGCCCTGGAGACGGCCCTCGGCGTCGAAGCCCACCGGATGGCCCGCGTCGCCGCCATCGCGCAGGCACTCTTCCTCGGGCGGGGCACCCGCGCGAGCGGGTCGCGGACCGATCAGTGGGTCATACCACTGGAAGCAGGCCCACGGCAGCTGCGGTGGGCACGGCGGCAGTCCCAGGCCGCGCTCGTCGGGGAAGAGGATCGTGTTGGGAACCGACTCCCGCCGCAGTTCTGCCTCCGAGGTTTCACGGTCGCCGATGCGGACGACCAGGACAGGGCGGCCATAGTTGCGGGCCTCGTTGAGCAAGTCGCGGTCGGCCGGGAACGTCAACTCGATCGGCTCGTCGACGCGGCCCGGCTCGGGGAACGCCTTGTGCGGGTGTTCGAGGTAGATGACCTTTGTCAGCATCGCTCCCTCGGCGAGATGCGTGACGTCGACCTCACTAAGGCGGAATGTTGCGGGATAGCGCGACGCCGGCAGCTCCGGCGGTGCTCGCAAGGTGCCGCGCACCTCCAGCGTTGGAAAGAGGGTGAGTCCCGGCCGGCCCGGGAAGCCGCTGATCCGGACGCGGGAGATGTAGCCCGGCCGCAGGCCAACCGTCACGGGAGTGGTGAACTCGCGCACGGGTGCCGCCCCCTGGTAGAAGGCGATCTTCATGCCGCGTGGGCCATTGAACAGCACGTACAGCAGCGGCGTCGGGCCAAGCTGGGGCAGCGGTGTCGGGCGACCTGGAGCCGCCGGCGCCGCGGAGACAGCGGCCAGCCACACCACGACAGCGAGGGAAGGGAAGGCTTTCATAGTCGATAAGTCGGATAGTCGATAAGTCGGATAGATCGGATGGTCAGATGGTCGGTTAGTCGAGAAGTCGGAAAGTCAAGCCTGCTAAGGAATCGACTTTCCGACTTCTTGACTGACCGACTTATCGACTATCCGAGGATGAGGACTTCTTGCTGAACAGAGACCACCAACCTGACTTCTTTGCAGGAGTCTCATCCGGGGTCGGCGCTCGGAACGCGACCGGCTGGATGTCGGAGACCTTCCCGGCAGCTCCCGACGGCAGCGGTGGACCAGCGGGCGGCGGAGCGGCGGGGCCCGGCACGCTGGTCGGCGAGCCCGGCACTGCCGGGGGGACCGGCGGCGTCACGCCAGGGGGGAGCGGAATCCCGGACAGGTCCGGTTGACGTCCCCCGTTGGCCATCCCGTAGGGGACCATCGGTCCCTGGTTGCCCATGCCGGGGTACATGCCGGGCGGCGGCATCATCCCGGGAGGCCCCATCGTGGCGGCGCCGGGCAGGTAGCCGGGAGGCGGCACCTTCTGGTAGGGGCTCGGAGCATCCATTGCCGGCGTGCCGGGGGCCTCCAGGTCGATGTTGCCGAGCCGCACTACCAGCAGGATGCTGCCACGCTTCAGCGCCTCGGCGATCGGGTCGGCGCCCGGCTCCAGCTGCGACAACACCACCTCGCCCGGCACCGCGACGGCCAGGTCCTGGAACTGCGGATACGGCAGGTAGATCACCTTCACGACGTAGTTGCCGGCGCGGACCTGCTCGAAGTCGTCAGCGGTGAAGGTCAGCGGCACCGAGCTGTGGGCGAGGAAGGTCGCCGTGCGGGCGTTGGCCGGCACCACCTCGAGGGTCGGATACAGCGGCGGGCCCTGCCAGCCCGGGATGTCGGTCAGCTTGAGGCGGTAGATGGCGGCCTGCGGGAAGTTGTAGCGGCCCGGCACCGTGACGGCGGTCGGCGCGAAGCCTGCCTTGCCGTCGGTCGACGGTGCAAACCACGACACCTGCATGCCGTTGGGGCCGGTGAAGCGAACGCTGGTACGCTGCACCGGGAACGGCACCGGGACGCCGGGCAATGCGCCGACGGCAGCGACGGCGCCGGCCGCGCCTGAGCCGACCGGCGGCACCGGGCCCGGCAGCGCCGAGAACGGTGGGACGCCTGCGCCTCCCGGAGGCAACCCGGCCTGGAGGATGCTGCCGCCGCGCGGCCCGTCCTCCTGGTAGGCGATCTGCGCGACGAGATCGGGCGGCAGGCTCTGGGCGAAGGTGGCGCGAGCGGCGGCCTCGGCAGCGGAGGCGCCCGCACCGGGGCGCAATTCCTCGCGCATCGGCACGGGCTCGCCCATGGCGCCCATCACGCCGGGCGTCGGGCGGGGGACGTAGGCGGAGTTGTAGCAGCCGCCCTGTCCGCAGGGGGGGGCCCCGCCGGGGCCGACGTTGCACATGAAGGAGCCGGGCTGCGAGGACACGCATCCGCTCAGCGCGGCCAGCAGCAGCAGCCCACCGATCCTCTTTTTCATGGTCTCTCCCTCTCCTCCCGTTGTTGGCGAGCGGGGCGCCCGGCGCGGAAAGTTGGTCTTTTCTCTTCGGCCGTCACTGGTTATAGTCGGATGCTTCTTTGCCCCGACTTTCGTCAAATCCCGAACACCCCTCCTGCGCCGCCCTCCCCACACGTCCGGCTTTCGCCCTGGATGCCCCGCCGTCGCCCCCATACACCAACAGAACGGGCCACACGGCAAACGCAACATTAAGGAGACACAGCACGATGGCGGCCGAGAACAAGGCGACCAACATCACCTGGCACGAGGGGCACGTCACACGCGAGGAGCGGGGCGCCTTGCTGAAGCAGGAGGGAACGACGATCTGGTTCACCGGCCTGTCGGGCTCGGGCAAGAGCACGATCGCCTTCACCCTGGAGCACGCTCTGGTGCAGCGCGGCCACCTCGCCTACGTGCTCGACGGTGACAACATCCGTCACGGCCTGAACAAGAACCTCGGCTTCTCCGCCGCTGACCGCGAGGAGAACATCCGCCGCATCGGCGAGGTGGCGAAACTGTTTGCCGACGCCGGCCTGATCACCATGACGAGCTTCATCAGTCCCTACCGCAAGGACCGCGACCTGGTCCGCCAACTCCACGCCGCCGGCAAGCTGGCGTTTGTCGAAGTCCACGTCAGTACGCCGATCACGACCTGCGAGCAGCGCGACCCCAAGGGCCTGTACAAGAAGGCGCGTGCCGGCGAGCTGAAGAATTTCACCGGCATCGACGACCCCTACGAGGAGCCGCTCGTGCCCGAGCTGACGATTGATGCCACCTCAACCTCGCCGCAGGAGGCCGCCGCCCTGCTGCTGGAGTACCTGGAGAAGCAGGGAATCCTCGGAAAAGAATGACGGAGCGGCCGGTTCGCGCCGCTTGCGGCTTTGCACGCGCGGCCTGCAAAGCCGCAAGCGGCGAATCGGCGCGGTCCACTTCGCCTAACCGTTGCAGTCCGACGTGGGGCCCTGAAAACGCCTTATTTTTCAGGGGTTTACGCTCGTGGTCGTGTTGACACCCCCGCCGCGCAATCGTAGACTTGCCCGGTCTGCTTGAGAAATTTCCGCAGCTACGGCCGACGAGTTCGTACGTGGGGGTGATACAACCCTCTTAACCGATACAGGGTGACCTTCCTGGCAGGATCGGACTCATTCATGTCGCGTACTGACCTTTCCTGGCGCACGTCCTCGCTGGTCGAGGGCTTCTACACCGCGGAGGTGCAGGCCGTCGACCGCCGGCCGATCCGCACCTTCCTGCCGACCGGCTACGAACCGCACTACGCCTATCCGCTGCTGGTCTTCTTCCACGGCCACGGCGGCGACGAGGAGCAGGTGCTGCGGCTGGCGCCACGGCTCAGCCGTCGCAACTACATCTGCATCGGCCTGCGCGGTCCGGAGAGCGTCGGCCCGCGTCCCGACGGCCGCGTCGGCTTCGCCTGGGGCCAGGACGGGCCCTGCGACGCCACCGTCGAGGAGTATGTCCTGCGTGCGGTCGAGCAGACACGGCGCAGCTACCACGTTCACTCGGAGCGCGTCTACCTCGCCGGCTTCTGCGAGGGCGCCACGCTGGCTTACCGCCTGGGGCTGTCGTTCCCCGAGCGCTTCGCTGGCGTGCTGTCACTGAACGGGACGATGCCGCGGCGCGGCTGTCCGCTGATGCGTTTGCCGGATTTGCGCAATTTGCGGGTGTTCATCGGCCACGGCATCGCCAACGCCGTCATCCCGCTGGCCCTGGCCCGCCGCGACCACCGCTTGCTCTACACCGCCGGCCTGCCCATCCGCATGCACACCTATCCAACCACTCACCGCATCCATTCCGACATGCTGCGGGACATCAACCGCTGGATCATGGAGCACGTCAACGCCGACGAGTGAGGCGAGGCGCGAAAAAAAGAAACGCGAAGCAGCCAGCCGGGTGAAAGGAGACGCCGGGCGGGCTCGTTCTTTTTGCAGCCGCGTCCTTGCAGGATCGTCCGCGATTGCGCCTTCCCCCGTCCGGCGCCGCGGTGGTCTGCTCGCGATCTGGTCTTTGCGTGGCGGCGCCGCTTTCGTAGAAGAGGAGTATGAAAGTCAAGGCGCTGGTCTTCGATTTTGGGAATGTCGTTGGTTTCTTCAGCCATCGGCGGGCCGCGGAGCGCCTCGCTGCCCACGCCCGCCTCGGGGCTGACGAGGTGCATTGTTTTCTCTTCGGCGGGCAACTCGAAGACGATTACGAGTCCGGCCGGCTGACGACCGCCGACTTCCTGCGACGCCTGCGCGAGGGCTGCGGCCTGTCCTGCCCCGACGATGTCCTCGCCGACGCCTACGCGGACATCTTCTGGCCGAACCCCGAAGTCTGCGCCTTGCTGCCCTCCCTCGCCGAACGGTGTCGTCTGCTTCTGCTCAGCAACACCAACGATCTGCACGCCCGCAAGTTCCTCGGCCAGTTCGAGGAGTTGCTGCGCCCGTTCGCTCATCGCATCTTGTCTCACGAGGTTGGCGTGCGCAAGCCGCGGCCGGGCATCTTCGCCCACGCCCAGCAGCTGGCCGATTGTGCGCCCGAGGAGATCGTCTTCATCGACGACCTGCCTGCCAACGTGGTGGCGGCGGTCGCCTGCGGCTGGCACGGCATCGTCTACACGGACCTCGATTCGCTCCGCCGCGATCTCGCCGCTCTGAACATCATCCCGGCAGCGGCCTGATTGCCGCTTGCGGCTTAGCGTTCGCTTCACCTGTAGGACGGATTTCCAATCCGTCCGGGCTTCACACGGACGGATTGGAAATCCGTCCTACAGGCGTGAACGCTAAGCCGCAAGCGGCGGCAACCGGCAGTTGGAGAACCGGCATGGACATTCTGCAGCAGACCGACCCCGAGGTGTGGCGGGCGATCGACGACGAACGGCGCCGGCAGCAGGACGGCCTGGAGATGATCGCCTCGGAGAACTACACCAGTCCCGCCGTCCTCGCCGCCCAGGGCAGCGTCCTGACCAACAAGTACGCCGAGGGCTACCCCGGCCGCCGCTACTACGGCGGCTGCGAACATGTCGACGTCGTTGAAACGCTCGCTCTCGAGCGCGTCAAGAAGCTCTTCGGCGCCGAGCACGCCAACGTGCAGCCACACTCGGGCGCCCAGGCCAACATGGCCGCTTACTTCAGCTGCCTGCAACCCGGCGACACGTTTCTCGGCATGAGCCTCGCCCACGGCGGACATCTCACGCATGGAAAAGAAGTCAACTTCTCCGGCCAGCTCTACCGCGCCGTCCCCTACGGCGTCCGCCGCGATGACGAAACCATCGACTTCGACCAGATCGCCAGCCTGGCGAGGGAACACAAGCCGAAGCTGATCGTCGCCGGCGCCAGTGCTTACCCGCGGGAGATCGACTTCGTTCGCTTTGCCGAGATCTGCCGCGACAACAAATGCTTGCTCATGGTGGACATGGCGCACATTGCCGGGCTGGTAGCGGGAGAGCAGCACTCCTCGCCGGTGCCGTGGGCCGACTTCGTCACGTCGACGACGCACAAGACGCTGCGCGGGCCGCGCAGCGGTTTCGTGCTGTGCAAGAAGGAGTGGAGGGAGAAGCTCGACAAGGCGGTCTTTCCCGGCATGCAGGGCGGTCCGCTGATGCATGTCATCGCCGCCAAGGCGATCGCCTTCGGCGAGGCGCTGCGCAAGGACTTCCGCGCCTACGCGGCGCAGACCGTGGCCAACGCCCGGACCGTCGCCCACGAGTTGCAGCGGCGCGGTTTCCGTCTCATCTCGGGGGGCACCGACACCCATTTGCTGCTGGTTGACGTCGCTTCGCGCGGGCTGACCGGCAAGATCGCCGAGAAGGCCCTCGGCGCTGCTGGCATCACGGTCAATCGTAACGGCATCCCGTTCGACTCGCGCAAGCCGTTCGATCCCTCGGGCATCCGCATCGGCACGCCGGCCCTGACGACGCGCGGCATGCGCGAGCCGGAAATGCACCAGATCGGCGAGTGGATCGGCGACGTCCTCGCCAGTCCCGACGACGCCACCCTCCAGCAGCACGTCCGCGGCCGAGTCCGCGAACTCTGCCAGCAGTTCCCCGCCCCCGCCAACCATTAGCCCGATGCGCAAGCGAGGAACACAGCGAACCTCGCTGGCGCGTCGGGCTAGAGCGGTTTGCATTTGCTCGTAGCACAGGCGTCTCGCCTGTGCGCTGTCGCGGTTCGGCACAGGCGAGACGCCTGTGCTACCGCCGACGGCAAAACGCTCTAAGTTGCAAGCGGAAATCTCCACCCACCTCATCACCTATCTGACCCAGTCAACCACGGCGCCTCATCTCTTGCCGCTACAGCCGTTACAGACGGCAAAAATTCCCTATATGTCGTTCGCCGTTCGGTCGATACATAGAGCACGACTTCCAGTTCCGCGCGCCGTTCGATTATGGGCGACCTCTGGTCGCGGGGGAAAACTCGGGCCGAGGGGAGACCGTCGCTTGGCGGTCTGCCGAGCGGGGGCTGTTTGTTCAACGGGGTGAATCGAATGCGCTGGACGACCTTACTCTCGACACTGGCGCTGCTGATGGCCGCGGCGGCAGGCTGCAAACAGCAGTGTTTCCTCCAGGAGTGTGATTACGATCACTACCGGAAGAACCTCGCCGGCTTCCTCGAGTTCGACCCCGAGGGGTCGCAGAGACCGGCCAGCGTGGTTCACACCACCGGCGGGGTGCCCTCGACCGTCCTCGACCCCGACCGCAAGATCCGCTACCTGTCGCTGGCCGAGGCCATTTCCATCTCTCTGGAACAGGGTACCATAGGACGCGGAGCCGGCTCGGGGCAGGGCAATGACGACCTGATCCGCGCCGGATTCTCGGGCGGACCAGGGGGACCGGTCGGGCTCGGGGGCAACTCTGACCACATTCGCGTCCTCGCCCTCAACCCGGCCATCAGTTCGCTTGGTATCGAGTCGGCGCTGTCCAAGTTCGACGCCTTCTTCACCAGCAGCATGATCTGGAACACCACGGACCGGCCCATCGGCACCGCCCTGGATGCCTTCCAGGCCGGCCGCGCCGGCGCCCTGAACGCCATCAACACCGACGCCGCCACCTTCACCAGCAGTCTGCTCAAGCCGTTGCCGAGCGGTGGCGTCACCGGCATCACGTTCAATACGCAGTACCAGGTCCTTCGCCGGCGGCGGCTTCAGCTCCGGGCGGCTCGCCGGCAACGAAGGCATCCTGCTGACGCGCATCCGCTTCGACCAGGAGCGCGCCGACTTTGAAGCCAACGTCGTCCAGATGGTCCTCAACGTCGAGGTCGCCTACTGGAACCTGTACGGGGCCTACTGGACCCTCTACAGCCGCGAGTTGGGCCTGCGGCTGGCTTACGAGTTCTATCGCATCGTCAACGCCCGCTACGTTGCCGGCGGCGTCGGCGGCGGAGCGAACGAGCCGCCGACCCGTCTGCAGGATGTCGCCCGCGCCCGCGGTCAGTACGAGTTGTTCCGCGAGCAGCGCCTCGAGGCCCTCGGTCGCGTCCTCGAGGCCGAGCGACAGCTGCGCAAGTTCCTTAGCCTGCCGGCCGTCGACTGCGACCGCCTGGTGCCCAGCGACACGCCGACCGTCGCCCCGTACCAGCCCGACTGGTGTACTGCCAAGCAAGAAGCGCTCACCCTGCGCCCCGAGCTGATCATCGCCCGCGAAAACATCAAGCGGGCTCAGCTCAGCCTGATCCAGAGCAAGAACGACCTCCTGCCCGACCTTCGCTTCTTCGCCACCTACGACATGAACTCGATCGGCTCGCGGCTCGACGGTCCCGGCTCCGACAACGCGTTCCGCAACCTGGCCGACAACAAGTTCAACAACTACGCGTTCGGCGTGCGCTTGAACGTGCCGCTCGGCTTCCGCGAC
Organism: Planctomycetota bacterium; assembly: GCA_016177925.1. Classification (GTDB taxonomy): domain Bacteria; phylum Planctomycetota; class Planctomycetia; order Gemmatales; family Gemmataceae; genus JACOUH01. Next base: position 26,684 of record JACOUH010000214.1, on the reverse strand, counting down.
GCCCACGCGGCGCTGCGGCGGGCACGGCTCGAGCTGGCCCGCAGCTACGCCGTCATGAAGGACCAGGAGATCAAGGCGGAGCAGTTCCTGACTTTGCAGTATCGCAACCTGTTCGAGTTCCACGAGCGGATCAAGGCCCAGCGGGCCCAGCGCGAGGCCTACGCCCTGCAGCTGCGGTTGGAATTCGAGCGCGTCCGGGTCGGCCAGCGGACGGTCGCCGACCGCGACACCGCCATCCTCGAAGCCCAGCGATTCTTCTCCGACGCCCTGTCCTCCGAGTACGCCGCCATCACCGAGTACAACAACTCGCTGGCTCGCTTCGAGTTCGCCAAGGGGACGATGCTGGTCCACAACAATATCTCGATCGCCGACGGTCCGCTGCCGAACTGTGCGGCGGAGCAGGCCGCCGAGCACCACCGCAAGCGAAACGTCGCCCTGGTGGTGGCGGAGCGGACGCACCCGGTGCATTGTGCCGACTGTGCCGATCCGCTCAACCTGCCGCACCTGCCGGAGTACAGTGCGGCCTCGCTGCCGGCCCTGCAGGCGAACGCCCCGGCGATGCCAGATGGCCGCGCGATCGAGGGACTGCCGCCGCCGAAACCGGCCGTTCCCAACACGTTGCAGTTGCTCGACCAGCCGCTGCCACCGAACGGTGCCACGCCCGCTGGCCCGGCCGCAACCCTCGGCGCCCCGCCCGCCGGCGTCCGCCGGATGGACCTGACGCCACCGGCCCGGTCCGAGCCGTTCGGCGCCTCGCGGATGCTGCCGCCGTCGGTGACCAGCCGCGACTCGGCGCCGTCGCTCCAGCCGTCCCGCCCGCCCTCGCTGTTCCCCCAGTGAGCGACGTCCAGACAAGGAACGAGCCGGGCGGGCCCCACGGGCCCGCCCGGCTCGTTCCGTCTGTCAGGTGCTCGGAAGGGGACAGCCAAGTTGGCTGTCCCTACCAATCGGGCGAGAACGCGATGTCGTCGTTGAAGCACATCCAGTTGGTCCCTGCGGCGGCACAGCGCTTATACCAAGTCGCGGTAATCGGCAACCTTCCATGAGCGGCGGGGCGTGAGCCCGCCGGTGCGGCGCGCCCCGGTCTCCCCGCGTTTGTTCTCGCAATCGGTTGGTTTGTACAGTAGGATGAGAGGAGGATTGCGTTGCATTGCATTCGCGCCACACACGGCTGCTCATCTTTTCCCGTCCGGGGTGCGCGCTGCCGTGTCGCCCTCCTCCCTTCCCGGGTCGTGCTGACCCGTTCCCTTCCGACAGCGGCGCGGCGCCGGACTGTGCTGCACTGGCGGGCTGACGCCCCACCGAACACGAGAGGGTTTGCCTCAAAAATCCCCTTTTAATACCCCTTTTGCGTTAGCGGCAGTATGACCGCATGAGCGCCCTTCGGGCCCTTCGGGTTTCTTCTTGCAAATCCATGATCGACTTGCCATAATCATTACAATCATTATCTGCGCAAGCGACTTCGTAACCCAAAGGTTTCAAGGGCATGGCGAAGAAGCGCTCTCCCAAGAAAAAGAAGAAGCCGCCGCCGAAGTGCAAGGCGATTCTGCTTTGCGACCGAACCATCGTTGAGGCTGGCACGGGCAAGGCAAGCCTCATCGGCATCTTTGACAAGTTTTTTGTCGCCCAATTCCCAGGAGTCACCAGCCCATTCATGGCCTATGTTCAGCTGGTCGATGGTATCGGCAAGTACACACTCAGCGTCGAGGTTCACGACCTACGCGAAGGGGCCGTCATTGCCAGGATGCCGCCAGTTGAAATCGAGTTTGCCGAGCGAATCACCAAGGCGGTTCTGATGTTCGCCGCACCCCCTTTGCCTCTTCCCCACGAGGGAAGTTATGATCTTGTGGTCTTGGCCGACAACCAAGAGATCGACCGCCAGAAGTTTGAGGCAAGTAGCCCGGGAGGATCTGAAGGTGGTGAAAACCCAACTAACCCGTGAGGTCAACGTCAAAGTCTTGACAGAAGAGGAGGCGCTTCAACTCCAGAGAAGGCAGATCCGTAGTGACCGCCTTCCCGACTTGCCGAAGAATATCTTCTTCGGGACTTTGGAGGTCCTGGAAAAGCCCGAGCCGATCAAGCGTCAGCAACGCAAGAAGCGCTGATTCTCTCGACCACTCAGGGAAAGAAAAGATCGGGGCCTGGTGAAGAGCGCACGCGCTCTTCACCAGGCCCTTATCGAGTCAGGGGCAGGAGGTATGCTGCTGGGAGCCGGGGACGGCTTCCGCTGTGCTCGTGGCTTGTCGCTCATAGAAGGTAGAGGGCTGGAGGCCAAACAAGCGCGGTCCGGCCAACGGTGCTGCCACATTTTGAAAGGACTAAACAACCCCGCCGGTGCGCTGAAGGAACGCCTCGACCTCGGCCCACGACGGGAACGAAGGCTGTGTCCCCGGCCGCGTCACCGACAGGGCCGCGGCAGCGCTGGCCCGCCGCGCTGCCGCGACAAAACCGACCTCCTCGGCCAGGAAGACGGCGAGGCTCCCTACAAAGGCGTCCCCCGCGCCGGTGGTGTCGACTGCCTCGACCGCAAAGGGCGCGATGACCGTCGCGATGCCGCGGTCGAACGCGACGGCGCCGTGCTCTCCCCTCGTCACCACGACGAGCGCGGGACCGCGTCCGAATGTCGCCGCCACCGCTGGGCCGACGTCCTCGGTCTGTCCGACCGGCACGCCCGCCAGCACTTCCAATTCCGTCTCGTTGAGGACGAGGACGTCGACCAGGGCGAGAACTTCCGGCGGCAGCGGTCGGGCCGGCGCCGGGTTCAGGACCGTACGGACTCCCCTCGCGCGTGCCAGGTGCAGGGCCTCTGCCGTTGTCTCCAGCGGCACCTCGAGCTGGCACAGCAGCACGGCGGAGGACGACACGACTCCCGCTGCCTGGCGCACGTCCGCGGGCGTCAGGGCCCTGTTCGCCCCCGCCACGACGACGATGCAGTTGCGAGCGCCGTCGTCGACCAGGATGACCGCCACGCCGGAGGGCAGATCCTCGTCGACGAGAACGTGGCGGGCGTCGACGCCGTGGCCGGCGAAGTTCTGCTTGATCTGCTGTCCGTGAAGGTCGTTGCCGACCCGACCGACCATCGCGACCAAGGCGCCGAGGCGGGCGGCCATCACGGCCTGGTTCGCTCCCTTGCCCCCGTGGCAGGTCAGGAAGCCGGAGCCCGCCAGCGTCTCGCCGAGGCGAGGCATCCGCGGCGTCCGCACGATGAGGTCCACGTTACACGAGCCGACCACACAGATGCGCGGCGTCATGAGTTTCTCCTCCCTGACGGGGCGAGTGGGCTCGGGCCTTCCAGGATGCGACGGGAAGCCTCCGGCGTGGTATCGCAAGGGTCGCCCGCACAGGCCCGGCGAGGAGCCCCGAAACCATGTTACCGCTCCCCGTACGGCTCGCCACCCTGGCCGTGGGTTTGCTGCTGGCGCCAGCGAGGAGGATGAGCCCGACGAGCTAGCGAGGAACACAGCGAATCCTCGCTGGCGCGTCGGGCTAAATAGCTCCTCGGATTGGGGAAAGTGGTCCCCTCGCGGCCGCGTGGCATGCTTGGGCGGCCCGCGCTGTCAGGGAGATCGATCCCGCCGCACAAGGCCGCCCAAGCATGGCACACCCCGGACCACTTTCCCTCTTGCAGGGAGCTAGTTAGATAACCGGCGGGTCGATCGAGGCGAAAGCCTCTTGTTCGAGCCGGCCGCGCTGGGCTACGATGAGGCAGGGGTCGGATGTTCAATGAGGATTTCCTTTTGGGGGGGCGAATGGCGGAGTTTCATCCGGTCTGCCGGGTCGGTGACGTCCACGAGGGCGAGGGCAAGATGGTGCGCGTTTGCAACAAGCTGATCGCCGTCTTCTGCCAGGGTGGGCAGCTGTACGCCATCGACGACATGTGTCCGCACATGGGGGCGTCGCTCAGCGGCGGCTACGTGGAAAATGGTGTCGTCACCTGCCCCTGGCACGCGTGGCGTTTCCGCATCACCGACGGCACCTGGGCGGACAACCCACGCATCAAGATCGGCAGCTATCCCATCCGCGTCGTTGGCGACGAGGTCCAGGTCCAGGTGGAGACCACTCCCCCGGTCAGGCCGAAGCCGCAGGAGTCCTGAGCATGACGTGCGTGCGCTGGGGGGGCGGGCTGGGTCTGCTATCCGGGCTCGCGGTGCTGGTACTGGGTGTCGAGGCCCTGCCGCAGACACAACCGCAGCCCCGCCCGCAGCCCCGCCCGCAGCCCCAACCCCAGACGCAGTCTCCGGCCAGCCGCCCCGTGCCGCGCCTGGAGGCGGTCGCCGAGACGCGGTTGCTGATGGAGGGTATCGCCAACGCCAACTTCCGCGGGTTGGAGCGTCTCCTCAAGGAGAAGCCGGCGGCCAACGATGCCTGGGTGTTTGCCCGCGGTCAGGCCCTCCTTGTCGCCGAGACGGGCAACCTGTTGCTGCTGCGTCCGCCGCGCAACAAGGGCCGCGACGTCTGGCAGGAACGAGCGATGGAACTGCGCGCCAGCGCAACGAACCTGGCGCGATTAGTGGCGACGCGCGACTACGAGCGCAGCCGCGCCGCCTTGACCAGCCTTGCCAACGTCTGCAACCGCTGCCACCAGACCTTTCAGGTGCCGGTGCGCCTGGTCCCCTTCTCCGAGCGCTCCGACCGCGGCCCCGAGACACAGCCGTAACCCGTGGCCGGGGCTGAGTCCGCGAATCCCCGGTGCGGTCCGGGGCTTCGCGGACTCAGCCCCGGCCACCGTCGTCCCGTCACCGTTTTCGCTCGGGCAGCAACTTGACAACCCACGCGGCGGGGACTAGCCTGTTGGCAACTTCAGGCGCGTCGGCCGCCGTTTCTTTCTGAAGATTCACGGCCCGCTTACGAATTACGCAGTGCCGCCGGGAGAGGCGCCGCGGTGCGCCTCGGGGAGCCACCGTACACCCAGCGAAACGAGAGTCCCAATGTCGACATCCACGCAGCCAACGCCGCCCGCCACACAGACGCCCCGAATCAACGAGGTCAAGATCTACAGCCACTCGTCGCTGTTCTACTGGTGGCCTGTCTGGGCCGTCGGCTTCATCCTCGGCCTGCTCACCTGGTTCCAGGGGAACATCCTGGCCGTCGTCCCTAGTGGTACCAAGGTCCAGAAAGAAGTGGTCAAGGTCGAAGACGACCGCGCGGAGCGGACAGTGTTGGTGCTCCCCAAGGGAGCGGAGTTCGAGGACAAGGACCTCCACCTGCGGACCACGACGCACAGGCCCTACGGGGTCTTCTTTGCCACCGTTCTGCTCCTGGTTATCGTCATCACCAACGTTCCGCTGCGCGGCATGTGGTCGGTGCTGATCATCATGCTCATTATCCTGCTGTCCATCATCTTCGGCCTCGCCGGCTGGTGGGACCACATCCTCGCCGCCATCACGCTGCTCGACATCCGGATCAACGCGGGCGGCTACTTCTTCCTTGCCACCGCCCTGCTCATCATCTGGCTGGTGACGTTCCTGCTCTTCGACCGGCAGATTTACATCATTTTCCAGCCGGGCTCGTTCAAGGTCTGCCTGGAGGTCGGCGCCGGTGAGAAGCAATACGACACCATCGGCATGACCATCGAGAAGGAACGCAGCGATCTGTTCCGGCATTGGATTCTCGGCCTGGGCTCGGGCGACATGGTCGTCCGCACCTCCGGGGCCGAGCGGCACGAGTTCCGCCTCAACAACGTCCTGTTCATCGGCCGGAAACTGCAACTCGTCGAGGAAATGCAGCGCGTCCGCCAGGGGCGTCCTGTCTGACCCAGACCAGGCTCACGACGAGAGCGGGCCGGCGAGCGGGGGGCGTCAGACTGCTGATGCGCCATCTAATCAGGGGGCTGACGCCCCCCGCTCGCCAACTCTCTGCCGCGGATCGAACCGGCCTTGCCTTCGTCCCGGTCGGGCGCCAGACTGCACAAAGTCAATCAGCGATGCGGCGGAGACTGCGATGCCTGTCCGGCCCTTCCCTTACCTGGCGGGAGTGCTCGCCCTTGCCGGCGTCTACTTTGGCGCGGCCAAGCTCGGGCTGTCGCTGGCGATGCCGGTCGCCGAGCAGGTGACGCCCGTCTGGCCCCCGACCGGCATCGCTCTGGCCGCGATCCTGCTGTTGGGCCCGCGCGTCTGGCCGGGCATCGCCCTGGGAGCATTCTTCGCCAACGCGACCGCCAACGAGCCGCCGCTGGTCGCCTGCGGCATCGCGACGGGTAACACTCTCGAAGCGCTGGCAGGGGCCTGGCTGCTGCGCCGGCTGCTCGGCTTCGACAACTCCCTCGGCCGGCTGAAGGACGCGCTCGGGCTGGTCGTCCTGGCGGCCTGCATCAGCACGACGATCAGCGCCACCATCGGCGTGGCGAGTCTCTGCCTGGGCGCTGTCCACCCGTGGTCCAAGTACGGTTCGCTCTGGTCGACCTGGTGGCTCGGCGACGGGACCGGCGACCTGGTGGTGGCGCCCGTCCTGCTGACCTGGGCCGCCGCGCCGCGTTCCCGCTGGTCTCGTCGCCAGGTGGTCGAGGCGATCGCCCTCTTGGCGTGTGTTGCTACGGTCAGCGCGGTCGTCTTCGCCGGGGCCGGCGAGCGCCCCGTGCCGGGACACCCTCTGGAGTACACGCTCTTCCCGTTCGTCATCTGGGCAGCGCTGCGGTTCGGCCAGCGGGGCTCGGCCACGACGACCTGCGCTGTCCTGGGCATCGCCGTCTGGGGAACGGTCGGCGGCTCCGGCCCCTTCGCGGGTGGAACGCCGCACGACAGCCTCATCCTGCTGGACCTCTACATGGCGGTGCTGGCCGTCACGGCCCTTCTTCTTGGCGCGACCATCACCGAGCGAAAGGTCGCCGCCCGCCGCCAGGTTGCCGGGTACGCCGTGGCTGCGGCCCTGGCCGAGTCCTCCTCCCTGCACGACGCGGCTCCCCGGCTGCTGCGGGCGGTCTGCGAGAGTCTCGGCTGGGACGCGGGCGCGCTCTGGACCGTGGACCGGGAAACGCGGCTCATCCGCTGTGCCGAGGTCTGGTGCCGCCCGCTCGACCCACTCGCGCGGGTGCCCCGTCTGCCCGAGTTCGAGTCGGCCACCCGCCGGTACGCTTTCTCACCGGGCGTCGGCCTGCCCGGCCGCGTTTGGGCCAGCGGCCGGGCCGCCTGGATTCCCGACGTCACCGCTGATGACAACTTCCCGCGCGCCCCCATCGCGGCCAAGGAGGGGCTGCGCGGGGCGTTCGCCTCTCCCATCGTGCTGAATGCCGAAACCCTCGGCGTCCTGGAGTTCTTCAGTTACCAGATCCGCCAGCCCGACGAAGACCTGTTGCAGATGATGACGGCCATCGGCAGCCAGGTCGGCCTGTTCATCCAGCGCAGGCAGGCCGATGATGCCGTGCGCGAAAGCGAGGAGCGCTACCGTGAGCTGTTTGAGAATGCCAACGACATCATCTACACGCTCGATCTCTCCGGGAGGCTAACCTCCGTCAACCGGCGGGCGGAGCAGACGTTTGGCTACACGTACAGGGAGTGCGTGGGCCGCAATGCCGCCGAGCTGATCCCGCCCGAGTATCACGAGCGGATGCAGGCCGCCCTGCGGCGGAAACTGGCCGGGGACACGAATCCGACCGTGTACGAACTGGAGCTGATTCGCAAGGATGGCCACCGCGTGCCGGTGGAGATAAGCAGCCGGCTGATCCTGCGCGACGGCCGGCCGGTCGGCATCCAGGGCATCGCCCGCGACATCACCGAGCGGAGGCACGCCGAACAAGAGCGGCGGGAGGCAGACCGCCGCAAGGACGAGTTCCTGGCAATGCTCGCCCACGAGTTGCGCAACCCCCTCGCCCCGATCCGCAACGCCCTGCACTTGCTCGAGCTGCCCGAACTCGCCCCGGCCGAGGCCAAGGAACTGCGGGCGATGATGCAGCGCCAGGTCGAGCACCTGGTGCGGCTGGTGGACGACCTGCTTGACGTGTCCCGCATCATGCGCGGCAAGATCGAGTTGCGCAAGGAGCCGCTCGAGCTGGCGACGATTGTCGCCCGGGCCGTCGAAACCGCTCGGCCGGGCCTTGATGCCCGGGGCCACGAACTGACCGTCGCGCTGCCGCCCGAGCCGGTGCGGCTGGAGGGCGACCTGGTGCGGTTGTCGCAGGTGCTTGCCAACCTGCTCAACAACGCCGTCAAGTACACCGAGCCCGGCGGGCGCATCTTCCTCGGCGCCGGCCGTGAAGGAGACGAAGTCGTGGTCCGAATCCGCGACACGGGGATCGGCATCCCCGAAGAGATGCTGCCTTGCCTCTTCGATCCCTTCATCCAGGTCGCGGCTTCGGCAGCCCGCTCGCAGGGTGGCCTGGGCATCGGCCTGACGCTGGTGCGTCGCCTGGTCGAACTGCATGGTGGCAGTGGCAGCGCGCACAGTGAGGGCCCCGGCAAGGGCAGCGAGTTCGTCGTTCGATTGCCGATCTCGAGTTTGGCGAGCGGGGGGTGTAAACCCCCCGGTGGTGTACCGGGGGGTTCACACCCCCCGCTCGCCAACAGCGACAATCCAAAGTCAAGAAAGGTCCTGGTCGTCGACGACAGCGAGGACGCGGCCCTGAGCCTGGCGAAGTTGCTGCGACAGCGAGGCCACGAGGTGCGCGTGGCGCACGACGGGCCGTCCGCCCTGGAGGCCGCTCGTGGCGACCCGCCCGAGGTGGCGTTCCTGGACCTCGGCCTGCCGGGCATGGACGGCTGCGAGTTGGCGCGGCGTCTGCGGCAGGAGGCGGGCCTGCGCGGGGCGATGCTGGTAGCGCTGACGGGCTGGGGTCAGGAAGAGGATCGCAAGCGGACGCTCGAGGCCGGCTTCGATCATCACCTGACCAAGCCCGCCGACCCCGAAGCGCTGCACCGTTTGCTCAGTTCTGAATCAGAGTAGTCCTCTCGCTCCGCGAGAGGATCTTCGCTTCATCTCGCGGAGCGGGTCGTGGCCGGGGCTGAGTCCGCGAAGCCCCGGTGCCGCATCCGGGGCTTCGCGGACTCAGCCCCGGCCACGAGCCACGAACCACGACCCGCTCGCCTCAGATCGTTCGTCCCCTTACCCGGTCCAGCGCGAGCTAACGGACTCGAGCACCTGCCGCAACTGCGCCGACACGTCACCGGAACCGAACAAGGCGAACAGCGTCAACAGCAGCACCGCGTCGGCCGCCCCCAGGAGGTAAGGGACCCAGCGGCCTTCCCAGCCGCGGAGGCGAGTCGAGAACCGCCCGAGGCGCTCGGAGCGCGCCTGCCAGGCGGCGTAACGACCCTCGACGCGGTCGCGCTTCTGCACCAGCTGCCCCAGCAGGTACTGGTGCTTTGCGGAGCGATACGGGTCGGAACGGCTGCTGTTGCCTTCACGCGGCAGCGGCTGGGCCGCCATCTCCTGCGCGGCGCGGGCAACGCGAGAGTACTTCCTCTCCAGCACGCCGGCCCGGCGCGCGACGAGGAAGCGGGCGCACGCGAGGGCGAGCAAAAGGACCACGTAGAGGAGGATCATAGGTGTTCTTCCTTGGTCTGTGCAGGCCCGGCGGTCGGCACGCACCCGAGACGCTGCGGGGAGAGTGGATTCTGCCAACCTGGCGTCGACGTCTGCGTTCTATAGAGCCCGAATCGCCGCCGCGGGTTCGCGTCAGAATGCGCTCCCTCCGTTCCTGCCGCCGACACCGATTTTTCCCTCGCATTTCACGCGGACCTGGTTTACTCTCCAACCATCTGGCACGACCGGCAGGAGAGAAATCATGAAACGAGTGCTCGGCTTGGGGCTGACCGTCGTGGTCCTGGTGACGGCCGTTGCCCTGTCGAAGAACGACCGGCCCACGTCCACCACGGGAGACGGCGAGCTGCGCATCGACCAGGAGGCGCGCAACCCGTGGACGCACCTGCGGCTGAACAACGGCCGCGACAACTTCCAGTTCGCCCTCGTCAGCGATCGCACCGGCGGACACCGCGCCAAGGTCTTCTCGCAGGCGGTCGACCGCCTCAACCTGTTACAGCCGGAGTTCGTCGTCTCCGTCGGCGACCTGATCGAGGGCTACACCGACGACAAGGAGAAACTCGCCGAGCAGTGGAAGGAGTTCGACGGCTACGTCCGCAAGCTGCAGATGCCGTTCTTTTACGTCCCCGGCAACCACGACCTCAGCAACGCGACGCAGGACAAGCAGTGGGAAGAGAAGTTCGGCCGCCGCTACTATCACTTCGTCTATCGCAACGTCCTGTTCCTGCTGCTCAGCTCAGAGGAACGGACCCCCAAGGACGAAAAGAACGCCGGGAACAGGGACATCAGCAAGCTCAGCGCGAAGCAGATCGACTATGTCAAGAAAGTGCTCGCCGACAACCGCGACGTGCGCTGGACAGTCGTCGCCCTGCACCGCCCGATGTGGACGATCAACAACGGCGAGAAGAACGGCTGGCTGGATGTGGAGAAGCTGCTGGAGGGACGCCGCTATACCGTCTTCGCCGGGCACATCCACCAGTACCGCAAGTACGTCCGCAACGGCATGGCCTATTATCAGCTCGCGACGACGGGCGGCGGCAGCAAGCTGCGCGGTGTCCGGCACGGCGAGTTCGATCACATTGCCTGGATCACGATGAAGAAGGACGGGCCGGTGCTCGCCAACGTCATGCTCGACGGTGTCTATCCCGAGGACATGACAGTGCCCGCCAGCGACGAGCTGGGCGTGCCGGAGAAGAACCGCAAGAAGACGCATCTCGCCGGCGGCAAGGTGGTCCTGGAGGGCAAGCCGGTGCCGAACGCGACGGTGGTGCTGTGGGCGTACAATGCGAAGACGAAGCGCTACGGCCGCGTTGCCGATGGCCTGAGCGAGAGCGATGGCTCGTACCGGCTGAGTACCTACAAGGCGTTCGACGGAGCGCCGGAAGGGGAATACACGATGACGGCGGTGCGGCACGAGCCGCAGTTCGACGAGACGGGCAGGCGAACGCCGAACAAGTTGCCGGAGCGTTACGCCCAGCCGGAGACCTCCCCGCTGAAGGCAACGGTCCGCTCGGGCAACAACACGATTGACCTGGATCTGTCGAGATAGGCAAAAGAATCCGCCGCTGGGCACATGGAGGAGGGGCGTCTGATTTCCGTGGGGAGTCACTTGCCGGGCGGGGCCCAGACCGGGTCGAAACCGGCGCCGGCCTTGACGAGGGCGTCGGCGGCCCGCGCCAGGATCAGTAGCAGCGGACCGTCGCCGGAGTGCGCGGCAAGGAGGGCCCCGGCCTGTCGCGCGGCGGAGGCGAAGTTGCTGCTCTCCAGGGCCTCCAGGGCCGCTTGCGACTCGGCGAAGAACCCCCGCCGCTCCTCCGATTCGGCCAGGTCCACCTCGTACAGGTCGACCGGCTCCTCGATGTTGACGACGCGCGCCTTGACGACGCGGCGAGCAAGGAAGTCTCCCAGTTGCCGGCGCGTGGCGGCCGTGGCAAGCACGCCGCAACGGAGATACTTGGTCAGTCCCTGGACGCGGCTGGCGAGGTTGACCGTGTTGCCCAGCGGCCCGTACTTGAACTTGAGGCGCGAGCCCGTATTGCCGACCTGGGCGCCGCCGCTGTTGATGCCGACTCCGATGCGCAGTGGCTCGCCAAGGATGGGCTGCCAGCGCTCGTTGAGCCCGGGCAGAGCAGCGTGCATGGCGAGGCCAGCACGGACGGCGCGGGCGGCCTGGTCGGGCTGCTGGGCGGGGGCGCCCCACATCGCCATGAGTTCATCGCCAATGTAGTCGACGAGGACGCCGCCCTCGTCCTGCACACATTGTGAGAGCACATCCAGGACGTCATTGATCCAGCGCACGGTCTCGGCAGCGCCGAGCTTTTCGCTGTGCTTGCTGAAGGAGCGGACGTCGGCGAACAGGACGGTGACGTCGGTCTCGCGGCCTTCGAGCAGGCCGGGGTCAGCGGCGAGATGGCGGGCCAGCTCCGGTGTGAAGAACTGCTCGAACAGGGCCGTCGCCCGCAAGGCGACTCGCTCCTGTTCCAGCCGCGCCAGGCCCGTGGCCACCCCGCAGGCCAACAAGTTGACCAGCAGCGCCTCGACCTGGCTGTCCGAGCGTGCCGCCTGGTGGCCGCCCTTGCGGCGCTCCCCGTAGAGGGCGCCGATGACCTGCTCGTGGCGATCCAGCAGCGGGGCGGCGACTACAGTGTCCAGCTGCACCAGGCTGGCCGAATCAGGCGACCCGCTAGCGCGGGTGCCCCGGCCCCGTTGGGGCTTCTGCCAGACAGCCGAGCGGGTGCCAAGCAGCCGATCGAGGACATGCCGGCTGGGTCGCCAGGAAGCCCTGTCGGCGCTGGTCCCGATGGCGGCGGCGACGTCCCAGGCCTCGCCCTTGCGGAGCAGGACTCGGCCGGTGTCGAGGCCGACGGTCTGCACCAGGGCCTGGCAGGCGCGGTTGAGGAAGTCCGTCGTTCCGACGGCGCTCTGGAGGACGCCCAGCGCGCGCGGCACCCCCTCGAGCAGGGCGCGCATCTGGGACGGCTGCAGCTGAGCGATCGAGCGCGAGCTGAGCGAGAAGTCCGCCGACGAAGCGGGGCCCTGGGTCGGCTCGTCCAGCGAGTGGATGCCGTGCCGGTCGTCGGAGTCGGCGGGCAGGACGCTGATGAGGCGGGACGGCAGGGAGAGGGCGAACGGCGGCGCCAGCTCATCGTCCTCCCCCGCCGGGATGGCGCCGCGCTCGTCGGCGCGGTCAAGCGGGGCCTGGCTGTGGTTGCTGACGCGGACGCGGCCGTCGGGGAGGGGCGTGAGGGTCAGGTGGCGGCGCGAGATGTTGTCCTTGTCGTGCTGGGGGGCGATGACCAGGCGCGCGGGGCCGGCGTCGGCCGCGGGCAACAGCTCGTAGGGCCCCGGCTCACCGGCCCGCTGCCGCCCGAGTTCGAGCGGGCCGTCCAGGCTCACCTCTGCAGCCGGGGCCTCCCCAACCAGGATGCGCACCTTGTATGCCTCTGCCATCACTCCCCCCCGCTGCCCGAGACGCTCATTTGTCGCTCACGTTCCACGTCTTCACCCAGCCGGGACGCCCCCAGCACCCGACCGCGACGCGCTTGCCGCCGGGGTCGAATGCCACCGACCAGGCAAGGCCGCGGTGGCGGAATGGCGCCAGAACTTCCTGGCCGGTCTTCGCGTCCCAGACCCGCACTGTCTTGTCTTCACTCGCCGTCGCGATGCGGCTGCCGTCCGGCGAGAACGCCACGCCGTTGGCCCGGTCCTCGTGCCCCGCGATCGTCAGCAAGGCGCGGTCGTAAAAGAGCGGCTTCGACCCGGGGCTGACGTCCCAGACCTTTACGGTATGATCCCAGCTTGCCGAGGCGAGGCGGTTGCCGTCGGGGCTGAAGACCACGCAGGGGACGGTCCCCTTGTGCCCCTTCAGGGTGAGCAGTTCCTTGCCGGTGTCCGCGTCCCAGAGCATCACGTTACGGTCCGATCTCCCCGAGGCGACGCGTTTGCCGTCGGGGCTGAAGGCGACGGCTATAGTCGGGAAGAGGCCCCCCTCGCAGGTGGCCTTCACCTCCCCCGTCGCGGCATCCCAGATCTTCACCGTGGCATCCCAGCTCGCCGAGGCCAGGCGCCTGCCGTCGGGGCTGAAGGCGATCCCCTGCACCGGGGCGGTGTGCCCGGAGAAGGTCAGCAGCTCGCGGCCGGTCGCCGTCTCCCAGACCTTTACCTTGTGGTCCCAGCTCGCCGAGGCCAGGCGCTCGCCATCGGGGCTGAAGGCCACCCCCCAGACGGCCCCCTTGTGCCCCTCAAGGGCCCGCAGCGCCGCGCCCGTCTTGCCGTCCCAGAGGCGCACGCTGTAGTCCCAGCTGCCGGAGGCGAGGTAACGCCGGTCGCGGCTGAAGGCGACGCCGTTGACGTTGTGCGTGTGGTCGCGGAGGGTGAACAGGCCGGGCCCCTCGCTCTCTTCCCGCGGGGTGGCGTCCCAGATCCGCGCTTCCTTATCGAAACTTGCCGAAACCAGTTGCCGGCCGTCGGGGCTGAAGGTCACACCCCAGACCGTGTCCTTGTGGCCGCGCAGGGTCATCTTCTCCTTGCCGGTGGCCGCGTCCCACAGGCGCACGGTCTTGTCGAACCCAGCGGTGGCGATGCGCTTACCGTCAGGGCTGTACGCCACCCCAAGAGTGGAGCCCGTGTGGCCCCGCAGCGTCAGCGCGGGGGCGCCCGTCGCCGTCTCCCAGACCCGGGTGGTGCCGTCCTCGCCGGCCGAGGCGAAGCGGTCGCCGCCGGGCGCGAACGCCACGTCCACCACGGGCGCGGGATGAGCGTGGATACTGAGGACTTCCTCGAGGGCGGCCGCGTCCCAGAGCTTCACCGTGCCGTCGGTGCTGCCCGAGGCCAGCAGGCGCCCGTCCGGGCTGTAGCGCAGCTTGTGGACGTGGCTGGTGTGCCCGTGTATGACCTGGATCACGGCGCCGGTCTTCACGTCCCAGACCACGAAGGTGTTGTCATTGTTGATGCTGGAAGACGCGATGCGCCGGCCGTCGGGGCTGTACGCCAGGGACAGGACGACCCCGAGCTGCTCCTGGAAGTGGACCACCTCGCGGCCGGTCTGGGCGTCCCAGACCTTCACGACGCCGCGCGACTCCTTGAGCTTGAGCTGGGGCGAAAAGCTGCCCGAGGCAATGTGCCGGCCGTCGGGGCTGAAGGACACACACATGACCGGGACGCGGGGAACCCCCGGGACGGAGAGCTTGAGCAGGGCGTGCCCGCGGAAGGTGAGCAGGACGCGGCCGGAGGTGACGTCCCAGACCTTGGCGGTGCCGTCGATGCTGGCGGTGACCAGGCGCCGGCCGTCGGGGCTGAACTCCGCCATCCACAGGCCGCCGTCGTGTCCGTCGGGCCCGGCGAGTGGGGCCCGGGGGCCGTCGCGCAACCGCATCAGGTAGTCCCACTCCCAGCCGCGCAGGTGCTCCGGGCAGCGCTCGAGCAGGTCGGTGGCCAGGCCGACGTCGTTGTTCAGCGTCAGCTCGCGCTCGGCGACGGCGATGTAGTTGTCGTACTGTTGCTCCTCGAGGACGGCGCGGGCCTGCGCCTCCGCGTTCGCCTTGGCGTTGAACAGGGCCGCCGCGACGGTCGCACTGACCGCCGCGAAGAGGAGCAACGTGGCGGCCCCAGCCGTCAGCACGGCCAGGGCGGGGTTGCGCTTGCACCAGCGCCAGGCCCGCTCGATCCGGCCCACCGGCCGGGCCCGCACCGGCTCGCCCCGCTCGAAGCGTCCCAGTTCTTCCGCCAGTTCCGCCGCCGAGGGGTAGCGCTTGCCCGGTTCCTTCTGGAGGCATTTCAGGCAGACCGTCTCCAGGTCACGGGGGACGCCCGGGTTGAGTTGCCGGGGCGGCACCGGCTCCTCGTCGCACACCTGGCGCATCGTCTCGACGTTGTCGGACGCCTGGAAGGGAGGGCGGCCGGTCAGCAGGCAGTAGAGAACGGCCCCCAGCCCGTAGACGTCCGAGGCGGGCCCCATCACACGCAGCTGGCCGCGCGCCTGCTCGGGCGGCATGTAGCTGGGCGTGCCGAGCGCCTCGCCGGTGACCGACAGGCCGCTCTCGCCCGTCCGCGCCAGCCCGAAGTCCGTCACCTTGGGGACGTCGGCGGCGAGCGGGGGGTGTGAACCCCCCGGTGTAGTAACCCCGGCGAGCGGGGGGTGTGAACCCCCCGGTGTAGTGGAACCGGGGGTTACACAAGACCCCCCGCTCGCCAGGAGGATGTTGGCGGGCTTGAGGTCGCGGTGGATGATGCCGCGCTCGTGGGCGTACTGCACGGCCTCGGCCACCTGGCGCAGCGTCCGCACCGCCACGCCCGGGGGCAGCGGTCCCTCACGCACGCGCTCGGCCAGGTTGCCGCCGGGCAAGAGCTGCATGGTGAAGTAGTGCTGGTCCTCGGCCTCGCCGATGTCGTAGATGGGGACGATGCCGGGGTGGTCGAGCGTCGCCGCCGCCTGGGCCTCGCGCAGGAAGCGTTCGACGGCCTCGGGCGAGGCCAGCCGGCCCGCCTCGATCATCTTGAGGGCGACGAGGCGTTCGCCGCCGCCGATCTGCTGCCGGGCCTTGTAGACGACGCCCATGCCGCCGCGGGCGATCCGCTCCACCAGTTCGTAATCGCCAAAGCGACACGGCAGCACCTGGCGGCCGGCCGGGCGGCGGGAGGCCACCGGCGTCGGCGTGTAGCCGGTGGCCTCGGGGTCCGTCGATGCAGCGTGATACTGCGTCGCGACTTCGGGCGGTTGCCCGGTGGCGTCGGGGTCTGCGGGCGCGGCGCGATAGCACGTGGCTTCGTCTGGGACCGAGGGGGAGACGAGCTTCGGGTCGTTCGGATCGCTGGGAGTCACGGGCAGGCCCTCCGACGTGGATGATCGAGAGGTTGCATTCTACCCCCCGCCGGACCACCTCGCTATCAGAATGTGATTCGTTCCTGTCTGCTGGCTGTCTGCTTGTCCTGGAACGTAGCGTTCAGCCTCCGCCAGCCGACTCCTCCGGCGGCCTCGCCGAGGCGGCGGGAAGCTTCTCTTCCAGCGGCGGGTCTGCCAGTTCGTGCATTCCGCTGCCCAAGTCCCACAGTTCCTGGTGGCTGTACGGGCCGAACTGCTCGCCGGGCCGGACGTAGAAGATTCCTTTGCCGCCGCGGGCCCGACCAGGGAGGGGCGGCACGGGGAGGGTGACTTGCACCGTTCGGGTTTCGGGGTCCCGAGCCAGGTGGACTCGCATCGGCAATCCTCTCAGGGGATACGGGCGATCTCGTTCAGCACCAATTGATACGTCTGGGAAAAGTATTGTAACAGCAATTGGGTCTGCGACGGGAGCCCAGGCGCTCCACCGTAGCGGGCCGCGAACAGGGCTGCGAACAACTCGGAAGCGGCGGCCTCATCGGTGACCTGGATGCCCCCGCAGGACGGACCCAGCCGGTAGCAAAGTTCCTGCCAGTCGTTCGGATCAGTGATTCGGGTGGCTTCGGCACGGTAGGTGGCGAGGAAAGCGGGAGCGTGCGCGGGCCAGTGGAGGGCGTGGTCGAGAGCGTGCCCCAATTCCTCCCTTACTCCGGCCTCGACGTCGGCGTCCGCAACCAGTGCCCCAGGCTGGAACGGCTGCTTGATGAACTCCGCCACATACGCCACCCCGTCGACCGGGTCATAGTATGCGCTCACCGTTTCCCAGCCCCAGCCTGACTGTCCCAGAAGCTGGGCCCCGATCAGTCGAGGCTGCATGTTGACGAGGAGATCTCCCAGCGCGACGATGCAGTGGTTGGCGTGCAAGAAGGCGTGGATACGGTCTTCCACCGAGTTCATCCCCTCCGCAACGGCCCTGTAGAATGCGGGCCCGCGAGGGTTCGGAGCGGGCTGACCGCCAGCCCATTCCGTCGTGTAGTTCGCCAGGGCGGCGATTGCTGCGCGGAGCAATCGCACGAACTCCGCATGGTCACGCGCCATCTGGGACGGGCCTCTCCGCTTCAGTCGCCCCCGCTTCGGGGCGAGGGGAGAAGAACTGGCCCAGCCTTTTCCGTGAGCGTCCTTCAGGCCGGGGGCTTGAGCAGGTGTGCTCGCAACTCTTCCTCGAGCTTCCGGGCGGCGTCGGCAGGCAGGCGGGCCGTCAGCGCCTCAAGCATTTCCAACTGCTCTTCGGGCGACAATGATGCCGCAACCTGCACCAGCAGCGAGGGTCTCTCTTCGGCCGGGAGCTGACGGAACAGCTCAAGGACGGGGGATGACGCCCGTGTTGGCGTGCGATTGCCTCCGCGAGTGCGGACGCCCTTCTGCCGCTGGCGGCGCTGCTGATCGAGGGCGGCCTGCTCGGACGGGTCGGTCACGGACTCCGCCACGACTTTCTGCAAGGGAGCAATTCGGACGGGGGAAGATTTCTTGGCCATCGCTCACTCCTCGTTGTCGAAGACGTACTCGCTGACCAGAATCACAGCGTAACAGGGGGGGCGAGGACCGGACAAGATTCCTCGCCGTGCCGGTTGCCTCTCCGTCACTGGCCTTGCTCTTTCTCTGAAAAATCGCCACAATCCGCGCCCCGTCCACGGACCGGGGACCAGGGAAGGTTCCGCCCCGGCAGGATGGGAAGAGGAGTCAAAACGGGCATGGCTCGCTACCTGCGCGGGGGCCTCAGTGTTGCCATCGTCGTCGTGGTCGTCGTCGTCCTGGTCGTCTATTACCGCGCCACCTACGCCCATGCCAAGCGCCTGCGCGTGGTTGCGCCGGACCGCCTCTACCGCAGCGGGCAGATGACCGTCCGCGGCTTCGAGGACGCCGTCCGCCGCTACGGCATCCGTACCATCGTCAACCTCCAGGACGAGTATCCCGATCCCGATTTGTCACGCGGCTACTTCGATCGCCGCGCCGTCAAGGAGACGGAGGTCTGCCGTCGCCTGGGTGTTCGCTACGTCTTCCTGTCGCTGGACACGCTGCCGCGCCGCCAGGTGCCGGCGCACCGGCCCGCTGCCATCGAGGAGATGCTGCGTCTGTTCGACGACGAGAGCAACTACCCCCTGCTGATTCACTGCCGCGCCGGCCTGCACCGCACCGGCTGCATGGCGGCGATTTATCGCATGGAATACGAGGGTTGGACGCCCGAGCAGGCCGTTGAAGAGATGAAGGCTCACGGCTTCGGTAACGTCGCCTGCACCGCGGCCAACGACTACGTCTACCAGTACGTCCTCACCTACCGCCGCGGCCTTCGTAACGGCCGTCCGGTCGAGAGGACGGCTCACGCGCGCTGAAACCTGGCGAGCGGGGGGTGTGAACCCCCCGGTCAAGTCGTACCGGGGGGTTCACACCCCCCGCTCGCCGCCATTCGTGGGACGGGAAGATGCTCAAGCTCATCGACCGCCAGATGGTGCGCGGCTACTTCAAGGCCTACCTCGTTTGCCTGAGCAGCCTGCTCAGCCTCTACATCGTGGTCGACCTGTTCACCAACCTCGACGACTTCACTCACCACTCCGGCGGTCTGCGGACCACCGCCCAGCTGATCGGCATCTATTACGGCTACAAGGTCACGCAGATCTTCGACCGCCTGTGCGAGGCCATCCTGCTGATGGCGGCCATGTTCACCGTCGCCTGGATGCAGCGCAACAACGAGCAAATGCCGCTGTTGTCCGCCGGCGTGTCGACGCGGCGGATCGTCCTGCCGGTGATCGTCAGCGCCTGCGCGATGCTGTCCTTGACCCTGCTCAACCAGGAACTGGTCATCCCCACGATCGGTCCGCGGTTAAATTACCAGCGTGACGACCCCAACGGCGAAAAGGACATGGACGTCAAGGGCGCGTACGAACCCAACGGCATCCAGATCGTCGGCAAGACGGCGTCGCGGCGGGAGCAGGTGGTTCGACATTTCGAGTGTACCATCCCCGCCGAGCTGGCCGGCCGCCTGCTGCACATTGCCGCCGCCGACGCCCACTACGTCCCTCCCGGCAACGGCCCGCGGACCGGCGGTTGGGAACTGCGCAACACCCAGCCCGCGGAGATCGATCCGTGGGACAGCGCGCCCCTGGAGCAGATCGACCACGGCAAGTTCTTCCTCAAAGTGAGCAAGGTGACGTTCGACACCCTGACGCGCCATCAGAATTCCTACCTGCTGGCGTCGACGTTCCAGATCTACCAGGAACTGCAGAGCGCCGACGCAACGCGGCAGGGTTCGCCCACGCTGGACCGCAAGAAAGCAGTGCTCTTCCACACGCGGCTGGCGCGGCCGCTGTTGGGCATGGTGCTGGTCTTTCTCGGGCTGTCGGTAATCCTGCGCGACCAGAACCGCAACGTCTTCGTCAGTGCCGGCATGTGCCTGGTGCTCTGCGCCGTCTTCTTCGCCTGCACCTTCATCTGCAAATATCTCGGCGACTCGAACTTCCTGTCCCCGCCGTTGGCGGCGTGGCTGCCACTGCTGATCTTCGGTCCCCTGGCGGTCGTCAAGTTCGAGGCCGTGCATACGTGATGCACCAGCCCAATGTCAGAGTCTGTTCCCGAACCCCTCCCCCCGTCCCCCTCCCCGCTTCGGGGAGGGGGGGAGAAACACACACAGGACACTGTCATCGGGACCGTCGATCAGGCCAGCAGCTTCTTCACCACGTTGCCGCTGACGTCGGTCAGACGGAAGTCGCGGCCCTGGTGGCGGTAGGTCAAGCGCGTGTGGTCGATACCCAGGCAGTGCAGAATCGTCGCTTGCAGATCGTGGACGTGGAGCTTGTCCTCGATGACGTGATAGCCCAACTCGTCCGTGCAACCGACAATCTGTCCCCCCTTGATGCCGCCACCGGCCAGCAGCATCGTGAAGGCGAAGGGGTGATGATCGCGGCCCTCCTTGCCCGGCGTGTTGCCGCGGCGCACCTCGTTCATCGGCGTGCGGCCGAACTCGCCGCCCCAGATCACCAGCGTGTCATCGAGCAGGCCGCGCTGCTTCAGGTCGCGGATCAGTCCCGCCGCCGGGAGGTCCGTCATGTCGCAGTTGATCTTCAGGTGCGTGTTGATGTCGTAGTGATCGTCCCAGGTCGAATGGTACAGCTGCACGAAACGGACGCCGCGCTCGACCATGCGACGCGCCAGCAGACAGTTGGCGCCGAACCAGCGCGTCTTCTCGTTGTCGAGGCCATACATCCGCCGTGTCGCCGCCGACTCCTTCGAGAAATCGACCAATTCCGGGGCCGTCGCCTGCATGCGATAGGCCATCTCGTAGGAGGCGATGCGCGAGGCGATCTCGGCGTCGCCGGTCTGCTCCTGGCGCAGGAGGTTCAGGTCGCGCAGCGCGTCGAGGCGGGCGCGCTGCGTCGCAGCGCTGACGCCGTCGGGCCGAGCGAGGTGCAGGATCGGGTCGCCCTTGCTGCGGAAGGTCACGCCCCGGTAGACCGACGGCAAGAAGCCATTGCCCCACAGGGCCGTGCCCGCGTCGACGCCCTTGCCGGAGTTCGACAGCAGCACCACGAAGGCCGGCAGGTTCCGCGACGCGCTGCCCAGGCCATAGGTCACCCACGCCCCCATCGACGGGTGTCCGTACAGCGGCACGCCACACTGCAGCAGCAGCTGGGCCGGGTCGTGATTGGGGACGTCGGTGACCATCGAGCGGACCATGCACAATTCGTCAGCACAGGTCCCGAGGTGCGGCAGGAAGTCCGAGAAGTCCATGCCGCAGCGGCCGTACTTCTTGAAGGTGCGGGGACTGGCCATCACGGCGGCACTGGCACGGATGACCGGATCGTTGAGCGTCTTCAGGTACGACGGCGGCACCGGCTTGCCGTGCAGCTTCTGCATCACTGGCTTGGGATCGAACAGGTCGAGGTGGCTCGGTGCTCCTGCCATGAACAGGAAGATCACACGGCGGGCCCGGGGCGCAAAGTGAGCCGGTTTCGGCCCGAACGGCGTGTCCCCCGTGTCCGCGGCGCGGCCTTCGCCGGCGAGCAATTCGGCTAGCGCCATCATGCCGATCCCGCACGCCGACCGCCGCAGGAAACGCCGCCGCCCCTGAAAGTCTACAAAATCCGTCCGGTTCATGGCTATCTCCCCTGTCCACCGTCGCCCTCAGAACTCTCTCGTGTAGCCAGCGGTCCAGCCGCCGTCGACGGTGAGGACGTGCCCGTTCATGTAGCTGTTCTCCGGATCGGCGAGGAAGAGTGCTGCGACGGCGATCTCATCGGTCGTCGCCGGCCGGCCCAGCGGGACATGGTCGAGCATCCGCTGCACCGAGGCATGGAACAGCCCGCCCTCGGCATAGAAGAGACGCTTCGTCCCCTCGCTCAGGGTCGAGCCCGGAGCGATGCCGTTGACCAGGATGCCGTGCGGTCCCAGTTCGAGCGCCATTGCCCTGGTCAGGTTGACGACGCCGGCCTTGGCGGCGATGTAGGCGCACTGCAGCCGCAGCGGCACCAGCCCCGCGATCGAGGCGATGTTAATGATGCGGCCCGAGCCCTGCGCCCGCATGACCCGGCCCACGGCGCGGCTGACCAGGTAGACGCCCGTCAGGTCAACGGCCAGGATGCGGTCCCACTCCTCGCGCGGGAACTCGTCGATCGTGACGCGGTGAGCAAGCGTGTTGACGCCCGCATTGTTGACGAGGACGTCGAGGCGCCCGCAGTCCTCGACGACCCGCCGGACGACCGCATCGACCTGTTCGGCGTCCGCGACATCCAGGCGCAGCGCCCGGGCGCCCGGGGTGAGCCCGGCGGCCCGCTCCGCTCCGTCGCCGTCGACGTCGGTGTAGACGACGCGGCTGCCGTTGGCGGCAAGGCGGTCCGCGATCGCCTGCCCAATGCCGCGGGCCGCCCCCGTCACCAGGCTCACTTTCCCGCCCAGGTCGCAGCGCATAACAGGAACCTCCGGCCTCGACAACTCGTCTCGCATAATAGCACACGCCAGGACGAGGGCAAGCGCCCCGTCTGGGCGCGTTTGCACTTCCGCCTGGGTCCCCGTTGGACATCCCCTCTTGGTTGTGGTGTAATCATGACTGTCAGCACACGCCCCGCGCCACGGAGCTGGTTCCCCCCATGAGGCCTCCCTCCCTCCGCCTCGCCACCCTTGGCTGTCTTCTCCTCGGCCTGTCCGCACCCGCGGCGGGCCGAGCGAACGACCCTGCGCACGAGTTCTTCGAGAAGCGGGTGCGGCCGGTGCTGGCAGCGCGCTGTTACGAGTGCCACGGGCCCAAGTCGAAGGCACGCGGCGGTCTGCGCGTCGACTCGCGCGCCGCCCTGCTCCGGGGCGGCGACCACGGGCCGGCAATCGTCCCGGGCAAACCCGAGCAGAGTTTTCTCCTCCGCGTTCTCCGTCACGATGCCGACATCAAGATGCCGCCGAAGGCGAAGCTGCCGGCGGGCGCGATCGCCGACCTGGCGGCGTGGGTGAAGCTCGGCGCCCCCTGGCCCGGCGACGTTGCCGTCCAGGCTTCGCTCGCCGGCGACCGGACCGTCTTCACGAAGGAGCAGCAATCCTTCTGGGCGTTCCAGCGGCCCGTCGCTGTCCCTATCCCGACCGTGAAGGATACGCAATGGCTGAAATCTCCCGTTGATGCCTTCATCCTGGCTCGACTGGAGGCGAAGGGACTGCGACCGGCCCCGCCCGCGGACCGGCGCACGCTGATCCGGCGAGTGACCTTCGACCTGACCGGCCTGCCGCCGAGCCCGCAAGAAGTCGACGCTTTCCTGAAGGACCGCTCTCCCGACGCCTTTGCCAGGGTGGTGGACCGCCTGCTGGCCTCGCCGCAGTACGGCGAGCGCTGGGGCCGGCACTGGCTCGACGTGGCCCGCTTCGCCGACAGCAACGGCATGGACGAGAACCTCGTGCAGGCCAATGCCTGGCGCTACCGCGACTACGTCCTTGCGGCTTTCAACCGCGACCTGTCCTACGACCGCTTTGTCCGCGAGCAGCTCGCCGGTGACCTGCTGCCTGCGGCGAGCGAGGCGGAGCGAGCGGAACGGATCATCGCGACCGGCTTCCTGTCGCTGGGGCCGAAGATGCTGGCCGAGGACGATCCCGTCAAGATGGAGATGGACATTGTCGACGAGCAAGTCGACACGATGGCCAAGGTCTTTCTCGGCCTGACGCTGGGCTGTGCCCGCTGTCACGACCACAAGTTCGACCCACTGCCGACGGCCGACTACTACGCGCTGGCGGGCATCTTCAAGAGCACGAAGACGATGGACCACTTCCGCGTGGTGGCGCGATGGCACGAGCAGCCGCTGCCGTCCCGCGAGGCGCTCGTCCATCAGCAGGAGCATCAGAAAAAAGTCGATGCCAAGCGGGCGGAGATGGCGAAGGCAACTGAGGCCGCGGCGCGGAAGCGGCTCCAGGCAGAACTGGCGGCCCTGGAGAAGGCCAGGCCGGTGCCGCCGATGGCGCAGGCCGTCAGCGAGGGGACGCCAGGCAACCTCCGCATCCACCTGCGCGGCAGCCATCTCACCCTGGGCCGCGAAGTGCCGCGCCGCTTCCCGCGCATCCTTGCCGGGGAGGAGCAGGCGGCCGTCGCAGCCAAACAGAGCGGGCGATTGCAGCTGGCCGAGTGGCTTACGCGTACGCACAACCCGCTGACGGCACGCGTCATGGTCAACCGTCTCTGGCACTGGCACTTCGGCGCCGGCCTGGTGCGCTCGCCCGACAATTTCGGCGCGCTGGGCGAAGGCGATGCACCGACTGATCCTGCTATCGAGCACCTACCAGCAGTCGGCGAGCGGGGCCAGTCATGACCCCGGTCACTGGTACCGGGGCCATGACTGGCCCCGCTCGCCAGGGTTGCTGGTCGATCCTGACAATCGTCTGCACTGGCGTTGGCAGCGGCGCCGGCTCGACGCCGAGGAGGTGCGCGACGCCCTCCTCGACGTCAGCGGGCAGCTCGACCTCGCGATGGGCGGCTCGCTGATGCAGGGCAGCAACCGCGGCTACGTGCCGGGCTATCCCAACAGCAGTTACGATCATTACGACAGCAGGCGACGCTCCGTCTACCTGCCGGTGATCCGCAGCGATCTGTATCGCGTCTTCCAGGCCTTCGACTTCGCCGACCCGAGTACGCCCAGCGGCGAGCGACCGACCACGACCGTCGCCCCGCAGGCTTTGTTCATGATGAACAGCAAGCTCGTCCTCGAGCAGACACGGCACCTGGCAGCGGACCTGCTCGGTCGCAGCGACCAGGACGATACCGGCCGGGTGCGCCTGGCCTACGAGCGGGCCTATGGCCGCCCCCCGACCGACGCCGAGACGGGTCGTGCGCTGGCCTTCGTTCGTCGGATCGAGGGACTTCTCCAGAGGGAGAAGGTCGCCCCGGCGGAGCGACGGCTGCGGGCGTGGCAGAGCCTGTGCCGCGTGATCCTGGCGGCAAACGAGTTTATCCACGTAGACTGACGAAGTCCCGAGACCAACTGGCAGAGGTCCGTCATGCCCAGTACAACTGAACTCCACGAGATCAAGCGTCGCTTGTCAGACCCTATCCTCCGCATCCCCGGCGTGGCGGGCCTGGGACTCTCTCGCGACACGCTGACCGCCTACCTCGAGGAAGATTCAGAAACCACACGCAGAGCAGTCGCGGAGCTTGTAGAGAGCGAAGCACCGGGCACACCGATCGCTTACGTCGTAGCAGGAGGGTTCAAAGCGTACTAAACCCGACAGGCCGCAGTTCCTCTTCCTTCACTCTCCCACCGGGAGGGGCTTGTTATGAACCCTCATTGGGCAACCAGTGACCGCCCGCTGACTCGCCGCGACCTGCTCCGCCGCAGCGGTGCTGGGTTCGGCGCCCTGGCGCTGGCCGGACTGCTTGGCGCGGAGTCGCGCGCGGCCGGGCCGCTGGCACCGCGGAGGTCACACTTCCCGGCGCGGGCGAAGCGCGTCCTCTTCCTGTTCATGCACGGCGGGCCGTCGCAGGTCGACACCTTCGATTACAAGCCGCGTCTGGAGCGCGATGACGGGAAGCCACTTCCGTTCCCCAAGCCGCGCGTTGTCTCCAGTGAGACGGGCAACCTGCTGCGCTCGCCATTCACGTTCAAGCAGTACGGCAAGAGCGGTGCCTGGGTCAGCGAGCTGTTTCCGCACCTGTCCACCTGCGTCGATGACCTGTGCTTCCTTCATTCGATGCACGGCTCGAACTCGCGGCACGGCGGAGCGCTGCTGGAACTGCACACCGGCAGCGACACCTTCGTGCGGCCGGCAATGGGCTCGTGGATCGCCTACGGTCTGGGCAGCGAGAACGAGAACCTGCCAGGCTTTATCACTATCTGTCCCACGCTGACCCACGGCGGGGTGAACAACTGGAGTTCCGCCTTCCTGCCGGCGGCCTACCAGGGCACGCCGATCGGCACGGCGAGCGTCCCCGCTGAGCAGGCCCGCATCCCGTTCATCGAGAACACTGAAACCCCGCGCCCCCTGCAGAAGGCGGAACTGGAGCTGCTGCGGGAGATGAATCAGGAGCACCTGACGAAGGCGGGCCCGGACCAGGCGCTGGAGGGACGCATCGCGTCGTTCGAGTTAGCCTTCCGCATGCAGCGGACCGCCCCTGAGTTGCAGGACCTCTCGGGCGAGACGCGCCAGACGCTGGCCCTTTACGGCCTGGACGACCCCCGGACGAAGAACTTCGGCCGCCAGTGCCTCATGGCCCGTCGCTTCGCCGAGCGCGGCGTCCGTTTCGTGCAGGTGACGCACAGTTACAAGTGGGATCAGCACGGCAACCTGAAGAAAGATCACGCCAGCAACGCCTTCGAGGTCGACCGGCCGATCGCCGGTCTGCTGAAGGATCTGAAGCGGCGCGGCCTGCTGTCGGACACGCTAGTGCTGTGGGGCGGGGAGTTCGGCCGCACGCCGGTGGCGCAGGGGCGCGATGGCCGCGATCACAATCCGCACGGCTACACGATGTGGCTGGCCGGCGGGGGCGTCAAGGCGGGCCACCACCACGGCCGCACTGACGACTATGGCTACTACGCCGTCGAGGACAAGGTGCATGTGCATGATCTGCACGCGACGATCCTGCACCTGCTCGGCCTAGACCACACGAAACTGACCTACCGCCATGCCGGCCGTGACTTCCGACTGACCGATGTCCACGGTAACGTTGTGAAAGAGATCCTCGCCTGAGAAAGCGCTTCCACAGCCGGCGCACTCAGGGGACCGACGCCGGGCGCACGACATAGTCTGTAATCAGCCGGCGCGGCGGTAGCAGCGTTGCCCCGTGGCCGCCTCTTGCCGGCGTTGCCAAAACGCTTCCAGCGGCTGGTCGTCACTGCGCTGATCCGCCCGCACCGGCAAGATCGCCTCGGCCCCCTCTTCCGAC
>JACOUH010000213.1 GCA_016177925.1 Planctomycetota bacterium | reverse complement strand
CCCCCCGCTCGCCAGAAGGCGAAGGAGAAAAGCGCGCCGGTCAGAGGTATTCGCGCCACAGAGCGACGGCGAGGGCCAGCAGTCCCAGCAGCACGAGGAACCCGCCGGGATGCTCGTCGAGGAAGGCGCTGAGGGCGCGCACAGCGCGGCCAACGGCGGTCTTGCGGCGGAGGACGCGCAGTTCCTGGCGGAGGAAGTCCTTGTGGGTGGCGAGCAGCTTCTGTGCCTGCGACCAATCGCGGGCAAGGGCCTCGCGCTGGCTGGGCAGCAACGTCTGGAAGGTGGGCACGACGATTTGCTGGCGGGCCAACGCCATGACCAGGTAGCCCGGCTGTCCCGCCTCGCCAAGCAGGGGCGGAAAGCTCTCCAGCAGGCGGCGGATCGAAGCGAGCTGTTCGAGCAGCTCGCGAGCCTCGGAGGGGCGCCTCAGCCGGCGGGAGGGCTCGTTGAGGAACTTGCCGGCCTGATCCCAGACCCGGAGCAGGGCTCGCGTCCGGCTAATCCGATAATAGAGGGCGCGTTTGGTCCCCAAGCCGCGGCGGGCCACCCGCGAGGACTGCGCCGCCTTCAGGAACGGCTCGAGGGGCTCGGGCGGGCGGTCGAGCACCGCGGGGAGTGGAAGGGCAGGCGGTTCGTTGGGTGGCGCCAGCGCTGCCAACGCAGCGGCCCGCTTCTCCTCGGCGCGGACCTCCTCCTCGACCAGTGCCAACAGTTCGGGGTCGACCGCTTCCTCCTCGTCCGCCGGCAACAAGTCCGGGACCTCGGGCGGGTCGGGCGGCGTGAGGTCAAGGAGCGTCGGCTGGTAAGCGGGGGATGTGTCGGTGTCGCGGCGCGAGAGAGGCTGCGTATCTGCCGGCCGAGCAGCCGGCACGATCGGTTCCGGCAGGCCGTTGGGACGCGGCGCAGCCTCCGGCCTGGGGGGCGGTTCCGGGGCGGCAGGCGGGCCGAACAGGAGGCAATCGTAGGCCCGCTTGGCCTGCGCGTCGGTCAGGCAGACGAACGCCTGGGCGAGGCGATTCATTGCCTCGGTGGCGGCTTCTGGGTTCGTCAGCTGGTAGCGGCGCACTCGCTCCAGGAGCTGCTGGATCTGTTGCTCGATGCGTTCGACGCTGGACTCGCCGGGACGCAGGCCGAGCAGGGTGTAGTGGTCGGGTGGCCACTGGTCGGGCGGGACGCCCAGCCAGCCGCAGATGGCGAAGGTGTCGACGGTCTTGTGGCTCGGGCTCGGACTCATCACCCCTCCCACCCCCTGGCCCTCCGCCAGGGGAATTCTCTGTTTGCAAGATAGCCGATGCGCGAGACGATTGCAAAGGAGAAGGAGCGCACCGCCGGCCTGCTTCCTCGCCGCGGACCGGCTGGACGAATTTCGAGGTTTTTTGTGTCCGTCCGTGCCGGTGCATGGCTATGGTAGACGCTGACTCGTGCCTGTGCCGAGAGGTTTCGCCTGCCGGAATCGGCCATGACTCTCGAGACTCGCGAAGACCCGGTCGACGCTGCGCTCATGGTGCTCGTGCCGGCGGGGCCCTTCCTGATGGGCCTGGCCGACGGCGACCTTCTCGCCGAGGACCACGAGAAGCCGCAGCGAACGGTCGAGTTGTCTGCCTTCTGGATCGACGTCTACCCGGTCACCAACGTCCGCTTCGCTCGCTTCCTGGCGGCCGGCGGTTACGAGGACCCGCGCTGGTGGACGCCGGAGGGCTGGCTGTGGCGCTGTCGAACGCGCACCGGCCGGCCGCTGACCTGGGAAGAGCCGGGCTGGGACGGCCCCGATCAGCCGGTCGCCGGCGTCAGCTGGTACGAGGCCGACGCCTACGCCCGCTGGGCCGGCCGGCGCCTGCCGAGCGACGCCGAGTGGGAGAAGGCAGCGCGCGGCAGCGACGGCCGCCGCTATCCCTGGGGCGACGACTGGCCGGGCAATGACCGGGCCAACTTCGATGGCCGCGTCGGCCGCACCACGCCAACCGGGCTCTATCCCGCCGGCGCTAGCCCCTACGGTTGTCACGACATGGCCGGCAACATCAACAACTGGACCGCCGACTGGTACTGGCCTCCGTTCGGCCGCCTCTGCATCCAGACGGGACTGCTCCGCGACCCCTGCCTGGACGACGCCTTCCGCCAGCAGCTCGGCGCCGGGTCGATTACGGACAAAGTCGATCGCGGTGGGGGTTTTGCGACGCCGATGGCTTTTCACGAGGTGCTCGGCTGCACGCGCAAGGTGCATTGGCCGCCGCAGGCGCGGGAGGCGTGGAACGGCTTCCGCACCGCGACGGCCGCGACCTGAGCGTCTCCTCTCCGGTCTACTACGAGGACGCACTGCCAATGCCCGCCCTCTACCGTCGTCTTCTCGGCGACGCCTTCGACTCCCTGCCGCCGACGCTGCGTGACTTTCACGACGTCGAGCAGGAACGACACTTCCGCGCTGTCTTCCGCATCACGCGCGGCAGGGGACCGCTGCGCGGCCTGCTGTGCCGCCTCGGCCGGCTGCCTCCCGCCGGCGAGCAGGTGCCGCTGCGCCTGCGCGTCGTGCCCGAGGGCAACCGCGAGCGCTGGGTGCGTGACTTCGACGGACACCGGCTGGAGTCGGTGCAGTGGACCGCGGGCGGGCTGCTGATCGAGGCGCTCGGGCCGCTGCGGCTGGCCTTCCGCGTCACGGTCGACGGGCCGGCGCTGCGGCTGGAGACGGTCCAGGCATGGGTGCTGGGCGTGAATTGGCCGCTCTGGCTGGCGCCGCGGGGGACCGGCGTCGAGGTCGGCCGCGAGGACGGGTGTGACATCGTCGCCCGCGCCGAGGCCCCGCTGTTGGGCCTGCTGGTGCAGTATGAGGGACTGGTACTTCCCGACTCGCCGACCTGACAGCCCCCGCCTTTTCAGGGAGAACGGGGTTCGCGCCGGCCAGCAGGCTGCATCGGTATTTTTCCGTGTATTCCGTGGTTGCCCTTGTTAAAGAATCGTTGCGGACTTCACGCCGTGAGCGGCCAGGACTTCCTCGGCCGCCCGCACGCCCTGGTAGAACGCCTCCTCCATGATGCCAACACCACTCAGGTCGGAGTGGGCGAAGGAGACGTTGCGGTAGGGCTGGGCCGCCTTGGGCCGTTCGCTTCCCCAGACCGTGCCCGGTTTCGGCCGCGGCATCGCGTGGCCCCAGCGCATCACGTCCAGCCGCTCGACCAGCGAGTGGATGTCGTCATGCGCCCGGCCCAGGTCTGCCAGCGCCACCTCCGCCCATTCCTCCCAGCCGGTCCCCAGCAGCGTCGTGCGGGCTGCGCGCGCGCTGCCGGCGGTCAGCGGATAGTAGTAGGTCAGCACCGTCGGCCCGTAGTCCGTCCCGGTCTGGTGCGTCGCCACGACATAGCCCAAGGACGGGCTCTCGTAGAGGATATTGTCCCAGGCGAGGAATGGGCCCGCTGGACGATCCTTCAACTCCAGGTTCGCCACCATCCAGACGCTGTAGTCGAAGGACGACGCCAGGGCGATCCGCTCACGCGGCAGCGACCGGATCGCGTACGGCGCCACAAACTGCGGCGCCGCGAAGATCACTCGCTCGGCCCGGTAGCCGATCACCTGGCGGCCCTCATGGTCACAGGCGATGACCTCCACGCCCGGCTTGCCGGCGCGCTCCACGGGCCCCACCTCGCTGACCGCCAGGCCCAGCCGCAGTAGCTCCTTCCCGGACGAGCGGAGTCGCTCCGCGAAGTGGCGAACGATACGTCCGTTGCCCTCCGGCCACGCCATGAACGGCTGCGAATCGCCGTGGGCCTTGCGCTTGCGGGCGGCGAAGTAGAACAGGCCCGCCCAGGCGCTGACGTCCTCCGCGGTGGCTCCGTAGTCGTCGCGACAAGCGTAGTCGACCATCCAGCGTAACCGCGGCGACGTCAGCCCTTTCCGGCGCATCCAGTCGGCCATCGACAGCCGGTCCAGTGCGGTCACGGTCGCGTCGTCCGAGCCGCGGGCGATCGGGATGGCGAAGGCCCGCCGTCCTTTACCGTCGCGAAAGTTGACCCAGGAATCGACCTCGGCGTCGAATCGCTTGCGCTGGGCGATGTCCTCGCCGCTCTCGCCGGCGTGCAGGTAGGGCTCCTCGCAAGGATGCCACGCGTCGCGGTGGAAGATGCGTTCCTTCTGGTCGCGGATCAGGTACTGCTCGCCGACGACCGGCTCGCCGTCTTTGTCCTCGCCCTCGATGACATTCATCTCGCGGAGCAGGCGGACGAGGGCCCGGTTCTCCCTCATCGGCACCGGCAGGTAATGGGCCCCCCAGGGGTAGGCGGAGACGTCCGAGGCACCGCTGCCCGACGTGCCGCCCGGCCGCGGCTCCAGTTCGAGGAGGACGAAGTCGTCGAAGCCGGCCAGGAGCAGACGCCATGCTGCCGACAGCCCGGCGATGCCGCCGCCAACGATGACGACCGCCCGTTCCTGCCAGGCACCCTCGGCCGGCTGGGGGCGCAAGCCGTCACGCAGCCGATGACCGATGCCGGCGGAGGCGCCGACGATCCGGCCCTCCGGCAGCGGCGGCGGCTTGCGCGAACACCCCGCGGCGAGGGCCACCGGCACGCCCAGCAGGGTGGCCAACACGTCGCGTCGCGTCGGCCCGATCTGCCACGAGGGACGCTTCGCCATGACAACCTCTTCCCAGCGCGTGCTAAGTAGCGGTTTCAAAACGTGGGGCAGGTCGCTGACCTGCCAGCTCCAGGCAGGTCAGCGACCTGCCCCACAAAGTTTTGAAACCGCTTCTAAGCCGCAAGCGGAAGAACTCCTCCTATCGGACGTAGCGCTTCCACTCCGCCTCGTGATATTGCACCACCACCTGGTTGTCGAGACGGTTGACCTCCACCTTCTCGTCGGCTGGCAATTGCATGTCCTCGGGGAACACGAACATCGCCTTGAGAGCGTCGTCGTTGAGGAACCGCAGCCGCACTGGCGTTCCGTCCGGCCGGCGCAGGTCGCGCGGCACTCGCTCCGGCACCTTCAGTTCGTCCTCCTCGCGCTTGGCCAGCGAGAAGCCCCAGACGCCGAAGAACGATGGCACAGCGACGTGATACGGCTTCACCCGATAGCCGGACGCCTCCAGCGTCTTCACGATACACCAGAATGTCTTGGGCGCCATGAAGGGCGACGTACACTGCACCGCGATCGCTCCGTCGCGCGTCAGGTGTCGTTTCAGCAGCCGGTAGAAGTGCGTCGTGTACAGCTTCCCCAAGGCGTAACTGTGCGGATCGGGAAAGTCGATGAGGATCACATCGAAGGGCCGGCCGTCCGGTGGGGCCTTCTGCACCCAGATGTAGGCGTCCTCGTTGACAACACGCACCTTGGCATCGTGGTAAGCCTGCTCGTTGAGTTGACCCAGCGGCGGATAACGGTCCGACAGCCGCGTCATGCCCGGATCGAGATCGACCAGCGTCACCGATTCGACGTTCGGGTGGCGCAGCACCTCGCGCAGCGCCAGCCCGTCGCCGCCGCCCAGAACCAGCACGCGCTTCGGGCTCACGACCGCTGCCATTGCCGGGTGGACGAGCGCCTCGTGGTAGCGATACTCGTCCACCGAGTTGAACTGCAAATGGCCGTTGAGGTACAGCCGGAAGACCCCGCCCGTGCCGCGCGTCACGACAATGCGCTGGTACGGCGTCGTGCGCGTGAAGACCACCGGGTCGGCGTAGATACCCTCCTCGGCGAAGAGGATTAGCCGGTTCGAGAAGACGATGCCAACCCCGAGCAGGACGATCACCAGGATCGCCCGGGCGCGCAGGGCCGTCACGCTCCCCTTGATCTGTGGCCGCAGCAGCCAGGTCGCCCACAGGCCCACCAGCGCGTTGACGATGCCAATCGCCAGCGACGTCCGCATGATGCCAAGGCTCGGCAACAGCAGCATCGGAAAGGCCAGCGACGCGATCAGGGCACCGACATAGTCGAATGCCAGGACCCGCGAAACGAGGTCCTTGAACTCGATAGTGCCCTCGAGGATTCGCATCAGGAGCGGGATCTCGAGGCCGACCAGTGTTCCGATCAAAAAGACCACCGCATACAGGACGACCTGGAAGAAACTCAGATAGGCGTGGCCGAGGAAGAAGATCGGCGACGCCAGCCCGCCCAGCAGGGCGACGGCCAGTTCGACCTCGACGAACACCCAGGCCAGTTGCTTGTCGATAAAGCGCGACAACCAGGAGCCGACGCCCATGGCGAACAGGTAGACGCCGATGACGGTCGAGAACTGAAAGACCGTGTCGCCCAGCAGGTAGCTGGCCGCGGTCCCGGCGAGCAGCTCGTAGACCAGGCCACAGGTGGCGATGATCAGGACGTTCAGGAACAGGAAGAACGACCGGTTCATTTGCCGCCGCGCGGACCGGGGATGAAGATGAAGTGTCCGCCCCGATAGCCTTCCCGCTTCGCCTCCTCGGTGGTCTTCTCCTTTTCGGAATGGAAATACTCCCAGCCGCACGCCGTCGAAACGGTGTAGAAGAGGACAATGGAGGCCGCCACGATCGAGTAGAAAATCGCGAATCTGCTCATCGGGATTCTCCCCGGAACGGCCGGCTCAGGCGCCGGTCGGGTTGACGTTACTGTTCTGCCACCGCCGCGTCTCGAAGGACTTCTGCACCAGCCAGGTAATCAGCGGGATGATGGCCAGCAGCACCAGCGCCACAAGCAGGTGCCACCAGCGCGGATGGCCCTGCTCGATGACGAGGCGGACACTGAGCGGTCCGCCGCCGAACTCCGTCCGCGGCTGGCGGTAGAGGTCGACGCGGAGCACGTAGTCGCCGCCAGGCAGCGATGATAGGTACGTGGTTTTCTCGCGGTCGTCCTCGGTCCACGCTTCGCCGTCTTCGACGCCCTGGTAATGCTCCAGGGTAAGCTCGAACGGCTGCACTTCCAGCGTGTCGTCGTCGATCAGGTAGCCGGCCACCTCCACCCAGCTGTTCGACGGAATGTCGCGCGCGTGGGCCGTCACCTTGATGTTCTTCAGGCCCTTCAGCGACACCTTTTTCTCGGGCCGAATAGTGTGCCGCTCCACCGTCTGCATCCCCTTGCCCGTCTCGACGCGTTCCTCCAGCTTCTTCCGCTCCTCCGGGTCGCGCGGTGTGCTGATGGTGAACGTCTCGTCGAAGACCTTCTCCGACGGGGTCAGCATCAGGAAGAACACGCCAAGGAGGACGAGGACGGCACTGGCCATGAACCAGATCGGATAAATCTGCGAACCGTTGAAGGGCTGATTGGGACCGACCGTCCTCGGCCGCGGCAACCTGGAGAGGCCGAACGCCGCCTCGACCTCGGCAACGGGCAGGTAGAAGCCGTGCGTCCAGTTGGACTCGCCCTTGGTGCTGCTGGCCTCGGAATACTCGGCGGACAACATGTAGGGCGGATGGACAAAGTCGGCCGTGTAGGTCGCCTGGCCGGCGGCGACGTTCCAGTAGAACTCGCCCTCGACATAGGTGACTTGCGCCTGGCCGTGCTGGAAGAGCTTGTAGGCGCGGTGGGCGTGGTAGACAACCGGTCGGATGTCCGAGCCCTTGGTGATCGGCTCGAACAGCGTCCAGTGACGATCGCTGCAGACCAGCCAGCGATAGCCGCCCTCGCCGTCGCTGAGCAGGTACTCTTCCCAGAACCAGGTCGTCCCCTCCTCGTCGGTCGTCTTGCGCTGCAGGAAGCCGATCAGGGTCAGGTCGCCGGCAGCGAAGTGACCGACCGAGCCCAGCGGCGTGACAGGTTGGACTGGGGCCTCGTCCTGGGTGCCGATGAACGCTGCCCGGCCCGAGCTGACATCGAAGAGCGCCCGGCATTGCAGGCAGGTAACACGTTGGGCCCGGCCCGGGTTGCGCACCTCCATGCGGGCGCCGCACTCGGTGCAGTACAGCGACTCGCCCAGAGCGGCGGGCTCGGCAGCGGCCGGCTCCATGCCGAGGTCGGCAAAGGTAATCTCACGGCCGACGAAGAGCGTAGCCGGCTGCGTGCTGAAGTCGAGCGAGGCAAAGGCGCTGCTCATGGCGGCGAGGTCGACGTAAGGGTACGTCTCGCCGGGGCGCAGCAGGTAGGGGACCTGACCGCTGGCAGCTTCGACCCGGGCCTGGCCCTTCTCGACGACGTGCAAGGCCCCCAGGCCCGGCATCAGGTCGAGAGAATTTTTGAGGTCGAGGCTCTCGAAGGCGGGCAGGAGCAGGTCTTCGGGCAGGTCGGCGCGGAACAGCAGGAGCAGGCGGCCCTGGGCCTGGGCCAGCCAGCCGCACGCGCCGTCCTCGAAACCGAGATAATATTCGTCCCAGGTGGCGCCGTCCTCGTTGCTGAGCTGGACGTGGCCGGTAACGGTAAAGCGAGTTCCGTTGTAGGTGCCGTCCATGCCATTCGCGACGGTCGAGCGCGTGGGGATGACGACGGGAGCGGTCCCGACCTGGCGGAAGCTGTCGCCGCGCCGCTCCAGGACGGCATGACACTTCTTGCAGACGACGCTGACCGTGGCGTCGTGACTGATGGTCAGCACCGTTTCGCAGGAGGGGCAGGTCGCATGCGTGGGGCTCATGGCGCTTCTCCCCGTTAGAGCGCGGCGGGCTCGGGCTCGACGACCGCACCGCGCGCCAGGCAGCGGACCGTCACGCGAGCTGCCCCGAGCAGCCGGGCCAGCTGCGTCTCCCAGTCCCAGCGCGGGCGAGGACGGCAGCACGACAGGCTGAACAGGGCGATCCTGTGCTCGGGATAAGTGTGACAGGTCAGGTGCGACTCGGTCAGCAGGTACATCAGCGTGATGCCGCCCGGCGACGGGAACTGATGGGCAAGGCCCTCCCCGACGGTCCGCAGCTCGAGGTCGTTGAGGATCCGTTCACAGGTTGCGCGCACGGCGGGCAGGTCGCTCAGCAGTTCCGGGCGACAACCCTCGGCGTCCACCAGCCACTCGGTTCCGACGATCATGATGGGAGAGCCCTCCCGGTTGTAAGTCTCCTGGGGGCATCTATTACCTCGGCACGGAAGTAGGTCAGGCTTTCCAGCCTGACGTCCCAGACGAGTCAGGCTGGAAAGCCTGACCTACGTGAGCTTCTTTCTTGCCGGGGTAATAGCGATCCGGCACGGACCATCGTAAGGACGGTCAAGACGACAATTGCGATTGATTGTCACTCTATCAGAGACGGAGGGCGCGTTCAAGGTTCGCGGACCTTCCGCAGCACACTGTCGGAGCCGGGCAGCTCACGCGGTCTCAGGGTCCGGACAGGATGGCCGGCAACTGCCGCAGCGGCTCCGCGTAGCGCTCGAAGTCGAGGCCGTCCACGCTGACGGACGGTTGGCCCGTCATGCCGTCGACGAGCGGACCTTCCTCGACCATCACGCGCAGCAACTCCCGCTCGTGCTCCACGGCGAATAGCGTTGGGTCGTCGTCGATGCCAAGCAGGTGTAGCACGCCCGCAGCCAAAGCGTACGCTCCCCAGTTACTCACGCCGCACACAATCAGGTCGTCGGCCGGCACCCGGCAGGCCACCAACCCGCCGTTGGGAATGTTCCGCCGCAGGGCTCGCCACGGCAGCTTGCCCATGCCAATCTCGTTGCCGCCGTCGCCGATGGCGATTGTCCGCAGCGACGGGCGGACGCGGCGTGCCGCCTCGAACAGGAGATGCGCCGGTCGCATCTGCGACGTGATGTCGAGCCCGCGCATCGTGTGACAGCGGTCGTGGTGCTCGACGGGGATCTCGGACAGGAATTGCAGCAGGTCGTCCGGGGTTGTCGCGGGCTGTGTTCGCAGCGAATCGGGCAAGTGGGACGGGCCGACACGCTCCAGGGCGACGAGGTGAGTCGGCGTGCCCGCCACGTTGGCGAATGCCGACCAGTAGGCCATCGCGTCGGTCCCCTCCGCGGCGGGCGGCAGTTCCACCAGGTGTACCTGCTTCTCCAGGCCGCACGCGCGCAGGCCCGCCTCCAGCGCCTTCAGACAGAACGCGTCGGTCGCCAGCACCACGCGGAAACCCAGGGGGGCCAGCGCGCGGGCCAGGAACAGGGCACCGAGCGGGCCGTCCGTCTCGCCGGCGGGCGGCGTCCCGTGCGGAATCCAGAAGCCCGTCACGACCGCCAGCGAGGGCTGCCGTGGCGAGCCGGCGATGCTGCGACAGGCCGAGGTGAAGTCACCCGCCGTCAGCGTCAGCAGGTTCTCCGCCGGGTCCGTCGCCAGGCCGCGGCCGCCGATGTCCTGCTGAATCAGATCGCGAATGGCGTTCAGGACGCTCACACCTGGCCCTCCCTTAGCAGGTACGCGAACCGGCCGCGCCACTGCCGCGGCACCTCCGCGGTCAGCGTGATCGGCTCGTAACGGACCGGGTGCAGGAAGGTGAGCGCGCGTGCGTGCAGGCCGATGGACCGGCCGAAGGTGTGGACCGAGCCGTACTTCGCGTCGCCGTAGATCGGGTGTCCGTGGTGCGCCAGCTGCACGCGCAGCTGGTGCGTCCGCCCCGTCTGCGGCCGCACCTCCACCCACGTCACTTCGCCGTGGACCGCCTTGCGCTGGAAGTGCAGGAGTGCTTGCCGGGCCCCGGTCGTGCGCGGCTCGACCACCTCGACACGACCGACCCGGCCGGCGCGGCGGTCCTTTAGCAGCCAGTCCTCCAGCGAGCCGGCCGACGACACCAGTTCACCCTCGACGATCGCCCAGTACACCTTGTCGACGGTCCCCTCGCGGAACTGCCGCGCGATCCGCTCCGCCGCCTTGCTCGTCCGCGCGAACAGCAAGACGCCCGACACCGGCCGGTCGAGTCGATGCACCACGCCAAGGAAAACGTCGCCCGGCTTCTTGTACTTCTCCTTGAGGTAGGCCTTCACCTGGCGGTCAAGGGTTTCTTCCTTGCCCTCGTAGTGCGTCGACAGGGCGCCGCTGGGCTTGTAGATGGCGAGGCAATGATTGTCTTCGTACAGGATTTCCAGAGGAGGCAAATCCACGACACGTGTCCAGTGCGCCAGGGGAGGAGAGGGGCCTCTTCCCGATGCCCCGTATTGTACCCCCGCGTCCGGCAACCGGCTCGCCCGCCCCTCTTCCGTAGGGCAGGCGTCTCGCCTGCCTCCCGCGTAGGGCAGGCGGGTCGCCTGCCCTACGGGAGAGGTCGACGAGCGTATAATGCTGATGAACCATCTCTCACGAGGGCACATCCATGCAGCAAGTGCAGAACGACTACCTGAACCAGGTCATGCAGGAACAGGCGGCGGTCGAGGGCGAGCTGAAGCGCGTCCGGCGAGCCAAGCCGGCACCCGGGGCGGCGATCGAGGGAATCGACTCTATGGCTATGGCAGGGCCCGCGAAGAGCGAGCCTGTGCGGGGCGTCGACTACCGCATTACCGGCTTCTGGCGTTGGAAGACTGTCGTCGTGCCGCCCAATGTCTACGTCGTCCATACCCGCCGCGGCCGGCCCGAGCCGTTGCATGTCGGCATGGGCATCTCCTTCCCGTACAACCCCTACACCGACGCCTTTCTCGTCGTCCCCGCCGTCGTGCAGACGCTGCTCATCAACGCCCGCTGCGTCTGCGTCGAGCGCCAGGGCATCCTCGTCCAGGCGTACGTGCAGTGGATCGTCGACGACATCCGCACCGCCTATCGCAAGCTCGACTTCTCCGATCCTGAAGATCCCATGCGGGTCGTGAATATCCAGCTTCGCGAGCAGGCCGAGGCCGCCATCAAGGACAAGGTCGCGACCATGTCGATCGACGACGTCCTCAGCGACAAGCAGCCGATCATCAAGGAACTGACGCAAAGGCTGCGCACCGTCGCCGAGGGCGACCGCGAGGAAGATCCCGCCTCGGGCCTGGGTCTGAAGATCGTCACCGTGCAGATCAAGGAGGCGGTGGTCAGTTCGACGCAGCTGTGGCAGAACCTGCAGAAGCCATTCCGCGCCGAACGCGAGAAGCTGGCTCGCCTCGCGGAACTGGAGGCCGCCCAGCAGATTGCCTTGCAGGAACAGCTCAACCGCCAGAAGCGCGAGACCGATGAGCTGGGCATCCAGCGGCAGCTCGAGGAACTGCGCTTCACCGGCCAGCGCGAGCACTACGACCGCGAGCAGGTCGAGCGCGCCCGCCGGCACGAGGTCGAGCAGGAGGAGGAGCGGCGCGCCATCGCCGGCCGGACCGCTACCGAGCGCGCCCGTCGTGAGGCCGACCTGGAGCTGGCCCTGCATCAGCTCGACATCGAGCGGCGCCGTGTCGCCGAGGAACTGGAGGCGGTCAAGCGCAAGATCGACCTGGACCGCGCCAGGGCCGAGCGCGACCGGCTGCGGGCCGCCGCGTCGGTCGAGGTCGAGGACGTGACGCACGAGGCGCGGGCCCGTCGCGAGGAGCGCGACCTGGGGCTGTTCAAGCTGCGACGAGCGGCGGAGAACGACCTGTCGCCGCCGCACGTTCAGGCGCAGCTGATCGCTCGCCTGCCGGAGATTGCCGCCTCGCTGCCGCGGCCCGAGGAGTTGCGGGCGATCAGTATCGGTCCCGACGCCGGCGGCGCGACGGGCTCGCTGGTCGGCTTCCTCGCCAGTGTCCTGGAGCTGGCGAAGGGCGCACTCGACAAGCCGCAAACCTCCAACGGCGCGACGCCGCCGGCGTAAGGGCAGGCGTCTTGCCCGCTCTCGATGCCCTGGCTGGTCAGGTGTCGTTAGCGCGTGCGGCCCGCAACCGTACCGGCGTGAAGGTCGAGTCGGCCGTCGTTTGCAGGTAGCGCAGGCCCTGCTTGAACACTGCCCGGGGCGCCCACCGGAGCGCTTTCGCCCAGGCCGGCCAGTCCTCGTCCCGGAACCAGGCGATGTGGGCCATCGCGTAGCCAAGCATCGGCTCGGAGATGTACTCCGGCCTGCGGAGTTCGGTCCCGGGCCAGTAGCCCAGTTCCCCGGTCGACTTCCGCGGGTTGTTGGCGAGGAACGCCCCGAAGCCGTGGTACACCGCCGTCAGGTCGGTCAACAACTCGTTGTCAAAGGCATCCGGTTCAGCCCGACCCTCGCCCAGCAGGCGCTGGTGGGCCAGTTCATGGGCCATGGTGCCGACCAGGTCGGCCGGCCGGTCGAGGGCACTGCGCTCGATCCGGACGACTCCCTTCTGCCAGGGCCCCTCGCCTCCCTGCCACGTACCGGCGGCGAAGCCCCGCAACGGGTTGAGGGCCGCCATCGACCCCGGCGTCCGGTCCGTGAACAGCTTGATCTCGACCGCCTCCGGGTCGACCTCCATGTACTCGCAGACCCGGCGGAACATTCGCCGGACCGCCTTCGGCGAGCCGTCGTAGGGGTCCGGGAAGAACTCGTCCGTGGGCAGGATGATCGGCCGCTCCAGCAGGATGTGCAGGCCGAACTGCCGGGCGAGCCAGCGGAGCCGATCTTCCACCCAGCGCTTCGCTGCGGGGTCGCAGGGACAAGTAGCCCGGAAGAGCCATTCAAACATCGGGAGACCTCGCCTGGCAGCTGAACAATCGAAGGGGTCGAAGATGCCGGAACACCTGTTCGACGCGTTCAAGGAAAGACGAAATCTTCGAGTGGGTGGTGTACCTGTTGTCGCACGGCGACCGCAACCCCAAGATGGACCAGTAGAGATTCCATACCGTTATCCGGGAGACTTCCCTTGAGGAAGGGTAGAAAGAGCAGGCCCAAGGGCAAGCCCAGGAAAGGCCAGGCTTGCCCTTGGGCCCGGAGGAGCCGTAAATGATAGAGGAGACGAGGCTGTGGCGACGGTGCGTCGGGCGCTCGTGCTGGCCGCCCTGATGTTCTGGCAGGGCGGCTTTACCTTCTACGCCGCCGTCGTCGTTCAGGTCGGCCATGAAGTTCTCTCGCGCCGGCTTCAGGGATTTGTCACGCGGCGCGTGACCAACTACCTCAACGCCGCCGGGGCCGTCGCCCTGCCGCTGCTCGCCTGGGACGCCGCGGCTCGTCCCGCCTCGCGACGCCGGGCCCTGCGCTGGCTGTGCTGGGGTGGACTGGCAGTCGCGCTCGCCCTGCTGGTCTGGCTGCACCGGCACCTCGATGCCCTCCTCGACCCGGCCGCCTTTGCGGTGCTCGATCCCGATGCGTTCTATCCCGCCCATCGCTGGTATCTTCACGTCAGCACGGTCCAGTGGGCCTGCGCCCTCGCTTACGGGCTGCTCGCCCTGCTGGACTGGCGCGACGAAGACAGGAGTCTGCCATGTCCGTCTTGACCCTCGCCAAACCCGAGGCCGCCGGTTTCGATCCCGATCAGCTGCAGCGGGCCTACGACCTGCTGAAGCGCTGGTGCGACTCCGACAAGGTGCCCGCCGCGGCCCTCTGCGTCGGCCGCAAGACCAGCGTGGTCGAGCCGCAGTTCTTCGGCCGGCAGCGCCCCGACAAGGACGCGCCGCCACTGGGCAAGGACGCTCTCTTCCTGATCGCCTCGATCACCAAGCCGGTGACGGTCACGGCGGTCATGATGCTCGTCGAACGCGGCGAGATCACGCTGGAGGACAAGGTTTCGGCGTTCGTGCCCAAGTTCGCAGCCAACGGCAAGCAGGACGTGCAGGTGCGCCACCTGATGACGCACACCAGCGGTCTGCCCGACATGCTGCCGGACAATGTCAAGATGCGCCAGGCCCACAAGCCGCTGTCGGCGTTCGTCGACGAGATCTGCAAGCTGCCCCTGCAGTTCGCCCCTGGAACACGCGTCAGCTACCAGAGCATGGGCACCGCTATGCTGGCCGAGATCGTCCATCAAGTGTCCGGCAAGTCGATCCAGGAGTTCCTCCGCAAGGAAATCTTCGAGCCGCTGGGCATGAAGGACACCTGGCTGGGCTGGCCCCCGGACCGGAAGGGACGCGAGCGGATCGCGGGGGTGCGCGTGCCGGCCGAGATGGCCGGCACCGACTGGGGCTGGAACAGCGCGTACTGGCTGGGCTTCGG
This sequence comes from Planctomycetota bacterium, assembly GCA_016177925.1. Taxonomy (GTDB): domain Bacteria; phylum Planctomycetota; class Planctomycetia; order Gemmatales; family Gemmataceae; genus JACOUH01. The sequence goes on along the minus strand of JACOUH010000213.1, from coordinate 6,704 downwards.
AGCGCCGTGGGGCGGAATGCTCACGTCGCCGGCGGACTTCGCCCGCTTCTGTCGCATGATGCTCAACGGCGGAACGCTCGGGGACGTGCGGCTCCTGAGCCCGGCGACGGTGCGGGCGATGACGTCGAACCAGCTGGCCGTGATGCCAGCAGTGCCGGAGGAGGAGCGGCGCTGCCGGCCGTGGGGCCTGGGCTGGCGGCTGAACTGGCCGGGCCACTCGGCCAACTTCGGCGACCTGCTCGGCGGACGCACGTACGGCCACTGGGGCGCCACCGGTACCGTCTGCTGGCTTGACCCCGAGACGGAGTCCTTTTGCATCCTGTTCACGACGCAGCCGCAGGAGCCCGAGGGCCGCTTCCTCGCTCGCGCCTGCAACGTCGTCGCCGCGGCGGTGAAGTAGTCCCAGCGCCGACCGCCGCTGCTTAGCCCGACGCGCAAGCGAGGCTGAAGTGTTCCTCGCTTGCGCGTCGGGCTAAAGAGGAGTACGGCCCATGAAGTGGCAAAACGGACGCGCTCTACTACGGATCGTCCTCGCCTTCTTCTTCGTCGGCGCGGGCGTCCTGCACTTCGTTCGGCCGAAGCTCTACCTGGAGATCATGCCCCCGTACTTGCCGTGGCACCGCGAGCTGGTCTACCTGAGCGGGGTCTTCGAGATCACTGGCGGCCTCGGAATCCTGGTTCCGTCGCTGCGCCGCGCCGCCGGCTGGGGCCTGATTGCCCTCCTTGTGGCGGTCTTCCCCGCCAACGTGCAGATGTTCCTCGACGCCCTCGCTACGGGCTGGACCGCCAAGACGGTGATCGCCCTGGTGCGCTTGCCACTGCAAATCCCCCTCATCCTGTGGGTCTGGTGGTGCATGCGCGATGCTCCGGGATGAAGCCAGCCGATTGCAAACCTTGGTCGCAAACTCCCGGGGACTGCGATATAACAAGAGATGACCCTCCAGCGATGACTCGCCGAACGCCGAGAGAACGATGAAACGTCTTCCTACCTTCCTCGCTCCCCTGCTGGGCGCCCTGCTCGTGCCCGCAGTGGGCCGCGCCGCCGAGCGGATCGACTTCCAGCGCGACATCCGACCGATCCTGTCGGACTTCTGCTTCAAGTGCCACGGCCCCGACGACAAGGCCCGCAAGGCCAAGCTGCGCCTCGATCTCCGTGACACCGCTTTGAAGGGCGGCCGGTCCGGCGAGTCCGCGGTCGTGCCGCGCAAGCCCGACGCCAGCGAACTGATCCGCCGCGTCAGCAGCAAGGAAGAAACCGAGGTCATGCCGCCGCTGCAGACGGGCAAGAAGCTTTCCGGCAAGCAGATCCAGTTGCTGCGCAACTGGATCGCCGACGGAGCCACCTACCAGGTCCACTGGGCCTACGTCCCGCCGGTCCGCCCTCCCCTTCCGAAGGTGAAAGAGGCCGCCTGGGCTCGCAATCCCATCGACCTCTTCGTCCTCGCCCGGCAGGAGCGCGAGGGACTGTACCCCTGCCCGCCAGCCAGTAAGGAAACGCTGATCCGCCGACTCAGCCTCGACCTGCTCGGCCTGCCACCGACGCCTGCCGAGGTCGACGCCTTCCTGGCCGATCGCGCGCCCGGCGCTTACGAGCGCCTCGTCGACCGGCTGCTGGCCTCGCCTGCTTACGGCGAGCGCTGGGGACGGCACTGGCTCGACGCCGCCCGCTACGCCGACAGCGACGGCTACGAGAAGGACAAGCCGCGCACCGCCTGGATGTATCGCGACTGGGTCGTCGCCGCCCTCAACCGCGATCTCCCCTACGACCGTTTCATCATCGAACAGATCGCCGGAGACCTGCTGCCGGACACAAGCCCCAAGCGCCAGCGCGGGGACGTCCCCGCGCTGGCGCTTGGGGCTTGTGCGGGACAGGACCAGCGCGTGGCGACGGGGTTCCTCCGCAACTCGATGATCAACGAGGAGGGAGGCATTGACCCCGAGCAGTTCCGCATGGAAGCGATGTTTGACCGCATGGACGCACTGGGCAAGGGCGTCCTTGGTCTGACGCTGGCCTGTGCCCAGTGTCACAGCCACAAGTTCGACCCGATCACGCAGGAAGACTACTACCGCCTCTTCGCCTACGTCAACGACACGCACGAGGCCAACATCGCCGTTTACTCGCTCGCCGAGCAGCGGAAACGCGCCGAGTTGCTGCGTCAAATTCGCGACAGCGAGGAGGGGTTGAAGCATCGAAGCCCCGACTGGGAAAAACGCCTGGCGGAATGGGAGGAGCGCACCCGCAAGGACGAGCTGCCGTGGCAGGTCGTCAAGGTGGAGAATGCCGGCGACAACGGCCAGCGCTACGTCTACCACGACGACGGCTCCCAGACGGCCGGGGGCTACGCGCCGACGAAGTGGACCTCGCAGTTTGCCGGCCGGACCGAGGTGAAGAAGATCACCGGCTTCCGCCTGGAACTGCTCACCGACCCTGACCTGCCGCTCGGTGGGCCGGGCCGCTCGCCGCTCGGATTGTTCGCCCTGACCGAGTTCACGGTCGAGGTTGCCGATCCCAAGAAGCCGAATGAGAAGAAGCGGGTCAAGCTCATCGCCGCGACGGCCGATTTCGGCAATGACGAGAAGCCACTGGAGCCGATGTTCGACGATCGCGCCGGCAAGAAGCGCGTCACCGGGCCGGTGTCGTACGCCATCGACGGCAACGACCTGACCGCCTGGGGCATCGACGCCGGGCCGGGTCGCCGCAATGTCGATCGCAAGGCCGTGTTCGTGCCGGACCGGCCAATGGAGGTGCCGAACGGGGCGTTGCTGACCTTCAGCCTCAAGCAGATGCACGGTGGCTGGAACAGCGACGACAATCAGAACAACAACCTCGGCCGCTTCCGCTTCTCCGTGACGGGCGCCGACCATCCCTCCGCCGACCCAGTGCCGCGTGGGGTGCGGTTGCTATTATCGGTCCCCCCCGATCGCCGTACTCCCGCCGGGGCACCCGCGTCAGCGGGTCGCGCGGCAATCTTCAGCTACTGGCGCACGACCGTCGCCGAGTGGAAGGACGCCAATGCGAAGATCGAGGCGCTATGGAAGCAGCATCCGGCCGGCTCGTCGCAGCTGGCGCTGATGGCTCGTGCGAGCCCACGGCCCACGTTCCTGCTCGAACGCGGCAACTTCCTCAAGCCGTCGCGGCCCGTGCAGCCGGGCGTCCCTGCGTCGATGCACCCACTGCCGCCCGGCGCGGAGAACAACCGCCTGGGGCTGGCGAAGTGGCTGGTCGACCGTCAAAGCCCAACGACGGCGCGAGCGATGGTCAATCGTGTCTGGCAGGCGTACTTCGGCACGGGCCTGGTCGCCACCAGCGAGGACCTCGGCGTGCAGAGCGAACCGCCAACGCACCCCGAACTGCTCGACTGGCTGTCCGTGGAGTTCATGGAGAGCGGATGGAGCTTGAAGTGTCTGCACCGGCTGATCGTGACGAGTGCGACCTATCAGCAGTCGTCGCGCGTCTCGCCGGAGTTGGCGAAGCGCGATCCGGACAACCGGCTGCTCACGCGTGGCCCGCGGTTCCGCGTCGAGGGCGAAGTGGTGCGCGACATCGCCCTGGCGGCGAGCGGGCTGCTGAGCCGGCAGATCGGCGGGCCGCCCGTCCATCCGCCGGCCCCGGGCTTCCTGTTCGTCCCGCCGACGAGTTATGGTCCCAAGACCTGGGGAGAGGACAAGGGCGACGACCGCTACCGCCGTGCCCTGTACACCTTCCGCTTTCGCTCGGTGCCATATCCGGTGCTGACGGCCTTCGACACGCCCAACGGCGATGCCTCCTGCGTGCGCCGGCCGCGCTCGAACACTCCCCTGCAAGCGCTGGCGACACTGAACGAGACCCTGTTCCTGGAGAGCGCCCGTGCCCTGGCTCGCAAGGTCCTGTCCGATGGCGGGCCCGACGACCGCGCGCGTCTGGTCGACGCCTTCCGCCGCTGCACCGCCCGCACGCCGTCGGAGCGCGAGCTGGGCGTGCTGCTGGCCTTCTTGAAGAAGCAGACGGATCGATTCTCCGCCCCGGGCGCCCGGCCGTGGGACCTCGCCGCCTCGGACCCGTCGCATCCGCCGAAACTACCGGCCGGCGTGACCCCCGCGCAATCCGCCGCGTGGACTGCGACGGCTCGGCTGCTCTTGAACCTCGACGAGACGATCACCAAGGAGTGAGCAAAAGTAGCTTGCCCCGCGTATTGCCTTCATCGAGCATTACTGTTTTGATATTATTCATCCAGGTGAGCGGGAGGTCAGCAGAAGTCTCTTGATCGTGAGTACCCGAATGATCAGCCAGGCAGAGCCAAAGTGGGTTCCTGTTACGCGCTGGGCGCCGATTGCCGGCTCCTGGGGTATCGCGGATCGCAGCGTTCACTATGAAGGTCCGGGCGCAACGCCCTTGCCTGGTGCGCATGGGCTTGCGATATGTGACGAACGATTCCGAGATGGCCTTATCCGCGCGAAGGTTCGATTCGAGGGAACCAGCTCTCCCTTGAGGGGTGAGTCGGCGGGGATTGTGCTCGGTTACCAGTCGGAATCGGGCGGCTACCTGGTTGCCGGGTTGGGGGCCTCTGACTTGGCGTATGCGATCTGGGAGTTCTTGCCGATGACCGGCTGGGTCCCTCGGCGGGGAGCCGGCTCGGTTCAAAATCTCCGCTACAACCAGGACTATCAGCTCACGGTGACCCAGAAAGGTCAGCGAATTTCTCTGGTGGTGGATGACGTCCCGGTGCTGGAGCATTTGCTGTCTAGCCCCCCGTCGGGAAACCAACTCGGCCTCTACTCGATGTCCAAATCGCCCGTTCTATTTCAGGATTTTGCGGTTCAACGGAAGGCACCCACCGCTTTTGTCGCCATGCAATTTGGGGAGCCCTACGACACCCTTTACCGGACTGTGATCCGGCCCAAAGCTCAAGCGCTGGGCTTTGAAGTTGCCCGGATCGACGAAGTTCCAGGCCCGGGCATCATCTTCCAGGACATCCAGAAGAAGATCGAAGACGCGAAAGTGGTGATCGCTGAAATCACGGCGCCGAATCAGAATGTCTATTACGAGGTCGGTTACGCGCATGCGCTCAACAAGCCAACGATCCTGCTTGCTCAGCGCGGCAGGGATCTGCCCTTCGATATTCGCAGTTATCGTGTCATCTTTTATGATGACTCCATCGGAGGCAAACCCCAGGTCGAGAAGATACTGCGCGAACACCTTCAGTCCATTCTGCAGGAGCTTTGAGACGTGAAGCAGACAGGTGTCCAAGGGGGCGGCATCCGATCTTTTGTGGTCGACTCACGGAGCGAATTGGGGCCTCAACTCGCGGAGCGAGTTGACCACACTCGCAGGCTCGTTGCCCGCCGCTGGTTCCTGAAGGAGTGCGGTGTCGGACTGGGGGCGATCGGCCTGGCCGACCTGCTCGGGCTGAGCGCCGCCGCGGCGCCGAAAGCGACCGACCCGCTGACAACGAGACAACCACCCTTCACGCCCAAGGCGAAGAGCGTCATCTACCTGTTCATGGCGGGCGGACCGAGTCACCTGGAGCTGTTTGACAACAAGCCGGAGCTGGCGCGCTGGGACGGCAAGCTGCCACCGCCGGACCTGGTGAAGAACTACCGGGCGGCGTTCATCAACCCGAACTCGAAGCTGCTCGGGCCGAAATTCAAGTTCGCACGGCACGGCAAGTCGGGGGCGGAACTGTCGGAGCTGCTGCCGCACCTGGCGACACAGGCGGACGACCTGTGCATTGTCAAGTCGATGGTGACCGATGCGTTCAACCACGCCCCCGCACAGATCTTCATGAACACGGGCGCCCAGCAGTTCGGCCGGCCGAGCCTGGGAGCGTGGACACTGTACGGCCTGGGCAGCGAGTCGAAGGACTTACCGGGCTTCGTCGTCTTCAGCACCGGCAGCAAGGGCCCCAGCGGCGGCAACTCCAACTGGGGCAGCGGATTCCTGCCGACGGTGTACCAGGGCGTGCAGTTCCGCACCGGCAGCGATCCGGTGCTGTACCTGTCCAGTCCGCGCGGCGTCGACCGCGGCCTGCAGCGCGACACGCTCGACGGTCTGGGCGAGCTGAACCGGCTGGCGTGGGATCAGCACGGCGGATTGGTCGGCGATCTGAAGAAGAACTGCCGCAACACCGACCAGGCGTGTGCGGCGCTGTTGCGCGACCTGAAGTCGCGCGGTCTGCTCGACTCGACACTGGTGATCTGGGGCGGCGAGTTCGGCCGCACGCCGATGGTGCAGGGCGGCTCGGACGGTCGCGACCATCATCCCAACTGCTTCACGATGTGGCTGGCCGGCGGCGGCGTCAAGCCGGGCGTGACGATCGGCGAAAGCGACGCGTTCGGCTTCCATGTGACCAGGGACAAGGTCCATGTACATGACCTGCACGCGACGATCCTGCACCTGCTCGGCTTCGATCACGAGAAGTTGACGTATCGCTTCCAGGGCCGTGACTTCCGTCTGACCGACGTCCACGGCAAGCTCGTCAAGCAGATCCTGGCCTGATTGCATGGGGGAGCTATCTGGGCACACCCAAGGAAACCCCTCTTCTCTGCCCCCTCCCCGAAGCGGAGAGGGGGAGAAAGACAGGGATTGCTCCCCCTCTCCTTGCAGGCATGGGTATCTACACAAGTACGTCAGCCGCTGTCGAAGGGAGAGGGAAGCGGGGGTTTGGGGCGTCGGCGTGGTGGTTCGGGCGCGGGCTCCAGGACGGCATCCAGCAGCCGGCGTAACT
>JACOUH010000212.1 GCA_016177925.1 Planctomycetota bacterium | reverse complement strand
TGCGTTCCTCGGCGGTCAACTTGAGCACATACTTCTTGGCCACGGTTCGGCCTCCTTGACTGGGGTTCCTTTCCTGCCAAGGTGGATTTTACCCGAAAATCAGAGAGTGACGAACCACTAGAGCGTTTTGCAGTCGGCCGTAGCACAGGCGTCTCGCCTGTGCCGAACCGCGACAGCGCACAGGCGAGACGCCTGTGCTACGAGCAAATGCAAACCGCTCTAATCGACTTGCTGACTAGCCGACGAATCGACTAACCGACTAATCGACTAAAACGCCCTGAGGGGCAGTTGCTCCTGGGGGTCGGCGGGGATAGACTGCACGAAGAGATTGCAACAACCACGGAAGAGGGGCCTCCCGGCGCAGCCGGGGCGACTTCCTTTTTGCCGGCGTCCCGGGCGCCTCAGGCGCCCTGCCTGAAAGGGTGAGGAAGTGTCCACCGCACTGCTCGTTGAGTTCTACCACCGGCTGCCGGAGCGGCGCGAGGGTGAAGATCCTCAGACGTGGCTGGAGCAGTTCCAGTCCGCCGTCGTCGCGTTCAAGAAGAGTGCCGCGCAGTCCTACAACGAGGGGACGCTGCTGCGCCTGCTCGTCAGTGCCGACCGCGACACGCGCCAGGCTGCCGTGCTGGCGCTGGGCTTTCTCGGCACCATGGCGACGAACAAGCCCCTCGCCCAGCGGCTGCATGACGACGATGAGCGGGTGCGACAGCTCGCCGCCAACGCCTTGTGGGCGCTGTGGTTCCGGGCCGACGGCGAGGACAACGAGAAGGAGCTGCAGCGACTCGCTCGCTGGCAGGACCGCGGCCGAGCGCTGACCGGCCTGAACGAGCTGATCGACCGCTCGCCGCGCTTCGCCGAGGCGTACAATCAGCGAGCCATCATCTATTTCCAGACGCGGCAATTCGAGAAGGCCATCGCCGATTGCGAAACGGTGCTGGCCCTGAATCCCCATCACTTCGGCGCCCAGGTCGGCATGGCCCAGTGCCTGATGCAGCTACGACGGCATCGGGCCGCCCTGCGAGCGTTCCGCAAGACACGGCGCATGCATCCCACGCTGGAGGGCGTCGAGGAGACCATCCGGGCCCTGGAGGAGGCCCTCGGCGAGGGTGGCACCCGCGACGACAAGAAGTAGCTGCGCTGATAGGCGGCGAGTTGAGTGTCGCGGGGTTCGGCCCGACCACGTCACGGGCCAGCCGCTGGACGAAGCAAGCCGACCACAGCATTGAGCACCCGCTGGAACGCCGCGTCATTCAGTCGACCGACCGACCGTATGATGAGTGCGGCATTGGCCGTGAACAGCTTCCCTGGGCGGGCAAAACTGGCTACCAGTAGCCCGCCCGACGCGAAGTCCGGAGCGTCCAGCGGCACCGCGGCCGAGTCGCCGTAGGGGCTGCTCGTGATCTGACACAGCACCCAGTCGCCTCGCCCGGCGTCGGCGAGGCAGACGGCCGGTCGCACCTTGGACTGCGACAGGTCCGAGAAGGGGAACGGGACGAGGACTACTTCCCCGGCTGCAGGTGTGACCATGCCGCGTCCTCCTCCGGCCGATTCCAGTCGACGGCCAGGGCCGCCTCAGCCAGCAAAGCGGCCTCGCCCGGCACCTCGGGCGGCTCGTCCAACACCGTCACGAGGGCGCGACGAAGCCCATCGACTTGCACTGGTCCTAGAAGCCGGACCCGCCCCTGCCCATCGACGACCGCCTCAACCGTCTGGATCATGGGTCACCTCCACCCCGTATTGTATCACGGCGGTGCGATCGGCCGAGATCTCCACCCGTAAGACGCGGCGCATGCATCCCACGCTGGAGGGCGTCGAGGAGACCATCCGGGCCCTTGAGGAGGCCTTCGGCGAGGGCGGCACACGCGACGACAAGAAGTAGCCCGCCCAGCGCCTGGATAGGGGGCGACTTTGGCATCATGTCGGCTGTTCGATCCCCGGCTGACACCGCGGCAGAATAACCCGCTGGTAGACCTCGTTCGTTGTAGCGGCCATCGGTTCGTCCCCAAACGCCGCAATCCATTCCCTTCTCCTGGCGGCGATATTACCTCGGCAGGTAAGCTGCTCACACTAACCCGAAGCGTTAGCGAGGATCGACCTCGCTAACGCTTCGGGTTAGTGTGCGGAACTTCCATGCCGAGGTAATATAGCGAGAGGTGATGGCCGAGAACTCTGCGAACTCGTGGAGAGAGAATGAGTGCGAATGTTCCGGGCGGACATCGTCGCAGATCTTCGCCTCCATCTCCAGTCGGAGCATCAGTTCTCGCACCAGGCCCAGAAACACCGAATCGACCGAGGTTGGATGGCAGAGCGTGAATCGGCACGATAGTCTCACGGGCGAGTCTATCAGTTCGAGTTCGATGGAGTGCTGTCCATCGTCGATAACATAAAACGTCGATCCCTGCATCGGGACGGAATGTTGGTCGGGCCTGAGGTGTGGCAACTTCCGAACGGCCTCGTCCACTTCACCGTACTTGGCCCTTCCGCCACGAAGCTCGACCCGAAACGCCTCAAATCCCATGACGCCCTCCTCAGAGCTACTCGGTCTCGCCGAAGCGGCCGCTCAGAACTGGCAAGTCCGAAACTGCCGATGGTTCTGATGCGCGGCCCTGGTTATGGTACATCCGGCAGCACATCGATCCAATCGGACACCGGCCGGAAGTTCTGGGGAAATCTCTGCACCTGGGGTCGTGGACCTGGAACCGCTGTCAGGTCGATGCCCGCCAGATGAGCTGCGCTCACTCGATGATGTCCACCCATGACCTCGCCGTTCGGCCCCAAAATCACGGGCTGCAGGCTAGTGGGTCGTCAATCTTCGATTGACGGGTGCTGGTAAGCTGTAGGACGGATTTCCAATCCGTCCGGCTGCACAGGACGGATTGGAAATCCGTCCTACGTCACCCGTCAATCGAAGCTTGACGAACCACTAGCTCGATTCCAATCAAAAGACCCGTCCTTCATCGCATCGACCATCTTGTTGATCTTGTCTCGGTCGAAGTGCTGTTTCGCCTGGGTCGGTTTGAACCCTTTCGCCGCAAGTTCGTCAGCCAACTGTTGCCGCCCGGCCTGATCCGTAGGGTAGCACGAATGATGCGCCCACACCGCGAACTCCCCCCCAGTCCTGGGCACCGAGGTGCGTCATCTCCTTTCGCCGTCGAACATTGTATTCTATAGACGAGCGTCGAATCCTGTCGCCGAGTCTTGCGATCGGAGAGTGTGATGCCGCAACCCAAGCCGCCAACAGTATACCCGCACTCCCTTTACCGCTGGCTCGTCCTCGCCTCGCTGCTCCCTCTCGTCCCGGTCGGCGTTTCCTGCGGGGCGAAGTTCGAGAAAGACCACCACTCCTTCGCTAACCCCGAGCACATTCGCGTCCGACACGTCGACCTCGACCTGAACGTCGACTTCGAGCGCAAGTCACTCGCCGGCCAGGCGACGCTGACCGTCGAGCGCACCTCCGACGACGGCAAACAGCCCCTCTTGCTCGATTCACGCGCATTGCGGGTGAAGAAAGTCGAATGGTCGACCGACGGCCGATCGTTCACGGAGGGCACCTTCTCGCTCGGCAAGACGGACCCGATCCTCGGCGAGAAGCTGTCGGTCCCCGCGCCGGTGGGCGTGAAGCTGGTCCGCGTCCATTACTCGACCGGGCCGCGAGCCTCTGCGCTGCAGTGGCTCGACCGCGAGCAGACAGGCGGCAAGCGCCACCCGTTCCTGTTCACACAATCGCAGGCGATTCACGCCCGCAGCTGGATTCCGCTGCAGGACTCACCGGGCGTCCGTGTCACCTACACAGCCCACATTCGGACGGCGAAGGGACTGCTCGCTGTCATGAGCGCCAACAACGATCCGAAAAAGGCACGCGACTACCGCTTCGAGATGAAGCGGGCGATCCCGCCCTACCTGATCGCCCTGGCGGTTGGCGACCTGGCCTTTCGTGCCGTCGGTCCACGCACGGGAGTCTACGCCGAGCCGGGCGTCGTCGACAAGGCGGCGATCGAGTTCGCCGATATGGAGAAGATGGTCAAGGCGACCGAGGGACTGTACGGGCCCTATCGCTGGGGCCGCTACGACATCCTGGTGCTGCCGCCGAGCTTTCCCTTCGGCGGCATGGAGAACCCGTGCCTGACATTCGCCTCACCAACCGTGCTCGCCGGCGACAAGAGCCTGGTGTCGCTGGTGGCCCATGAACTGTCGCACTCGTGGTCGGGCAACCTGGTCTCGAATGCGACCTGGCGCGACTTCTGGCTCAACGAGGGCTTCACCGTCTACCTGGAGCGGCGCATCCTCGAGCAGGTCTACGGCAAGCAGCGGGCGGAGATGGAGGCGGTCCTCGGCCGGCGCGGCCTCGAGCGCGAGCTGGCCGAGCTGAAGCCGCCGGACCAGGTACTGCACATCGATCTGAAGGGCCGCGACCCCGAGGATGGACTGACCGACGTCCCCTACGAGAAGGGTGCCCTGTTCCTGACGCACATCGAGCGGTCCGTCGGCCGAGAGCGCTTCGACGCCTTTCTCAAGAGCTACTTCGACCACTTCGCTTTCCGCAGCATCACCACTGCTGACTTCGTCGCCTACCTGGACTCACACCTCGTCAAGGGGGACCGCAAGTTGGCAGAGAAGTTGAGCGTCGAGGAGTGGGTCAACCGGCCGGGCATCCCGGGGCGGGCACCGCGGCTGACCGCGGAGGCGCTGACCCGCGCCGAGGAGCAGGCGAAGACGTGGCTGGGCGGAAAGGTGCCGGCGAAGTCGCTGAAGACCGCCGGCTGGTCGACGCAGGAATGGTTGCACTTCCTGCAGGCGCTGCCGGAGAAGCTCGGCCGCGAGCGGATGAAGGAGCTGGACGAGGGTTTCAATTTTTCGCGGTCCGGCAACTCGGAGATCACCTTCCAGTGGCTGATGATGGCGGTCCGCAACGGCTACGAGCCGGCCTCGCCGCGTCTGGAGCAGTTCCTGACGTCGATGGGCCGGCGCAAGTTCCTTCAACCGCTTTACGCCGAGTTGGTCAAGACGCCGCAAGGAAAGGAACGCGCCCTGCGGATCTATCGCAAGGCGCGACCGACGTACCACCCGATCGCCATCGCCACCGTCGACGCCATCGTCGGCTGGAAGGACTGAATCGTTCCGCGAGTTGGGGGACCGGGTCCGTTTCCTGCACGGCGAAGAGTTCAGAACAGGGCCGTGACGGGCGTGCCGTCGCAGATGTGATAGGGGTGGCCGGAGCGGTCGTGGATCTCGCGGTCGGGCGCGATGCCGAGAGCGTGGTAGATGGTCGCGTGAAAGTCCGACGGCGAAACGGGGCGGTCCTTGACGAAGGCGGCGCGCGGGTCGCTCGCCCCGTAGACCTGTCCGCCGCGGATGCCGCCCCCGGTTGGGCCTGTTGAGCACCGGGCGCTGCTCGAAGCGCCCGGACAATGGACCTGCGCGTCCGTACAACGATCCTGCCTCCTTGTGGCGTTTGTCCTCTGACCTCCCTTTCGTCCGGAGCATGAGCCATGTATCGGATGGTTCTTGGTGTGGTCCTGTTGCTGAGCCCCCTCACTGCCTGGTCCCCGGCCCAGCAGGTCAAGAAACCGGCCGCCCCGCCGCCGACCGTCGCCAACCTCGCCTACGGCAAGCACGAGCGGCAGGTGCTCGACTTCTGGCAGGCCAAATCCGAGAAGCCGACGCCGCTGGTCCTCTACATCCACGGCGGCGGCTGGCAGGGAGGCGACAAGAGCAGCCTCGGCGGCGCCGCTATCCAGCAGTATCTCCACGCCGGCATCTCCGTGGCGGCGATCAACTACCGCTACGTCAAGCAGGCCGTCGCGCAGAAAGTCGAGCCGCCGGTCAAGGCCCCCCTGGAGGACGCCGCGCGAGCCTTGCAGCTGATCCGGTCGAAGGCGACCGAGTGGAACCTGGACAAGAAGCGCGTCGGCGCCACCGGCGGGTCGGCGGGCGGCTGCTCCTCGTTGTGGCTGGCGCTGCACGACGACCTGGCCGACCTCAAGAGCGACGACCCGGTCGCGCGGGAATCGACACGGCTGTTCTGCGCGGCCGTGAACGGTGCCCAGACCTCACTCGATCCGAAGGAACTGCGCGAGTGGATGCCGAACTATAGCTACGGCGGTCATGCGTTCGGCTTCTCCAACTTCCAGGCGTTCCACGAGGGCCGGGATCGGGTACACAAGTGGATCAAGGAGTACTCGCCGATCGAGCACGTGAGCAAGGACGACCCGCCGATCTTCATGGACTACGCGAGCCAGAAGGTGCCACCCGTCGTGGGCGAGAAGCAGGCCGACCCGACCCATTCGGCCGTGCTCGGCCTGAAGCTGGCGGAGAAGCTCAAGGCGGCCGGCGTCGAGGTGATCCTCGTCTACCCCGGCCAGACGCACTCCCGGTACAAGAACGCCGCTCAATTCCTCATCGACCGCCTGAAGCAGTGAGATCGGCCAGGGGAGCCGGTTGCTAGAGAGGTCGATCGGGCGCTGGTTGTTGGGCAGTCAACAGCCGCCGGGGCCACGCCTTCAAGGACGGGCGCTCCTTCGGTTTCCCGGCTGGAACTCGGCAATCAGCCGCAGACCTTCTCCGTCTCCCGGCCCTCCCGAAGACTCCCTGGCCGTGGTGTGGTCCTGGAAACGTTGCTGACCGCGAGCCCGGGCCTCCCTGCGCGGCGGGCCGAGGCCGCAGGTCCGCTTCGGTTTGCTCGGGCAGCAACCTGCGCTCCACCGGGGCAAGCCCGATGAGGGCTCCTTTCCTTGCAGAATCCTGGTCGATACCATCCGTACACTTTCCCCAGTTTTCCCTGCCGGACAATCTTTTCAGGTCTGAAGAGAAATTTTCATCTATCCAAGGAATAATTCTCGAAAAATTAACGTTTTTTGGCAAATTTATACTTGGCGTAAATCCTTCCCCATCGGTAGGATCATTATGTTGTTAATGCAAGCATTCTCCACGGTTTGAGGAGCACTCGCCCCGAGTGCTGCCTTCTCCCCGCAGTCCGGCGGGTTGCCGGGCTGCAAATGCCCTGTCGCACGCGGGGGACGGCGTGTGACGTTGTCCAGCCAGGGCACGGTCCCGGGACGGAAACTCTCCCCACGGCCGTCCGAGGAACGGTCCGGTTTCCGCCCCGTGTTGCCTGGAGGTCTGTCATGTTTCGGTTCGGGAAGAGATCCCTTCTTCCGCTCCGTTCTTCCGTGCCGCGGCCAAGCCGGCCGCAGCTAGAGGAATTGGAATCGCGCATCACCCCCTACTCGGTGTCGGGCAATGCCTGGACGCACCCGGAGCTGCTCAGTCTCAGCTCCGCCCCGGACGGCACAGTCTGGGCCAGCGGCGGGAATACCAGCAACCTGTTCAGTTCGCTCAACGGGTCGTTCAGTTCCACCGCCGATTGGCAGCACCAGATCCTGCTGGCCGCCCAGTCGTGGGCTGAACAGGCAAACATCAACTTTACGGTTGTGTCTGACAACGGGCAGACGATTGGCCAGGGGAGCTACCAGCAGGGCGACCCCAACCACGGCGACGTGCGCTTCGGCGGCTACAACTTTGGCACCGGCACCCAGCCGGTTGCACAAGCGTTCATGCCGCCACCCGCCAACAACTACGACATTGCCGGCGAGATCAAGTTCAATACCGGCAAGTACTTCACCACCGGCACCACCTACGACCTGTTCACCGTGACGGCCCACGAACTCGGCCACGCGCTGGGGCTCAACCACAGCATCTACTCGCGCGCCGTCATGTACTCGACGTACGTATCGGCGATGACGGCCCTGTATTCCGACGACATCAACGGGATCAGGGCAATCTACGGAGCGCGGCCCAACGACACCTACGACGCCGCGGCTTCCAACGGCACCTTCGCGACTGCCAGCGACATCACGTCGACGATCAGCACGTCGACGTACACGGCGACCCTCACCGGGCTCGACATCACCACCCAGTCCGACGTTGACTACTACAAGTTCAGCGCTCCGACGGGGACGGCGTCAACGCTGCAAGTGGTGGTGCAGAGCCAGGGGTTGAGTCTGCTGATGCCGACGGTCACGGTGTACGCTTCCGATCAGAGCACCATCCTCGGCTCGGCCAGTGACACCGGGTACGCCGGCTCCACGCTGACCATTCCGATCAGCAACGTCACCGCCGGGCAGCAGTTCTACGTCAAGGTGACCGGCAACGAGGCCAGCGCTTTTGGCACGGGCAAGTATGCCATGACGCTGAACTTCAGCACAGGGGCCAACCCGACTGTACCGCTGCCAAACACGCAAGTGGCTAACGGCAATCCCCTCCACGGAAGCGGGGGTATCGCCGTCGAGCCCGGTCAGGAAGACCACGACGACTATCCCGATTCCTCCGAGGGCACGGACGCTCCGGCGGCGACTGTCTCGACCGCTCAGAAGACCGCCTCGGTCGCCGACAGCCTCGCCGTCCAGGCCGTCGCCCGACCCGCTGTCGCGGGTGCCCCGGCGGCAGTGTCCCCTGTCGCCACGGTCGCTGCTGTCCGTGCCGACGGTGTTGTCCAGGCCTCCCTGGTCCTGACGACGGCGACCACGCCGACCATTCTTCCTTCTGTCATTGCCGTGCCAGCCACGCCGACAGTTTCGCTGCCGGCTACCGTGGCGGAACACACGACCGGCAGGACACCCGTTGCACTGTCCTCCGGGGGGGAGGTATCCACGGGCGATGTCGGGAGTGACGACACGCCTGTGCCTGGATCGCCAGCGCCGGACAGCGCTGCCCCGGCCGACCAGGTGCCGCAGAAGACGCCGGCGACGCCGGAACAAAAGGAGCAGGAGACTCCTCCTACCGCGGCCCTGGATGCGTACTTCGCCGACGAAGACACGTCGACAGGACAGGAAGTCCGCACAGTCGAGACGGCAGACCGCGGGCCGGCGCTGCTGGCGTCGGCGGGCCTGGTCCTCGGCTGGATTGGCCTCTGGCGCCGGGACGGCGCCACGCTACAACCGTCGGCGCCCCGCGCGCGGCGGTCACAGCGCTCGACCCACCCGGCAGGGAAGCCGTGATTTCCAGGTGGGAAGCACGTTTTGACCGTGCAGTCCGCTCGCGGAGCGAGCAGACTGCACGGTGCAACGCAACGCGGGACGGTCTAGCACAAGCCCGAACCGCTGGCGCTTCGGGGCCAACGAGTTCTACTTCAAGACACCCGACGAGATGGCACTCGACTTCCCCGGCCACGAGGAGGCGCTGCGGCGCACGC
>JACOUH010000211.1 GCA_016177925.1 Planctomycetota bacterium | reverse complement strand
CTGCCCCACGGAAAAAGTCCCAGCCAACGACGAACAGGCTTCTGGCGTGGGGGTAGGTCGCTGACCTGCCAGTTGCCAGGCAGGTCAGCGACCTGCCCCACGGAAAAAGTCCCAGCCAACGACGAACGGGGGCGGCGACCCCTGCTGCTTTCGCCGCCGTCGGGGCCGGCTCCCCCATCGCCTTCTGCGCAATCTTCTATTATATGCGCTCGACCTGCCAGTATTCCATCTCCACGAGTACCGGCCGGCCGAAAATGGTCAACTCGACCTTCACCTGGTTCTTCGCCTCGATGATCTCCTTGATCTCGCCTTCCATCTCCTTGAACATGCCCTCCTTGACCTTGACGCGATCCCCCTTCTCGAAGTCGTGCTTGATGGGCGCGTCCTCCCCCGCCGGCGTGGTGCCCGTTCCCAGCCACTTCTGGACTTCGCGCGACGACATCGGCGGCGGCGGGCGGTTCGAGTGCGGCTGCGCCCCAACGAAGTCGCCAACGCCTGACGTCTCGCGGAACAGGTACAGGATGCGGTCGTTGTACTCGACCTCGGCCATGATGTAGCCGGGCAGGACCTTCCGCTCGCGCGTGTAGCGCTTGCCCCGGCGCATCTCCGTTACTTTTTCCGTCGGGATGAAGATCCGCCCGAAATACTCCTCGAGCCCCTCGATCTTCACTTTCTTCTCGATGGCTTCCTTGATCGACTCCTCGCGTCCGCTCTGCACCTTGACGACATACCAGTGCTTGTTGCTCGGCGGCTCCACCACGGCGGCCGCTTCCGGCGGGCCATACGGCGGGGCTTCCACCGGCTCGCTCTCGCTCCTCTCGGCCGACTCTCCTGCCTGGACCACCGCGGTCGGGTCCTCGGCCTGGTCTCTCGCCAGTTCCTCCAGCGGTGTCACCTCTTTGGTCTCCGCGCTGACGCCCGGGTCCGTCGCGGACGGCATCAGCGGGAACGGCGCGGCCTCCGGCGAATCGGGCGGATAGGGCGGCGCGGCCTCGCCAGCTCCGGCGTCGACAAACTCGGTCCCGGCGGTTGGCTCGTCCCGTAAGGCCGTTGGGTGTTCCGCGGGCGGGGGCGCCTCGTCGGGAGCAGGCGCGGGCACCTTCGGCTCCTCCGTACCGGCGGGGGCCGGCGGCGGCGGGGCAGGGCTCTCGGCCGCGGTTGGCGTCTCATCCGTCATCATGTTCAAACCCCAGATGACCCAGGGCAGCTTCCGCCGTCACCGGACTACCACTTCAGGTTCGCCTCGTCCTTCGGCTTCTCCGTCTGCGTCTTCACTTGCAGCACGCCGATCGGGTTCCAGCTCAGGATCTTGCCCCAGGCAATGTCGACCACGAACAGGAAGAGGGCCATCAGCAGCATCGTCGTCAGCACCACCAGCGAGTCCTGCCAGAGCCGGGCCCGCGTCGTCCAGGAAACCTTGTTCAGCTCCGCCTCGGTGGCGATCAGGAAGTCGCCGAAGGTCGGCAGGTTGACAACGCGCCACGCCAGCCAAATGGTCAAGAGCAGCAGCAACAGCGGGATCGTGAACCGGACCGCCGGCAACAGCGTGATACTCGCGTAGACGACGTGCCCCTCCATCGGCTTGGTCGGCGGGGCAGCCTTCTTCGCCAAATCCTCGACGTCGACCCCGCGCTCACCCCGCGCTGTCAGCTCCTTCTTGATCGCCTCGACCTTGTCCTCAAAATCCCTCTGGTTGACGATCTCCCCCGGCTTGAACCAGATCCAGGACTCGTCGCCCGCTCCCGTGGGAAACTGCAGGGGGGTGTCGCGGACAATGCGGAAGGACAGCGGGTCCAGGTCTTTGTTGATGTCGCGCACGCGGAAGCGCTCCAGCACCGGCGCCAGGATCGGCAAGCGGTTCCTGTCCGTCCACCGCACGACCAACTCGACGGCGGAGCTGGAAGCGGTCCCCGCGGTGCTTTCCTTGCTGACCTTTTTTCGCTCTTTCTCGCGCTCCTGCTCAGCCAGGACGTAGCGGTCGATCTCGCGCTGGGCACCGAAACGTTTCAGTCCCGTCTTCTCGCCAAGGAGGGGCTCGAACCGCTTCAGTTCCTCGATCCGTCCCACCAGGCGCGCGACCTCGGGATCGGTGACGCGCTCGGTGGATTCCCTCGGTGCATTGAGGGCCTTCTGTAGGTCGGCAAGCGTCTTCACGGAGGACTTTTGCACGCGCGCCTTGTCGAGCGCCTGCGTCAGGAGATCGGCGATCAGCCCGTCAAGTTCTTTCTTCTTCGTCGCGGCCAGAGGCCCGAGGACTTTCTCATCGAGTTCTGTGGCCCGGTCGAACGAAAGGGTCGTGCCCTCCTCCAGCCCCTCCGCCCAGCCGGGGTCGACCACCCGATACTGTTGGGGCGGCGTGCTCTCCAGCGCGGAACCGGCATCGCCGATGTCCTCGACGACAAATTGCCCCGTGAACGGGATGTTGATCTCCCAGCCACCCGACCCGAGCGTGCCGCGGTTGACCAGCACCCAGATGCCGCTGCCCGCCAGGAGCAAGATGCCAAGAATGGTGCCGCGGCGGACCCGCAACCCCTGTCCGGGCTTGAACGCCTTCCCGGAGAACCAACCCTGCTCCTCGAAGCGGACCAGCCAGTTCTCGAAACCGCGCCGGAAGAAGATCCGCAGCACCCACAGGGCCAGCAGGCCCACAATCACTCCGGCAAGGATGCCGCCGACCATCGCCTCGTTGCCGGGGAACCAGCCCCCGTCATAAACCCAGCCCTCAAGGATGCCGCCCAGCCAGCGCCCGACCAGGGTCAGCACCAGGAGCAGGACCAACCCCGTGAAGATGCCGGCCCGCAGTCCTGGCCGAGCCGTCGGTCCCATCAGCCGCACGCCGACCACGAGCAGGACCACCAGGACGGCGAGCAGGGCGGCCCCCTCGAGGGCCACGCCCATGAAACTATCGCTGGGGAGTCCAAGCTGTTCCCACAGTGCCGGCAGGCCCTTGAAGACGATTCCCACGGTGCCGAGCACGTACACCACGCCAGCCAGGCTCACCGCCGACAGGCGGTCGAACAGGCTGGGGGTGCGCGTTTCCGGGGTATTCTTGACAGCCACCGCCATGGCACATCCTTCCTACGCAGCCCGCACTTGCGGAGGGGAGCAACGTCCTGTTTTCCCAACGCCCCGCACGGAAGCTTCCCAAACAGGAGCGGAGGGACTCGAACCCCCAACCGGCCGCTTTGGAGACGGCTGCTCTACCGATTGAGCTACGCTCCTTCGAGCCGTCAGCTATCAGCTTTCAGCTCTCAGCCGGCATGGGCAACCGCTGTTGACAGACACGCCGGCGCGAGAATCTCGCTGCTTCCGCTTTCTGGCTGAAAGCTGATAGCTGAAAGCTGATAGCTACTTCTTCCGTGATTCCTTGTGTGCCGTGTGCTTGCGTTCCTTGCGGCAGAACTTTTTCAGCTCCAGCCGGTTAGCGCCGCGTGTCTCCTTCTGGGTGCGGTAGTTCCGAGCGCCGCAGACCGTACACTCCAGCCAGACGTACTCGCGCATGAGGAGCGCCCCTCTCGCGTAACGTTGGGCGAGCGGGGGGTGGGAACCCCCCCGGTGCTTCGACGGACCGGGGGGTTCACACCCCCCCCTCGCCAATAGTAAGCGGAGCCGTCCCTTACTCCAGAATCTTGGTCACGATGCCGGAACCGACGGTGCGGCCGCCCTCGCGGATGGCGAAGCGCAGGCCCTCGTCCATGGCAATGGGCGAGTCGGCGATCAGCTCCACCTTGATCTTGACGTTGTCCCCCGGCATGCACATCTCGACGCCCTCGGGCAGCGTGATCGTGCCGGTCACGTCGGTGGTGCGGAAGTAGAACTGCGGACGGTAGCCCGAGAAGAACGGCGTGTGACGGCCGCCCTCTTCCTTCGACAGGATGTAGACCTGGGCCTCGAACTTCGTGTGCGGGGTGATCGAGCCGGGCTTGGCCAGCACCTGGCCGCGCTCCAGTTCGGTGCGCTCGATGCCGCGCAGCAGCACGCCGACGTTGTCGCCGGCGATGCCCTTCTCCAGCGTCTTCTGGAACATCTCGACGCCGGTCACGACCGTCTTGCGCGGGGCCTTCATCAGGCCGACGATCTCGACCTCGTCGCCGACCTTGACGACGCCGCGCTCGATACGGCCGGTGCCGACCGTGCCGCGACCCTTGATCGAGAAGACGTCCTCGATCGACATCAGGAACGGCTTGTCCTCCTCGCGCTGCGGCGTGGGGATGTAGGTGTCCAGGGCGACCATCAGGTCGTCGATGCACTTGGCCGCCGCGTCGTCCTTGCCCTGCGACAGCATCACGGCCAGCGAGTTGCCGCGGATGATCGGCGTGGTGTCGCCCGGGAAATCGTACTTGTTGAGCAGTTCGCGCAGTTCCAGTTCGACCAGTTCGATCAGTTCGGGGTCGTCGACAGTGTCGACCTTGTTGAGGAAGACGACGATGTAGGGCACGTTCACCTGGCGGGCGAGCAGGAGGTGCTCGCGCGTCTGCGGCATGGGGCCGTCGTTGGCGGCAACCACCAGGATGGCGCCGTCCATCTGGGCCGCCCCGGTGATCATGTTCTTGATGTAGTCCGCGTGGCCGGGGCAGTCGATGTGCGCATAGTGGCGGTTGGGCGTCTCGTACTCGACGTGCGCCACGGCGATGGTGACGGTCTTGAGGTCATCGCGTTCCGTCCCACCCTTGGCGATTTCCTTGTAGTCCTTGAACTTGGCGACCTTGTTCTTGTAGGCCTGCCGGGCCACGATCCCCGCGGTGAGGGTCGTCTTGCCGTGATCGATGTGGCCGATGGTGCCGACGTTGACGTGCGGCTTGGACCGCGTGAAGACTTCCTTAGCCATCGCTCCTCCGCAGATTCTTGATGGTCCGTGTGGTTGAACGGCTCAGTAAAGACTCGAGGGTGGGTGAGTCGACGCCCAAGAGCTGCTGTCGGGACTTGAACCCGAAACCTCGTCCTTACCAAGGACGCGCTCTACCATTGAGCTACAGCAGCGGTCCGTATGAAATCAAACTCCGGCGGTCTACTGCTGATTTCAGCGCCCTGGTTCCTCAGAGCGGGCGAGGAGAATCGAACTCCCGTACTCGGTTTGGAAGACCGACGCTCTACCATTGAGCTACACCCGCACTCTTTTTATCCATTATGAGCGAGTGGGCAGGGAGGGATTTGAACCCCCGTAGGACGTCGTCCGTCAGATTTACAGTCTGATGCCATTGGCCACTCGGCCACCTGCCCAGGCGTTCGGTTCCCCCGTTGCCGTGAAGGGCAACCACTCGGTTCAAAGCTAGCGGTGAGAATCGAACTCACAACCGCCGGTTTACAAAACCGGTGCTCTGCCGTTGAGCTACGCTAGCAGAGCCGGCGAGTGGAAAGTGTAAGTATAGGGAGACGGCACAATCGTTGCAAGTCGTTTTTCCCCGGCTTCCCTCGCGTCCCGAACCCCCGTCGCCCCCTTCTTCGGAGGGGTATTCTACAGACACCGTCCCGCCCTGGAAGTTCGACTGACTTTTTTTCTTCTCACGCTCGCTCCCCGTCGGCGTAGTACCTCGTCTGACGTCCAGGTATCTGTGCGAATGGTCAGTTCTCTTCAGACGAACTACCCAAGGGAGGGTTTCCATCCCGACTGAGGCGCACGATAACAGGAGAGAGCCTCTTGGTGGGGCAGGCTTCCAGCCTGCCGGGCACAGAGGCAGGCTGGAAGCCTGCCGGGCACACAGGCAGGCTGGAAGCCTGCCCCACGAGGAGGCTCTTCCGCTTACCACCGAGGTCGTCATGGGCGGTTCGCAGGCCGTTCTGGCGGTGACCGTTGCCGGGGCGTTCGTCTTCGGCATGGTGATCGTTCTGTTGAGCTGTCTCAAGCCGCAGCTGGCCGGTCGACTGAATGTCCCCGAGGAGCGCGTCGCCGGCCTGTGGGCGGGCATGAACCTTTTGCTGGTCCCGATGGCCTTCCTCGGCGGGCTACTCGCCGATCTCTGGGACGTGCGGGTCGTCCTGCTGGCCGGTTGCGTCTTGATCGCGCTGGGACTGCTGGCGCTGCGCTGGGCGACCACCTACCGAGGGGCGCTGGTGGCGTTCCTGGTCACCGGCGTCGGCGGAGGGTTCCTGAGCACGGCGAGCATCGTGCTGATGCCGTCGGCCTTCTTCGGGCGGCACGAGGCGTCGGCGTCTTTGAACATGGGCAATGTCTTCTTCGCCCTGGGCGCCCTGCTCGCGCCGACCTTGTGCGACGTCCTGCTGCGCTGGGGCGGCTTCCGCCGGGCCCTCGGCACGGGCGCCCTGCTGGCGCTGGTTCCGCTGTTGCTGCTCGCGGTGGTCCGCAGGGAGGACGCCAACCCCGGTCAGCCACGACCGGACGTGCTGGAGTTGCTGCGCGACCCGATGCTGTGGCTGGCCGGGGCGGTTTTCTTCCTGTATGCGCCGCTGGAGGGTTGCCTGCACACCTGGGGCAGCACCTATTTGCAGAACGTCGGCCACACCGAGCGCAAGGCGGCGCACCTGATCGCCGGCTTCTGGTCGTGCTTCCTGCTGGGGCGCCTGGCGATGGCGTACTTCCAGCACTGGCGCATCCTCGACGAGCATTGGGACCCGTGGGTGGTCGTGCTGCTGTCGTTGTGCGCGACAGTGACGCTGGCCAACCTCGCCGGCACGGTCAAGCGTGGCAGCGCCACCACGGGGCTGCTGCTGCTGGGCTTCTTCCTGGGACCGATCTTCCCGACGCTGATCGGCTTGTTGTTCAATCACTACCCGAACGAGCCGGGGACGGCATTCGGCACCATGTTCGCGATCGGCTCCGCGGGCAGTGTGTTCTTCGCTCCAGTGATCGGGGCCCGCTTCCACCGCACGAGTGCGCAGAGCGCCCTGCGCATTCCCCTGGTCCTCGGCATGCTACTGATGATCGTCTCGCTTTTCTTCGGGCTGGCGATAGGCTAGAGCGGTGCGCAGGCGGGTGCAGCGGTTGAGACAAGCCCCAAGCGCCAGCGCGGGGACCGCCGCGGGTCCCGTCGCTGGCGCTCCGGGCTTGTGTCCGCCGCTACACCCGCCCGCAAACTGCTCTAAATCGACGAGGCGTCCAGGGAGATGCCGATGCGGGCAAGTTGCTCGCGCAGTGAGGCGACGTCCTCCGTGGCGATACTCAGGGCGGTCGGACCGAGGCGCTCGTGGATCAGCGCGCGCGTGGCCGGCCACTGCTCGAGCCCGTCGGCCAACTCCGACGTGGCGACGTGCAGGACCAGATGGTGGCGAAGGGCGGGCGGCGGCCCCTCGGCGCCGGCCAGCAGCAGGAGTGCGGCGGCGGAGGCCGGGCCGCCGACACGCTGCAAGAACCACGTCTCCAGGCCCTGTACCGTCATTCCCGACGCGCGGGCCGCCGCCAGCGAGGCGGGCGTCAGACGGTAGGAACGCTGGCCGCTCGCTGTCCCCCCGGCCGGCTCCGCGAAACGCGTCAACTCGCTCTCCAGCAGCAGGTCCGCTCGGGCCAAGTCGACGGTCAGAGTGACGCCATCGCCGGCCAGCGCGACGCACTGTTCCGGCGGCGCGACGAAGTCGCGCGAGGCCGTCAGGCGGAACAGGCTGTAGTCGATGGCCGACTCGTGGGCAACCACCGCCAGGCGATCGGAGAGGCGCACGCCGGGGAAGCCGCGCGCCAGCGCTTCGCTGAGTTGCTCCGCCGTCGCGAACTCCAGCAGGGCGGCCGACGGGTAGATGCTGATGCGCTCGCGCTTGTTGGACCATGTCCGCAGCAAGTCGACGACCGCTGGCGGCGTCGCCCGCGTGCTGTGCTGTTCCAGCGTCCGCAGGATGTCGTCGAAGGTCAGCCCCCCCTCGAGGGCCCGGTAGACACTCTCCGGGCCCAGCTGCAGTGTGCAGGCACTGCCCAGGCTCTGCCAGGCGGCAAAGCGCGTCAGCCGCGCGACCAGCGCCGGCGTCAGCCCCTGCCGGTAGGCGACCACCTCGAGGTTCGGCTGGACGAGGAGGGTTTTCGGATAGCCGGCATCGAGGGAAGGGGCGTCGCCCAGTCCCAGCAGCCAGCGGCCCAGCGCGGTCAGCCGCACCGCCCACTCGGCCTCGGCCGTGCGGGCGGCCTGGACGAGCCGTAGCTGGTACGCCAGGCCGAGGAGGAACGCCAACGCCCAGTCACGCTGCCGCGAGGGCCGAAGGGCCTCGCTGGCCCAGTAGGGGTGATGCAGCGTCACCCACTCCTGGACCGCCGCCGGCAGCGCCCAGTCGCCGGCGGGCAGGCGCGACAGCAGCAGGAGACAGAGCAGGTAGGCCGACGGGAACGGGTTGCCCGTCGTGTCGCCGTGCCGCCAGCCATCGAGGGCGTTCCATGACCGCAGCCGCGGCAGGGCCTTGAAAAGCCCCTCCAGGGCCGCTGGCAGTCCCTCGTCCCAGGCAGCAGGCAGCTCGCCCGCCCGCAACTCGCCGTCGCCCTCGTGGACGATGCCCTCGCTTTCGCCCAGCGCGACGGCGAGGAAGCCCGCGTCGGGCGGGGCGGGGAGGCCCTCCGCCGAGGGGGCGTTGAGCAAGGGGTCCTGGCCGAGGCGTTCCAGGTCGCGCTTGAAGAACTCCCCCTGCTGAGTGCGCCGCAGCGGCGCCCCGGCGACCTGTTGCCAAAGCACTGCCAGCCGTAGCGGCCACTCCAGCCCGTCGGCCTCCTGCGCCGGCCCGGTCACCTCGACCACACCGGGACACTCGCCCAGGCCGAGGTCCTCGCCGAGCGCCCGCGCCATCGCCAGGGGGTGAGCGAACACTTGAAGGTTCTCCGGGCCGGCGAAGGCCAGCCACTGCTCGAAGGAGCGGACCGCCTTGAGCCGGACCGGGCCGTTCCCCGGGACCGACCCCAGACGCTCATCGGCCAGCAGTGGGTAGAGCAGGCCAGCCTCGAGCAGGGCGAGCACCGGCGCCAGGCCGTCCTCCTGGCCCAGGGCGATCAACAGCTCGACCAGGTTGCCCATGTTCCACAACGGCTGTCGACTGTGGCCGATCAGGGCCAGCAAGCGGCGGCCGGCGGCGTCCAGTTCCCCCAGGCGACGGTCGATGACGGCGACGTCGGCGGCCGTGGCGGCGCAGCGTGTAACCAGTTCGTCGGCAGGCCACTGGTTGCGCGGCTTGATCAGGCGCGCGGCGATACGCCGCAACAGCGGCTCGTCATAGCGCGCGAGCGTTTGTCGCAGGATGTCCGACCAGTCTCGGGACGCGGCGGATGGCATATCGTAGTCCTCTCGCTCCGCGAGAGGTGAAGACGAAGATCCTCTCGCGGAGCGAGAGGACTACGATCAGCGGCTGACCACCTGGGGCGTATGCCCCATCTTCTGCAGCTCAATGCAGATTAGCCCGACGCGCCAGCGAGGAACACGTCGCGCCTCGCTCGCGCGTCGGGCTATTCAGCCCGTCATCGGCAGCGCGCCCTGCAACTCGGAGGCGTCAACGATGTTGTAGCTGTAACCTTGCTCGGTCAGGAAGAGCTGACGATGGTGGGCAAAGTCCAACTCGCGCGTGTCGCGTGTCACCAGCGTGTAGAAGTGAGCGATTTCTCCGCTCCCCTTCGGACGCAGAATGCGGCCCAGCCGCTGAGCTTCCTCCTGACGCGAGCCGAACGTCCCCGATACCTGGATCAGCACGTTCGCGTCGGGCAGGTCCAATGCGAAGTTGCCGACCTTCGACAGGATCAGGTGCCGCACCCCGCCCTTGCGGAACTGGTCGTAGAGCTGCTCGCGCTCGGAGTTGGCGGTCTGCCCCGTGATCAGCGGCAGGCCAAAGCGTTTCTTCAGCAGGCGCAACTGCTTGAGATACTGGCCGATGATCAGTACGCGGGCGCCGCCGTAGCGATCGAGCAGACGGCCGACGACCTCCTCCTTGGCCGGGTTCTCGCTGGCAATGCGGTACTTCTCGCGCAGCTCTGCCGTCGCGTACTCCATGCGCTGCGCCTCCGGCAGGCCGACGCGCACCTCGGTACAGTTGGCCTCGGCGATCCAGCCGCGCGTCTCCAGTTCGCGCCACGGTACGTCGTACTTCTTCGGCCCGATCAGGGTGAAGACGTCGCCCTCGCGGCCGTCCTCGCGGATCAACGTGGCCGTCAGCCCGAGCCGGCGCCGGGCCTGGATGTTCGCCGTCACCCGGAAGACCGGCGCCGGCAGCAGGTGGACCTCGTCGTAGACGATCAGGCCCCAGTCGCGCTGGTCGAATAGCTTGAAGTGCGGGTACTCCTCGGTCTTGTCGTTGCGGTGCGTAAGGATCTGGTACGTCGCCAGGGTCACGGGACCGAGGTCCTTCGACTCGCCGGTGTACTCGGCGACGCCCTTGTCCTCGAGGTCGGTCTTGTCGAGGATCTCGCGGTGCCATTGCTTGACGGCGGTGATGCTGGTCGTCAGCACCAGCGTGGAACGCTGCATCCTTGCCATTGCGGCGATGCCGACGATGGTCTTGCCGGCGCCGCAGGGGAGGACGATGACACCGGAGCCGCCGCGCACGTCACCGCCAGCGTAGAAGATGTCGGCCGCATCGCGCTGGTAGTCGCGGACGTGGAAGGGCAACCCGGAACGGGCGAGGCTGCGCAAGTGGATCGGCAGCGGGGCACCGTCTGTGTAGCCGGCAAGGTCCTCGGCGGGGTAGCCGACCGTGATGAGCGCCTGCTTGAGGACCCCGCGGTGAGCAGGATCGACGAGGTAGCTCGATCCGTCGAGGCGCGGGCCGAGATACTCCCGCACTTTCGGTTGGCGCGATAGTTCCTCGAGCAGCGGAGCGTCGGGGCAGACCAGGCGAAGGGCGTCTTCGTGCTTTTCGAGCTTGACACGGCCGTAGCGTGACACCTGCTCGCTGATGTCGGTCAGCAGGTTGGCCGGCAGCGGGAACTTGCTGTACGTGCGGAGGACGTCGATCATTCCTGGGGCGGTCAGGCCCGCGGCGGCGGCGTTCCACAGCGACAGCGGGGTCAGGCGGTACGTGTGGATGTGTTCCGGGCTCTTTTCCAGTTCGGCGAAGGGGGCGAGGGCATCGCGCGCTTCGGGATAGCGCGGGTTATCGACCTCGACCAGGACCGTGCGGTCGCCTTGGACGATGAGAGGGTTGGAGGGATCGTAATTCATTCTGCGCAAGTCTCTCAGGACAGGAGAGCTCTCATCGACCGCTCGGAAAAGTGCAGTGTAGTGGGTTGAGGCAAGGCGTGCAAGGTGAACTGGCAGCCCCCGACAAGCGCCCGACCCGCCCGCTCGTGGTTGCCCCGACAGCGGCGCGTATAATACCCCCTTCGACCGTCCACCCGAGGCTCCTCCCCGACCTTCAGAGGTCCCACGACCAATGAGACGCTTGCTGACCCGGATGCTGGCCCTCTCCCTGCTCATGCCGGCTGCGTTCTTCACCCTGCCCCTGCCCGGCCAGAAGACGAAACCGATCCCCCACGGACAGGACCGTCCGCCCAACGAGCCGCTGTCGCCCGCCGAGGCGATCCAGCGCATGGAGGTGCCGCCGGGCTTCCGCGTCGAACTGGTCGCCGCCGAGCCCGACCTTGTCAACCCGGTGGCGATGACGTTCGACGAGCGCGGCCGCATCTGGGTCGCCGAGAGCCTTGAGTATCCGCGCCGCTCCGCCGGCCCCGGCCGCGACCGCATCAAGGTCCTCGAAGACACGGACGGCGATGGCAAGGTCGACAAGGTCACCATCTTCGCCGAGGGACTGAACATCCCTTCGGGCATCGCCGTCGGTCACGGCGGCGTCTGGGTCGCCAACTCGCCGGACATCCTCTTCTACAAGATCGGCCCCGACGGCAAGGCGGCGGGCAAACCGGAGGTGGTCGTCACCGGCTTCGGCCGCACCGACACGCACGAACTGCCCAACTCGCTGACCTGGGGCCCCGACGGCTGGCTGTACGGCCTCAATGGCGTCTTCAACCACTCTCACGTCAAGCACAAGGGCAAGGACTACATCTTCACCTGCGCCCTGTTCCGGATTCACCCCAAGACGCGCGACTTCGAGGTGTTCTGCGAGGGGACAAGCAACCCGTGGGGCATCGCCCTGGACAACGAGGGCAGCGCGTTCGTCAGTGCCTGCGTCATCGACCACCTGTGGCACCTGACCGAGACGGGCTACTACCATCGCCAGGGCGGGCCGTACCCGGCCTACACCTGGAGGCTCGGTTCCATCGTCAAGCACCGGCACCAGAAAGCGGCCTACTGCGGCCTGCACTTCTTCGACAGCGATGCCTACCCGCCCGAGTACCGCGAGAAGCTGTACATGGGCAACATCCACGGCGGCTGCATCAACGCCGACGTGCTGGAGCGCGACGGGGCGACCTACTTCGCCAGGCCGAGGCCCGACTTCCTGACTGCCAACGACGCCTGGTTCATGCCGGTGGTGCAGAAGACCGGCCCCGACGGCTGCCTGTACATCCTCGACTGGTACGACCGCTATCACTGCTACCAGGACGCCAACCGCGACCCCGGCGGCATCGACCGGCTGCGCGGCCGGCTTTACCGCGTTCGCTACAAGGACACGCCCCGCGCCGGCCGCTTCGACCTGGCGAAGGAGAGCGACGACAAACTGATCGAGCGGTTGCACAGTCCGAATGTCTACTTCCGCGATCTTGCACAGCGACTGCTCTGCGAGCGCGACCGCGAGTCGACGCGGCCGAAACTTCAGAAGCTGGTTCTCGACGCCGACGCCGCGCGCAAGGCCCGTTTGCACGCGCTGTGGGCGCTGGTCGGCACAGGGCGGCTGGAGCCCGACTTCCACAAGAAGCTGCTGGCCCACAAGGACGCGACCTTCCGAGCCTGGGGCGTGCGTGCGGCCGGCAACTTCCACCAGGTCGACGAGGGAGTTCGTGACCGCGTCGCCGCGATGGCCGGCGACGCATCGCCCGACGTGCGGCTGCAAGTCGCGATTGCGGCGCGCAAGGTCGAGGGCCTCGACGTGCTGCCGCTGCTGGTCCGCGTCCTGTCCGCGGCAGGGGACGACCACCTGATTCCGCCGATCGTCTGGCAGAACTTGCATCCGCTGCTGGAGGAGCATGGCGCTGCGTTCCGCGCCCTCGTGGAGAAGGCCGACCTGAAAAAGGCCCCCCAGGTCGCAGCGATCCTGCCGCGATCGGTCGAGCGGCTGCTGGGCGCAGGCAAGGGGGCCGGCACCGCCGTGGCGCTGGTGCGCGTGCTGGCCGGCTCGAAGGACGTTGACGCGAGTGTGACGCGGCAGTGCCTGTCGATGCTGGCCGGCAAGGTGCAGACGGGCGAGATCGCGGGAGCGAAGCTGCGGGCGGTCCGCGAGGAACTGCTCCCTCTCCTGCACGATCAGCTCGTGAAGAAGGGGCCGCTCTACCTCGACGCCGCCCTGCTGGCGACGACGCTCAGGGACCCGGCAGGCATCGACGAGGTGCGGAGCGCGTTCCGCTCGGCGGACCAGCCGGAGCCGACGCGGCTGCAGGCGCTGGAGGCGCTGATTGTCGGTGGCGACCCGAAGGTGCTGGCGATGGCCGCCGACGTCCTTGTCGACCGTAAGGCGAACCCGGCGAACCTGCGCGGGCAGGTGCTGTCGGCGCTCGGCCGGTTGGAGAACCCGCGCGTTGCCGAGGTCGTCCTGGCCCGTTACGAGAAACTGGAGCCGGAATTGCAGCCGCGGGCGATCGAACTGCTGACGCAGCGCACGTTGTGGGGCCGGCAGCTCTTGCAGGCGATCGGCAAGAAGCAGGTGCCGGCGTCGGCTCTGAACGTCAACCAGGTGCGGCGCATGCTTGCCAGCAAGGATGCGGAGCTGACCAAGCAGGTGAAGGCGCACTGGGGCACGCTGCGGACGGAACGCAACCCCGAGCGCGAGCGCATCGTCGAGCGGATGAAGCAGTTCCTGCGCGAGAGCCGCGGCGACGCGAGGGCCGGCGTGCCGGTCTTCAACAAGGTCTGTGCCCAGTGTCACAAGATGTACGGCGAGGGACAGGAGGTTGGGCCGGACATCACAGTCAACGGCCGGGCATCGTTCGACCAGCTGTTATCGAACGTCTTCGACCCGAGTCTGGTGATCGGCGCCGCCTACCAGGCGACGACGGTGGTGACGAAGAAGGGGCAGGTGCTGACGGGCCTGCTGGTCGAGGACAACGCTGAGCGCGTGGTGCTGAAGATGCAGGGCGGCAAGCTGGAGACGATCCCGCGTCGCAGCATCGAGGATGTCGAGGTGAGCAAGCTGTCGATGATGCCGGAGGATCTGGAGAAGCAGTTGAAGCCGCAGGAGATCGCCGACCTGTTCGCCTACCTGACGCTCGACCGCCCGCCGACCGACCCGGCCGCGAAGAAGATCCCCGGCGCCCCGTCATTTCCTCAACGCGGGGAGCGCTGACACCAGCCCCTCGCGCCAGCGCGGGGACATCCCGTCGCTCGCGCTCCGGCCCGATGGGGTTCCTCGCTCCTGGCTGCGTAGTCACTCGCCCCTTTTCAGCTATGCACGGCTATGCACGCCTATGCACGGCTATGCACGGCGCTGATTCCGTTTTTTCTCCTGCGGCAATTACTTGCGAACGCCGGGCCGGCGGGTCTATGCACGTCACGGCAGGGCCCCTTTGAGCGTCCAGCGCGCCCAGCGGCGTTCCCCGTGAAGGTCCACGAGGTCGAGCTGACGCAGGAGCTGGAGGTTGTCCTGGACCGTCCGCCTGGTCACGCCGCTGGGGAGCCGACGCATGATGTCGGAGAGCGAACCGACAATGAGGTCGGCCAGGGTTTGCAGCAATTGCCGCTGGAGGGGCGAAAGGTCGTGCCCGATGCGCGCCGGGGCGACGTACTGGGTCGGCCGGAAGCGCACGATCACCTCGCCGATACCGGCCTCAATTTCGGGCGCGACCAGTCCGGCCCGCTGGGTCAGCTCGGCCATTCGGAGCGTTCCCCGGCCCCACGACTCGATTATCCCGCGGCGGTGGAAGACGCTCGCGATCAAGGGATTCCAGGGCCGGGACGGGTGAGGTTTCATCAAATCCTGGGGGGTCTGGCCGAACGGCAGAGGCCCGGTGCTGGCGATTTCCAGCCGGTCGTCGTAGAGGGCGAGACTGACCGAGCCGCCGCCGGCAGCGTAGTCCCGGTGGCAGAGAGCGTTTGCCAGCGCCTCTCGGAGCGCCTCGGGCGGGTAAAGCGGATCGTCGACCCGTTCAAACAGACCGGGGACGATCCGGCCGGCGACGGGAAGGTGGTCCCGCAAGAACCGCTGGCCCCGAATGAGGAGGTCAAAGGAGTGGCCGTACTCCTGGCGGTTGTCGAGGAATTCCGTCTTGTCCCGGCCCTTGAACCGGGCCATTTTGAGCAGGCACTGGGGATAGTGGGGGAGCAGCGTGCTCGCCTGGGCGAACAGGACCACAGCGGCGTTCAAGAGCCGGCCGTCGTGGACGAGGCGGAACCCGGTGAGGAGGTCGCGAAGGTCGCGGGTGCCGAGGTCTTCCATCCGACCGCGGCGAACCGCCTCGTCCACGGTCCGGCGGACCTCGACATCGTCCAGGTGATCGGGGGTCAGTCCCTCGGCGGGCTGGTTCTCCCAGCGGTTGATCGCGTGCGCTCGTTCAAGCAGCTTCCTCTGGTAGATGGGCTGGGGCATGACGATGGTCGTCGGGCCGTTCCGCATGTAGGGCCGACCGTCATACGCATACGGCCCGCCACCGCTCGGCACGCGGAGCGCGAGGACGCTGTTCCCCTCGGCAAGGGCTACCGTCTCGACATCGGGGAAGGCGGGCGGTTCGATCTTGCGGAGTTCGTTGTGGACGTCTTCCAGCGTCTGGGTGGTGACGGTCTGGCCCACCACCTTCCCGGCCGGCGTCACGCCGAAGAGGACGAAGCCTCCGACCCCATTGAGCATGGCGCAAACGGTCCGTGTCCCCTCGCTCCGCTGGCCCGTCGTCTTCTTGAACTCCACCCGTTCGGATTCCCCGCCGAGAACGAGTTCGTTCAACTCCTGGAGATTCATATCAAAGCTCGTAAGTCAGGGGCATATCCCAACCGCCCGAACGCCTCGCTCAGCCGGGCGACTAGCGGGAGCAGGGCGTGGTGTCGTTCACGGCAACACGTCTCCCACGGACGGATACGACCCGACAGGGATCGGCAGATCATCCATCAGTTCGACGTGGACCGGCACCCCCAGGCATATGTTGTTGCGCAACAGCCACCTGTTGCTGTACCCGCTTGTAGAAGTCAAAAGGGGCCTCGATGTTCTTGCATGTCCTTCGGGTGCCGCCAGTCCCCTTGAAGACCAACGTTCCGTACCCGAAGAGCTTGCCGAACAACCCTTGCTCCATGAGCAGAGCTTCGACCTTGGCCAGAGGCATCTCCCGCAACTGGGTCGTTATCAAACCCGACTTGATGACGATTCGCCTGTCGGTGCAACTGAACTCGGTAGTCAGGCGCTCAACCAGCTGCGCAATCATAATCAACCCCGCGAGGACGGCCATCGGGAGCCCGATAACCACCAAGAGGATGCCGCTCTCGCCGACTAGGATGCCGACCAAGCCAAGCAGTAGGCCCAGAGCGGCAACGATGCCCGGAGCGACCAGAACCAACGGGTGGATACAAGTGATCCCGACCAGATGTTCACAGGGCATCAAGTTGTGTTGGATGTACGAATTAACGACGAGTTGCAGTTCTGAAGGGGCTTCATCAGGCGAAGCCAGGGGAACCGGGACTTTGTTTCCGCATTTCGGGCACATAAGCGCTCTGCCTTCGGCTCCATCCGGCGCTCTTAGTCTCACACCGCAGTTCGGACAAGTAGCGGTAATGGGCATGGCAAAGCCCCTCGGTAGGAAAACGCGTACGATAGCCCGAGTAAACCAGGGTCGCGACCGAGTGTCAACGGCCGATCTGGTTGGAACGCTCACAATCCGGAATCCGTCCGATTGCAGGAAGAAGCTCTCCGGTTGTAGCATGACAGGACTTGGACCAGCACGCGGGCGAGGGAATCCGCCATGAGGGACGTCATCGAGGAATCGCCGAAAGCCGTTCTCACAAAAGCCACGGCCGAGCGGTTTCGCGCAGGACATCGCAGACGTCAGTCAGCCGGGAGAACCGCGTGAATTTTAGCGAACTCGTCCGGTTGCTGGAGGCGAACGGCTTCGCCCTCGTCAAGCACAAGGGCTCGGTCCGCTATTACGGGAAAGCCGGCTGGCCGCGGCTTGTCCGCGTCGATTACCATGGATCGAAGGAAGTACCCACCGGAACGTGCAACGCTATCCTGAAGGCGGCCGGGATTCCGAAACCTTGAAGGAGCGCGTATGATCGATCTGCCCTATTCCCTCGTCATCGAGGCGACCGAAGAGCCGGACTTTTTCGGTTTCTTCTCTCCAGAATTGGAAGGCTTCTCGGGCATCGGACACTCGGTCGAAGACTGTCTTTACCAGGCGAAATGGGGGATGCAGGAACACGTCGAGCTGCTGCGGCAGCAGCAACTCCCCGTTCCGAATCCAAACCCCGACCCGGTCGTGACCATCCGTAACGAGAACAAGGAAACTGCGCTCGCTCAGGCGCCCGAACTGACCGGGCAAGCATAACGCAGGCAGAAGGAGTACACCAGCCAGAACCGCCAGGGCCGCAGGTCCGCGGGGGCTCTACCCGTGGAGCGCGATCCACGCTCGGAGTGCTCCGAGAACGCCGCAGGCAACGCCACAGTGAAGAGCGACGAACAGGGCGAACCACCCCAACCGCATGGGAATCCCCGCCCGCACCAACCCGAGGACCAAGCTGACGTAGAAGCACGGGACACCCAAGAAACCGAACAACCAGGCGGGGATCGCGAAGCCCTGGCCGGGGTCAAATCTGACTCCCGGTGCGAAGAACTCTATGAATATCGCTATTTGCTCGGCCACGAGGAGCAGGCCGATGGCGGCGGCGACGCCCAAGAGCATCCCTCCGCCAGGCCTCTCTCGGTGCGGCTCCTCGCGTAGAGCGGTCCGCCATCTCCAGGCAACGAACACCATAGCCGCAGCGTAGACCGTCAGGCAGATCGACGCCCCGATCACGGTGGCCCAGCCCCAATCGGTGAGACGCCTCGTCCCCCTTGGCAGGACCGCCCAGGGTAGGAAGGTGGCCAGGACCGCCCCCAGCACGGCCCACGCCACCCACAGGTATGCCAAGGGTAGGTCAGTGAGGAAGAGTGCCGCGTTGATGGCGGGGGGAGCGCCGGCCTCAAGGACGAGATCCTGGTCCCAGGACGCGGGGGGACTGGTCAGCTCAATCCGTGTGATCGGTCCATACCACATCTTGCCGCCGGGCGCAGCACCCGGCTCCTCGATCCCCCCCTCGAGGTAGCGACACCGAAGGCCGGTGAAGGACCCTTCCTTCACCGGGCGCATCAGTCCGCGCACGAACAGGGCAGTCTGAACGTCCGCCTCGTAGACGCGCGTCGGGCGGAGGGGGTAGAACACGACGGGCGAGGGGAAGTCAATCCGCAGCGCGCGGGCCGACACCTTCTCGGCCGCCTGGGCCGCCCACGCGCAGACCAGGGCGTACTCCTCTGATCCGAAGTAAGGCTTCAAGGCGGACAGGTCCGTTGCTCTTGCATCCACCCCGTTCGCTGCCAGGTAGCGGTCCAGTGCCTCGGGGGACCGAACTGACAGGACCACCACGACCATGCCCAGCTGCTCGACCCGTTGGAACTCCTCGACATCCTTCTTCCCCGCCGATTTTTCCCCCCCCAACCCAAACCCAATGGATAAGAGGAGGTCTTCGCCGCAGTAGGGGAAGAGGCCAGTGTCGAGGAAGCCAGTCAAGATCATGGCCTCTTCCAGCCGCTTGAGGGCCGGCTTGACAACGGGCCCGCGCTCGAACACCCGCGGGAGTTGCTCCGCCGGCTCGGCCCGGACCCGCGCCGGGCTGGCCCGCACGGGGACCATCCACAGGCTCGGCCCGTCGACTGGGGCGGCCCGCGTGGCGACGTACAGGCGCTCCTGGCCGTCGCGCCATTCGATGACCGCCTGCTGTTCGTGCTCGGGGACGTAGCGGCCCTTCTTGTTGATGATCGCCCCGTCCCCCCTGACGGCCAGCGACAGGGCCAGCCATGAGGTCAGGACCAACGCGACTCGGCTTGGCATGGGAAGAGACATAGGGGATTCCCTTTCGTGAACACCGGCCGGGCGCGGTAGACGACTCCCATCCTGCCACGGCTCAGCTCCTCCGGAATTCTGAATATAAGAACCTGAGGGCGAGCGTTTTATTCCCAAAGCGTGAAAAAAGTCGTACCCAGTCATTGCGTGTGGGGCGGCGGGCGCGGAGAGCGTCAGCGTTTCGTCTTCCGAGACCGCCGGGGGGCGTTCCCATGGGGGCTTCTCATGCGGACGGCGAAGAGGATGTTCGGGAGTCACGAAACGCAGACGATGGCCTGAGTAAGGCTGACTCAGGACGGAGTGTCAACGGGCGGGACCGTCGGAGACCGCGCAGGCCCTTGACAGAGGATAGATGGCCTGTTCTAATCTGCCTGCAAGCGGAAATCAGAAAAGCAGAAGGTTGACGGCAACGAGGCCGAACCCAACGTGACCACGGGGGCGGTTTTTCCACCCAAGCCCGAGGTAAACTCCCATGCGGTCGCATTTCCACATCACGGACAAGGTGCTCGCCTCGTTGTCCGTCGCGGGCGTGCCCAGCGCCGTGATCGAGAAGCTCGAAACGCTGAAGGGGCAAGAGTTCGAGACCAAAGAAGACTTCCTGGAGGCGCTGAGGTCTGTTCTCTGCCCCGAACAACTCGAGGGGCTCAAGACGACTTTGCTGGCTCACGCCGGCGGACGTTCGTACGTCGCGGTCGTCACCGTCCACGGCGTCGGGGACCAGGAGCCGAACCAAACGGCGCGGCGCGTGGCCAACTTGCTACTGAGCTGCAATCGGGCAGAAGGCTTGACGCAGTACACGCCCTTCGAGGAAACCAGCGTTCGCGTGGCGACCCGCAAACTGGATCCCGATTCCGCGGAGACGGGGGACAGCAGCCAGGTCTTCATGAGAGAACTCCTGGACGGCTACGAGGGGAACGACCCAGCCGCGGCCTACGACACCATTCGGCTGGAAGGGGCGCGCCTTGACGATCACTCCCCGGCGGACAGAAGGCGGGTACACGTCTACGATATGTTCTGGGCCGACCTGTCTCAGCTCGGGAGCGGTCTGGTCCGAGTGCTCAGCGAGTTCTTCCTGCTGATCTTCCACATCGGCGACCTGGGGCGCCGAACCGCACACTTCGCGAAGGAGCAAAAGGGGACCAGTTCCTGCTGGCACAAGCTCTTCTCTTGCTGGCACTGGATCTTCTGGGTACAGGCCCTCATGGTGTGGTTATTGACCGGCCCCATTGTCATTCTGAATATCTACGAACTCGCGGTGGTTCTCCTCGTCCTCCCGCTGAAGTTAGATGGGTGGGGGCCATTCCTCCTGGCGTTGGGAGCGCTCGCCGTGATCCTGGCGGTCGTGGTCGGGAAGTGCCTCTTCCGGTTCCGGTCGCGCATGCCCGGGTTGGTGTGGTGGGTCCTCGCCCCATTGCTGACTCTGGGGATGGGAGCTGCACTCTTCTTCGGGTTCTGGACGCCCGGGGACGGGAAGGACATGCCGAACAGTTACTACCACCTGCTTGCTTTGGAGTGGTGCGTCATCGTCAGCTGGCTGCTGTGTCAGTTGTTCCGCCCGTACTCACGGGCGCGCGACCAAGCAGGCGGGCTGCCGCGCCTCAAGGTGAGTTTTGGCGCCCGGACAAATGCTCAGGGGAATCGAGTCCAGCGCTACCAACTTGAATTGGGCTTTACAGGGGGGTTCGCTATCCTCGCGGGCGCGGGCACCGTGTTCTTGTTCCTCTCCAACGTCTTCTTCGTTTTCCGTGACGATAAACTGCCGTGCATCTACGCAGCCGGGATGCGCACCTTCGAGAAATTGTTCGGTGCAGTAACGATCTGTTGGTTCGCGCTGTTCGTCCTGATCCTGTTCCAAGCCATTCTCCTCTTGGTGGCTTATCGATTGGCTTCCCGCCGACGCAAACCGGCGGAGCAACGGGCAGTGTGGACCATGGCGATTTCAATCCTCCATCCCACTGCTCTGGTACGGGTGCTGACGTTGGCCATCTGGGGCAGTTTGTGGATGTCATTCGACCGATTCCAAGTGCTGCCTCAAGATGTCTACTACCGCTCCTCGATACTGAAATCCCCCCAGGACACAGGAGATGCCCGCGGCATTCCCATGAACAAATTCGGGGAGGAAATACTGGCTTTTTCTGGGACCGCCGCGTTCACTCTGGCGCTCATGGTCATGGCGTTTGCCGTGATCGCCGCCGTATGGGGACTGTTCCCTACGGTCTGGGCCGAGATTCATCCTCCCCGCAAAAGAAAGGAAGAGGATGAAGAAGCGAGGCGGAGAATGTCCCGGGTGCTCGGAGGATGGCTGACGAACGGCTATTCCTGCCTCTTCCGCCTGGGGCCTGGGGTAATGTTCCTCGCCGTCCCCTTGCTGTTCCTCGCCGGGTATTACTTGAAGTTTGCTGAATATGGCTACCTGCCCAGTTCTCCGCCCCTGACGCGGCTCGATCACAGGTTAAAAGAGCAACTCGACTTCCTGCACGCCCTGAGCATCGCTTTGTCCGCCATTCTCATCGGTTTATTCTCCTTCCGGGGGCCCCTGGAGTGGGTGGCCCTCGGCTTCCATTCGGCCGTCCGGGTCGCTCTCGACGTCGATAACTACATGCGCGAATTTCCCTATCACGATACCCCCCGCGCCAAGATTTCTGCCCGGTATGCATCCCTGCTCCGCTATCTCTGCAAGTGGCGCGATCCTGTGGACGGCAGGGGGTACGGTGCCATCGTCCTCATCGCTCACAGCCAGGGATCCGTCATCACGGCCGATCTCTTGCGGTTCCTTCGACGCCAACAACCGCGAGATCACAGGCTCAGTGCCCTTTGCCTGCAAGACCACCCAGCCCCTACGTTGTCCCCCGGCGATGGCTTCATCCCGGTCTACCTGATGACCGTCGGCTCCCCGCTTCGCCAGCTCTACGGCTGGTGCTTTCCGCACCTTTACGAATGGTCGTATCACTCCTGCGTCGACCGCTGGATGGACCCGGCCCAGCGCATTCCCTCGGATCAAAAACCTGTGCCCCAGGAACTCGGTCTTGTTTTCTGGGTGAATGCCTACCGAAGTGGGGACTACGTGGGTCGCTATCTTTGGAGGCCGAAGGACTGTGATTTCCTCTGGGACCCAGGTACACAATCCCTTCGCGCCGATAACTCGGGCATGGAAGTTTGCATCGGTGCAGGGGCCCACACTCACTACTTCGACGAGACGGCGCCCGAGGTCGCCGAGTACCTGGACCACCTTGTCGAGAACGCCTGTAAGTGCGCGGAGACGGCACGGCCGCGGTATCCGCAGTAGCTGCCCTGCCCCAGACAGGCCCGGTGCGCCTTGTGGCCCCCTCGTCCGCCGACTAAGCTTCCAGGAGAAGGAGGCAGTCATGGCCGACGAGGCCGACGCGATCGTGGTGGGGGGCGGGCTGGCCGGGCTCGCCACGGCGATCGAACTGCTGGACAACGGCCAATCGGTCCTCCTGCTCGAGCGCAACGAGCCGGCCGCCCTGGGCGGCCTGGCCCTGTGGTCCTTCGGTGGCTTTTTCTTCGTCGATACGCCCGTGCAGCGGGCGATGGGCATCAGGGATTCCGTCTGCCTGGCGCTGCGGGACTGGCATGCCGTCGCCGAGTTCGGGCCGGAGGACGAGTTGCCCCGGCAGTGGGCGGAACAGTACGTGCAGCGATGCCGGGACGACGTCTTCGCCTGGCTCGGCCGGTGTCGTGTCCGCTTCCCGTCGCCGGTGTTCTGGCTCGAGCGCGGGCTGTTCACGCCGGGCAACTCCGTGCCCCGCTTTCACATGGTCCGGGGGATCGGGAGCCGCCTCATCGAGGCGGTGCTGGGCAGGCTGAATGACCACCCCCTCCGCGGCAAACTTCGCCTCCTTTATCGCCACCGGGTGGACCGGCTGCTGACCGCGGGCGGCCGCGTCTGCGGCTGTGCCGGGACCGATGAGTCCACCGGACGACTGTTCACCTTCCACGCCCCCAACACCATCGTCGCGTCCGGCGGCATCACGGGCGACCTCGAGCGCGTCCGCCGTCACTGGTATCGGCCGTGGGGCGCTCCCCCGCAGACGCTCCTCAACGGCTCGCACGAGGCCGCCGACGGCCGACTTCACGATGCCGTCGAAACCCTTGGCGGTCGCCTGACCCACCTCGACAAGATGTGGAACTATGCCACGGGCGTTCACCACCCCCAGCCCCGGCACCCCCATCACGGGCTCAGCATCGTCCCTCCCAAGACAGCGCTCTGGGTAAACGCCGAGGGGCGGCGCATCGGCCCCCTCCCCCTCCTTGGTGGGTTCGACACCCGCTCTCTCGTCGAGAGGATTTGCCAGGAGGAGCACAAGTATTCCTGGCAGGTGCTCAACTACAAGATCGCCGTGCGCGAGCTGGCCCTCTCCGGCACAGAGTTCAACGAAACCCTCGTGCGGCCCAACTGGCTGCGCCTGCTCCGGATGGTGCTGTTCGGAAACCGGGGGCTCGTCGATCTGCTCGCCCGGCGGTGCCGCGACGTCGTCACCGCTGACAGCCTCGAGGAGCTGGTCGCCCGGATGAACGCCCTCGACAACGAGGTCCCCGTTCGACTGGACCTTCTTCGCAAGGAAGTGGAAGCGTTCGACGCGATGATCTCCCGCAAGGCGTCGCTGCACAACGACGACCAACTCCGCCGGATCGCCCACCTGCGCCAGTATCCGGCAGACCGCTTCCGAACCTGCCGGCCGCGGCCGATCCTTGATCGCTCCGCTCTGCCCCTCATCGCCATCCGGGAGTTCATCCTCACCCGCAAGAGTTTAGGCGGGATTCAGACCGACCTCCACTGCCGCGTCCTCGACCAGGGCGGCGCAGCCATCCCCGGTCTGTACGCCGTCGGTGAGGCCGCCGGCTTCGGGGGCGGAGGAATCCACGGGCTTCGCTCCCTGGAAGGGACGTTTTTAGGGTGCTGTATCCTCACGGGGCGTATCGCGGCACGGTCCGTCGCGCGCGGATGACCGCACTTCCAGGAGGTCATTCGTCCGCGATGTCCCTGACGACGACGGTGTGGTCGGTGCTGCCGGCGCCGGTCATACCGTCGGGGGAGACCCGACGCGCGAGCGAGGAAACCATTCTCCCTCGCTCGCGTTTCGGGCCCAGGGACCGCCGTCACGCGACTTCCTTGCGCGGGCCGGACGACTGGCGGCACGCGGCCTCGAAGGCCTTCGTCTCCTCGACGGCCAGAACGATCGCTGGCTCCGACCAGGTGTCCAGCTCGGTGTCGTGGCCGGCTTTCTGGCCCGCGGCGACGATGTGCTTGACCAGGTCGCCCGGCTGGCACAGTTTCTGACTCGCCAGTCGGGCGTCGTAGGCGTACAGCCGCTGGCGCAACTCCGCGCCATTGGCCGGCAGTCCCGTCGGTGCCGCCTTGCTCTTCCCCTTGCCGTTCGACTTCTTCCCGGCCGGCGCGGGGATCGAGGCAGCCGCCGCGGTGGGCCGGGGCACCCGCGCAAGCGGGTCGCGGGCGGCGACAGCCGGCGTGGGCACCGTTTCGGGCTGCTTCTCCGCCGGGGCGGTCCCGTTCCGCACCGGGACACGGAGGTCCGCCTTCCTCGGCAGGGCAGACGCCGGCAGCTGCGGGTCCTTGAGGAACTTCTTCTTCTGGGCGTCCCAGTCGACCCACAGCGGCGCCAGGCGATAGAGATAGCGGGCCACTCCGAATTTCACCGCCGCCCGCTTCAGCGCGTCCGAGAACGCCGCCTTGCGACGGTCGCCCTCGTCGGGCTGCTCACTCGGCCCGCCCACGTCCATCTTGGTGATCCACTCGCTGCCCAGCCGCAGCCGCAGCCGGCACACCACCGAGCCGTCCGGCAGGCACTCGTACTCGTCCTGCCAGCCCGCCACGCCGAGCACCTCGTCGAGGCGATCCTGGATGACCCGGGCGTCGACGTACGGCAGCGCCAGCGCCCGATTGCCGGTCACCACTGCCGGCTTGAACTTCACCTCGTTCGACTCGAACGGGGCCAGCAACTGCTGTGTCAGGGACTCCACGTCCGCCGTCACCGGCGGCTCCTCCGGGGAAACAGGGTCTGTGTCGCGCATGATCAGGTCTCCTCTCTCTCACGGGGAAGGGAGGGTTGGTGATGTCGATCCTTGTCGCACAGGTCGTGAAGGTTGAAGATTCCGCCCTTCCCCTCTCTCACTCTACCAGATAGTGTATGGATGTCCATATCAATCGGCGCGGAAAAAGTGAAAACTGTCGTGCAGACCTGTCCTGCCGGATGGGGCGCTGGGGTGGGCGTTTCTGGACCATCCCGTCACGCCGAATGGAACATCAGCCGGCGGTCGGCGCTGGGGATGATCGCTCTATGTTCTTGGGATTTCGTCACTTGCGAAAAGAAGATCCGAAGTGGTACGGGACTTGCACCCATCCCGCCATCTCCGATCCTCACCCCCTTAGATGGAGGAGCCTGGCTTTGAAAGTCAAACTGGTCCAGAGTGGTCCGATCCACTACGTCGATGATATCGTGGTCGACCGCTTCCCGTTCCTGCTTGGACGCCACCCGGAATGCGATCATCAGTTGTACCATCCGCTGGTGTCGCGGCGACACTGCCAGCTGACCGAGGCGGACGGACGCCTCGTGGTCCGTGACCTTCAATCCAAAAACGGCACCTTCGTCAACGGCAACCGGGTGACCGATGCGGGCGTCCTCTGTGATGGCGACGAGATCAACCTCGGCTGCCTCATCTACCGCGTCTGCTTGTCCCCCAGCACCAACTGATCGCCTCCCGCCTTGCTCGCTGCTGCGAGTCGCTGTTCCCCTTGATCCATCGGCCCGAGGAGCGTGTTCGCTCCTGAGATGAACGGCCAGACCGACTGTCCGCCGGTGCGGATTCTTTCGCTGTCGAGCTGGACCACGAGTGGCTCAGGCAGTACATCAGCACTTTTCGAGGATGCTGCCGGAGACGCTCCGCGGTAAGATATCGTAGTCCTCTCGCTCCGCGAGATGATCTTCGCTTCCGCTCGCTCCGCGAGAGGACTACGATCCAGAAAGGCGAAGAATGACGTCTGAATGGATGGCCGATGCGCTGATGCGCGAGTGGGAGTGCCAGTCGCTACCGCGAGCCAAGGAGCGCGCGAACCAGGCGACAAGCGCCGAGGCGGAAGCAGTCCCTTTGGCCGACGACAAGGTGGCCCCCGATCTCTCGACCGACGCCACGTCCCTCTCGTCGTGATCGGCCCACTCGCGCCGGTCCGTGGCGTAACACCGGCCTCTTCTTCCGGACGGGATGGCCCAAGGCGTGGCCGGCGCCCTCGCCGCGCGGTCCGTTCTCCGATAGAATAAAACTCGCCGTGGGGGGGTGGAGCCCGAGCCCAAGTACCGGGGCGAGGTCAATGTCCCGGGGCGTCAGGGCTTCGCTAAGGCGACTCAATCCCGCATGCGGGAGCGCCCACCTCCTTTGGGACCACCCACCACGGCACTTTGTTGCTCCCCCTCCTGACCGTCTTCAATACAGGGCGATCGCTCGCCCCGGGCCGCCGTGACAGCCGCGAATCTTCCCCGCCGCGAAAAGGGAACGTCTTCAATCAGCGAAAAAGCCCCGCTGACAGGGAACGATCCGCCGGTGTAGGATGCGGAGGGGATTCCAGAGTGGGCAGGGATGCTCGAATGAACAGGCGCGATTGGCAGAGGCTGGCCAACGCCCGGCTTGCAGACGCCCGGGTGATGCTTGCGGCCAGGCGGTGGTCGGCGGCCTACTACGTGGCCGGGTATGCGGTGGAGTGCGGGCTGAAATCCTGCGTCCTCGTCCGGGTTGCCCGTGAAAGCGAGATCATCTTCCAGGACAGAAGATTTTCCGAGAAGTGCTGGACGCATCACCTCAAGGAGTTGCTGGAGCTTGCCGGCCTCAAGGCCGATTTCGATGCGGCTGCCGCAGTTGATGCTGGTTTGGCTGGGAACTGGAAAACTGTTTTTGAATGGAACGAGTCGAGCCGCTACACCCGTCGAGGAAAAGTCGACGCGATCGTGCTCTTCAACGCCGTCGCCGCCAAGAAACATGGGGTGCTGCAATGGATCAAATCCCGCTGGTGAATGAACAGATCGAGGACGGCAAGCGGCTCCTCGAACGCCTGGTTCAAGAGGGTGTTACCGTTTCGGCGGCCTGCTGGCTCAAGGAGAGCGAACCCAGCCGCTGGGAATTCTACATCGTCTCATCTCTGGTGGGAGCGCGCAATGACAAGAGACCATCCTACCGGCGCGTGCGCACGCTGATCCAGCAGATGCCTCAGCCGTTCTGGGTCGATTTCTTCGACGTCAGGCTTGAAAGACCCGGCAGCCCCATCAGCAAAGCCCTGCAGGAGCGAATCCGGTCCAGCAACGGCAGGTTGCCGATCCGCCTGGCGAGTGGTAGCCTCGGCGGCCTATGCGGCCTGGAAATCGACGGCGGGTATCTCTACCCGCCGATTTCGGCTCCGGTTCACCAAGCCTGATTGGGCATCATGCCGCCCTCGCCCCCGAGACGCGGGCTCAATACAGGGCGATCGCACGCCCCGGGCCGCCGTGACAGCCGCGGATCTTCCCTGCGGCGAAAAGGAACCAGGCCCCCTCCGGCAGGTTGCCAACGTTCGTCAGGTACTCGACGCCGGCCATGTCCTTGCCGCCCAGCGCCCAGTACGTCCACAGCGCCCGCTTCGGCTCCACCCCGCCCAGCGTCGGCCCATCGGTCGCCACACAGCGGATGCCCTTGCCGGCCAGGTAGAGGACGGCTTCCGGTCCGGGCGCCGGCCAGCCCTCGCTCCTGCCGCGAAGCGGGTCGGCCATGCAGGCGTCGCCCTGCGGAAACGCCTTGACGTACCGATCGCTCCAGCCACTGCGGAAGACCACGATGTCACCCGCCTTCAGTTCGCCGTGGTCCTTCTCATAGCGGCGGATCAGCGCCGGCGTGATCTCCGGGGAGGCGGGCCAGTCCTTCCTGTCCGTCGTGCCCAGCAGAGGCCGGACGTCGATGACGCGGGCCCGGCCACAGGTCTGCGCCAGCGGCACCTTCTCCGCCGTGACGTTGCTGGTTGCGCGCCGAGCCGATCAGCTTTTCGGCTAGCGGCCCGACGACCGCGAAGGCGCGAGCCTCGGTGTAGG
Organism: Planctomycetota bacterium; assembly: GCA_016177925.1. GTDB lineage: Bacteria > Planctomycetota > Planctomycetia > Gemmatales > Gemmataceae > JACOUH01. The sequence continues at coordinate 3,030 of JACOUH010000211.1, read as the reverse complement.
GGCCACGGACATGCTTGGGGCCGAAGCAGCAGTAGAACGCCCCCGTGGCCGGCAACCCTCCAAGGCCGGTCGCCCCTTCGGTCCAGATCATGCCGTGCTTGAGCCCGGCGAAATGCGTCGGCTCCGCCAGGTCGGGGATCGGGCCCATGCTCGGGCTATCGCAGCCCAGGGTCATCACCTTGCGACCCGCCAGGTACGTCATGCAGTCGGGATCGGGATCGGGCCAGGCCGGCGCCTTCCGCTCGAGCGGTTCGGCCAGGAAGCGACGGCCTTCCGGGAAGGGTTTGTAGTAGCGATCGTTGTAGCCGCTATAAAACAGCACGACGTCGCCGGGGCCGAGCGGACGGTTGCCAGGCCGCGATCTTGTCGCTGAAGGCCGTCCCAAACTTCCCGGCAATGGGCAGGCCCGAATCGGGCAACGCGATCGAGTGCGGCGGGAAGTCCAGCTGCGTGCCCGTGTTGCCGTCCATCGTCAGAATGTCGCTGTTATAGACACCCAGTGGTCCGGGCTTGCGGTAATGCTTGATCTGATACAGCGGCCAGTTGGGCGCGGGCCAGGTGCAGGGATAATCGGTCGCGACGAGCAGGGAAAGGTCGAGTACCTGGGAGGCAGCCTCCTTCGGCGGTGCCGCAACGGCCGACCGGCACGCGAGGACGATCACGAACACAGCGAGCCAGGCTACGGACCACCGGGGGAGACGAAGAGACGCGGACAGAGGACTGGCGGATGGCACGTTCTGCCTCCTTCGGTGCAACCACAAGGGTCGGAGAAGTCGCCTGGTCGCCGTCGCCGCTTCTGCACCGAAAGCGAGGACGGGAGAGACCCGCTGGGCAGAGTGTCTCGCTCCGCGTCCCGCTAATCAAGGGAAAAACTCGGGACAACCGTCGGGGGGCGTTTGACACAAGCCCCAAGCGCCAGCGCGGGGTCGTCCCCGCGCTGGCGCTTGGGGCTTGTGTCGGTCGGTCGTCCCCGCGCTGGCGCTTGGGGCTTGGGTCGGTCGTCCCCGCGCTGGCGCTTCGGGCTTGTATCAACTCTCCCCGCGTGGAGTGGAACAGTCGAGCGCGTCTGACCGCAGGCTTGCAATCCGGGGCCGGCCGGTGATAATAGCAGGAGAGAAAAAGCAATCCGGGCAGTCAACGTCCCGCCTCTCCCTGCCCTCTTGCCCACCCAGGAAATCCTCATGCGGCACGGCTCTCTCTGCGCGGCGTTCCTGTCCGGGCTGTGGCTCGTCTGGACGGCACGTGTTGGTCCCGCCGGCGAAACCCTACCCACGTCCGAACAGGTCCGTTTCTTCGAGACCCGCGTCCGCCCCGTCCTGGTCGAGCACTGCTACAAGTGCCACTCCGCCCAGGCAAAATCTCCCAAAGGGGGGCTTCTGCTCGACAGCCGTGACAGCCTCCGCAAGGGCGGTGACACGGGGCCGGCGGTCGTCCCGGGGAAGCCGGGCGAGAGCCTGCTCATCAAGGCCGTTCGCTACACCGACGAGCTGCTGCGTATGCCGCCCAAGGGCAAGCTCTCCGCCGCCGTCGTCGCCGACCTCGAACACTGGGTCGCGATCGGCGCCCCCGACCCGCGGACGACCGCCGCAGCGGTCAAGGGTGCCATCGACTGGGACGTGGCGCGCAAGCACTGGGCGTTTCAGCCGATTCAGCGGTCCCCTGTCCCCGCCGTAAAAAACGCCGCGTGGCCGCTGACGCCCGTCGACAACTTCCTCCTCGCCAGGCAGGAAGAGCGCGGTCTGACACCCTCACCGCCCGCCGACCGTCTCACGTTGATCCGGCGAGCGACCTTCGACCTGATCGGCCTGCCGCCGACGCCCGAAGCGGTCGCCGCCTTCGAGGCCGACCACTCGCCCGACGCCTTCGAGAAGGTCGTTGATCGTCTCCTCGCCTCGTCGCACTACGGCGAGCGCTGGGGCCGGCACTGGCTCGACGTCGCCCGCTTCGCCGACACCAAGGACGGCGTGCTGATGTATGGCGACGACCGCGTCCGTCCTTACGCCTATACCTATCGCGATTATGTCATTCGCGCCTGCAACGAGGACCTGCCCTTTGACCGCTTCGTCCATGAGCAGCTCGCGGCGGATCAGATCGAGCCCAAGGTTGAACCGTGGCGGCTCGGGGCGATGGGCTTGCTCACGCTCGGCCGCATGTTCGACAACAACGTCCACGACATCCTCGACGATCGCATCGACACGGTTTCGCGCGGCCTGCTCGGGTTGACGGTAGCCTGCGCCCGCTGCCACGACCACAAGTACGACCCGATCCCGACGGCCGACTATTACTCGCTGTACGGCGTCTTTGCCAGCAGTGAGACCCCGATCGAACTGCCGCTTGTTGAGCGCCTCGACGGCAATGCCGCTTACGCCGCCTTCGAGAAGACGGCGGCGCCGAAACGGCAGGAACTACAGAAGTTCCTCGACGGGCAGTACACGATGTTGCAGGAAACCGCTCGTCAGCGCGTCGGCGATTACCTCGTCCATGCTGCCACGACAGCGCCCGATCCGTTGGAGACGGCAATCTTCTTTTTCTCGCTGGCACCGACCGACCTGCGGCCGCAGATCGTCGCGCGCTGGCGGCGCCTCCTTGAACAGCACGCCAAGCCCGACGACGCCGTCTTCGGTCCGTGGCACGACCTGATGCAATTCGCCGACGTCGACTTCCCCGGCAAGGTCAACGCGATCCATGCGACGTGGCGCTCCCGGCCGGCGGGGACCAAGCGCGGGCAGCTCAATCCGCTCGTGCGTGGGGCGCTGGAGAAGGCGAAGCTCGCCAGTCGGGCCGATGTTGCCCGTGCCTACGGCAACCTGTTGCGTGAGGTCTACGAGGCATCGAAGAAAGGGCAGCCCCTCGTGGGGCAGGTTTCCAACCTGCCAGCTGGGAAGGCAGGTTGGAAACGGGCGCAACCGGCCGAGCGCTAGGCGGCCTGGACCAGCGGCCAGGGCACGTTCTGCAGGAGTTGACGATGCGGGTAGAGGAACTCGCACTCACGCTGGTGGTAGAAGTCCTGGAACGCGTCCCAGTCGCCGT
>JACOUH010000210.1 GCA_016177925.1 Planctomycetota bacterium | reverse complement strand
GTCGAGGCAGCGCTCGTGCAGGTAGGGGGCAAACTCCCAGATGGTCCGATCGCGTTCGCCGGCCGCCAGCGGGATCGGGATCTGTTCTTTCAGGCGTTTTGAATACCTCGACGTTGCCCGGCACCGCCGGCTCCTCGATGAACAGCACGTCGTATGCCTTGATGGCCGCGGCGAACTGGATCAGCGTCGCCGGCGGCACGGCACAGTGGGCGTCGAACATGACGATGCCATCGGGCCCGACTCGCTCGCGCGTCGCCTTGATGGCGTTGACCATGCGACTGATGTCGGACGGGTTGCCGGAGTGGTCGTAGATGCCGTGCGGCGGAACCTTGTGCGCCTTGTCCGTCGGATAGACGCGGATCTTGTCGCGGGTCGGCCCGCCGAGCATTCGGTAGAGCGGCACGCCGTAGAGCTTGCCGGTCAGGTCCCACAGGGCCATATCGAGACCGGCGATCGTGTGTACCATGAACGGCCCGCCGCGCATGTCACGGTGGGCGCGGTAGAGCTTCTGCCAGAGATACTCGACGCGCGTCGGGTTTTCGCCGTCGAGCAGCTCATACAGCGACTTGGCGAGGGCCTCGGCGGCGGAAGGCTCCAGGGCGCTGACCTCGCCCCAGCCGGACACCTTGCGATTGCTGTCGATCCGCACGAAGACCTTGTGCCCGACGCGGAACGTCTTCAGCGCGGTGATACGGACGTTCGCGCCTCTGTCCTCGACGTCGGCAACCTTCGCCGCGTCTTCGAGGATTTCGTTCTCGTTGCTCATGACCTGTTTCTCCCGGACGGGCTGGCGGGTAGTATGGCGCACAGACCGGCCACGGTCAACGAGTGTAGTCCACTCGCTCCGCGAGTGGAGACTTCACCACTCGCGGAGCGAGTGGACTACACTCCAGACAGGGAGCGCATCCCATGAAACTCGGACGAATCCTTCTGCTCGCCCTGGTCGCGCTGGCGGCGGGCCGCGCGGCCGCCGAGGACAAGCCACGCCGGCCGAACGTGGTGATCGTGCTCGCCGACGACATGGGCTGGGCCGACCCGAGCTGCTACGGCAGCAAGGACATTCGCACGCCCCACGTTGACCGCCTCGCCGCGGGCGGAGTACGGATGACGCACTTCTACTCCAACGGCCCTGTCTGCACTCCCACGCGGGCCGCCCTGATGACGGGCCGCTGGCAGCAGCGCGTCGGGCTGGAGTGGGCCATCTTCCCCGGTCAGAAGGAACCCGGCCTGCCGACTCGCGAGACGTCCCTGCCCCGTCTGTTCAAGGACGCGGGCTACACCACTGGCATGTTCGGCAAGTGGCACCTCGGCTACAAGAAGGAGTTCGGCCCCAACGCCCACGGCTTCGATGAGTTCTCCGGTCTCCTTTCGGGCAATGTCGACCACTACAGCCACCAGGAGCGCACCGGCGCTCTCGACTGGTACGAGAACACGAAACCCGCCAAGATGAAGGGCTACTCGACCGACCTTATCACTGAGAGGGCCGTCTCGTTCATCAATCGCCACGCAAAGGCGCCGTTCTTCCTCTATGTCCCGTACAATGCCGTTCACTGGCCGTTCCAGGCGCCCGGCCGGCCGGCCGACGTGCGCGACCAGAAGACGTGGTTCGACGGCACACGCAAGGACTACGCCGCGATGGTCGAAGCCGTTGATGCGGGCGTGGGCAAGATCGTGGCGGCGCTGGATAAGCATGGGATCGCGGACAACACGCTCGTCATCTTCACCAACGACAACGGCGGCGAGCGGCTGAGCGATAACGGGCCATTCTTCCACCACAAGGCGACGCTGTGGGAGGGCGGCATCCGCGTGCCCTGCGTGCTGCGCTGGCCAGGCCGGTTGCCGGCAGCCAAGGTCAGCGAGGTGCCGGCCATCACGATGGACCTGACCGTGACGGTGCTCGCCGCCTGCGGCGTGTCGCCGCCGCGCGACCGCAAGCTCGACGGCGTCGACCTGCTGCCGCTGCTGACCGGCAAGGCGCCAACTGTCGAGCGGAGCTTCTTCTGGCGCATCGACCGCAAGGATCGCCAGCAGAAGGCGGCGCGCAAGGGCCGCTGGAAGTACGTCCGCGACGGCGCCATCGACTTGCTCTTCGACCTGGAGAACGACCCCGGCGAGCGCAAGGACCTCGCCTACCAGCACCCGGAGAAAGTCGCCGAGCTGAAGGGCCTGCTCGCCGCGTGGGAGGCAGAGATGGCCCGCGCGAAGCCGGCGTTCATCGTCAAGTGATCGACCGAGGATCGACAGCCGTGCCGACCGCCAGCACTGCCTACCGGGGCCGGCTGGCCCCGTCGCCGACCGGCGCCCAGCACGTCGGCAATGCCCGGACCTACCTGATCGCCTGGCTGCGCGCCCGCAGCCAGGGCGGGCGGATCGTCCTGCGCATCGAGGACATCGATTCGCCGCGCGTCAAGGCCGGGGCAGACCGGCAGGCCTGCGACGACCTGCGCTGGCTTGGCCTGGACTGGGACGAGGGGCCCGTCGTGCAGACGCAGCGGCTTGCCGATTACGAGGAAGCGCTACGGCGGCTCCAGGAGCAGGAGCGCGTCTATCCCTGCACCTGCACGCGCGCCGATGTCGAACGAGCAGCCAGCGCTCCTCACGACGACCGTCCCGGAGCCTCCCTCTATCCCGGCACCTGCGCTGGCCGGCGCGTCGCCGATGCCGATGCCCTTCCCGCCCCGTATTGCTGGAGGTTTCGACTCTCCCAGGACGAGTTCGAGTTCAGGGATGGTTTTCTGGGTGCGGTGTCTGTCGACCTGCGCGCCGCGGGCGGAGACTTTGTCGTCTGGAAGTCGGCGGGGACGCCGGCCTATCAGCTGGCGGTCGTGGTGGACGACGCGGCCCAGGGCGTGAGCGAGGTGGTCCGCGGCGACGACCTGGTGCCGTCGACACCACGGCAGCTCCTCCTCTATGATGCGCTGGGGCTGGTGCCGCCTCGCTTCGTCCACGTTCCGCTGGTAGTTGGCCCGGACGGCCGGCGGTTGGCGAAGCGGCATGGCGACACCCGGTTGTGGTCGTTGCGACAGGCGGGCGTGACGCCGGAGGCACTACTCGGCCTGCTGGCCTGGTCGTGCGGCTGGATTGACAAGCGCCGCGAGGTCTGCGCGGCTGAACTGCTGCCACTGTTCCAGTTGGAGTCGATCCCGGCAGTCCCCTTCGTGCTGACGCCGGACCTGCTGCGCGAGATCGGCTATCTCCCGTAAGATTACGCCGGCACGAACGTAGGTCAGGCTTTCCAGCCTGACGCGGGAGCCATGTCAGGCTGGAAAACCTGACCTACGTGCGGTTCATAGGTACCGAGGTAATATCCCCGCTCATGCGTTACGCGCAGGTGCTGCTCTACGAGAATGACACGCTCCTGACGACGATGCTCGAGGAAAAGGCGCGTCAGGAGAAGTGGTCGCTGCGCCACCCGCGCGACTTCGCCGAGTGCCGGGAACTGCTATGCCGCGGCGGGCGAGCCGTGCTGGTCGTCCGTGTCGGCCGCGACCTCGAGTTCGAGCTGGCACTGCTGGAGCGCGTGGCGTCGCTGTTCCCCGACGTGGGCACTGTGGTCGTCGGCGAGGCGGCCCCTGCGGCGCTGGCCGGGCTGGCCTGGGACGTCGGCGCCAACTACGTGATGCTGCTGCCCCAGCCGGCAGAGATGCTGCCGGAAGTCGTCGCGGGGTTGCTCAAGCCGGTTGGAGGGAGTCAGGTTCTGTCGTGATCCCTTCCGAACTGCCGCTGCTCGACGAGACGCGCTGCACTTCCTGCGGCGAGTGCGTTCAGGTCTGCCCGACGCAGTGCCTGGAGATGGACGGCCCGCTGCCGTGGATGCCACGTCCCGGCGACTGCGTCAGCTGTGGCCTGTGCGTTGTCGTCTGCCCGTCCGACGCCCTCCGCCTCGCCCCGCATCACGAGCCGCTGGCTCGGGCACCGCGCTAGCGGTCGCGGCGGCTGGGGGCATCCGCTCCGCGCGTCCGCCCGCCGGCTCGCGCTTGATCTCCGCCCGGGATCGGGTAATCTGGGATCGTTCGCAGCGACCGCCGGCCCGCAACGGGAACGGCCAGCCCTCGCGGCCGCTGACCAAGCGGTTCGGCCACCCCTCCACTCTCGCCCGGACAGGAATCGAACGATGAGCACGACCGGACGCAGGACCTTTCTCAAGGGAGCCGGCCTGGGAGCCGCGGCGCTGACGCTCAGCGCCGGGGCCGCAGCGGCAGAAAAACAACGGGTGATCGTTGGCGTGATCGGCACCGGCGGCATGGGCATGCACCACGTCCGCCAGCTGACCGCCCGCAAGGACGTTGAGGTCGCCTACGTCTGTGACGTCGACCAGAACCGGCTTGCTGCAGCGGCCAAGCACGTCGAGTCGGCGACCAAGAAGGCGCCGCGAACGGTCAAGGACTTGCGCCAGCTCCTGGACGACCACCACGTCGACGCCGTTTTCATCGCCACGCCGGACCACTGGCACGCGCCGGCCGCCATCCTGGCCCTGGATGCCGGCAAGCACGTTTACGTCGAGAAGCCGTGCTGCCACAACATCCGCGAGGGCCGCCTCATGGCCGACGCGGTCAAGCGCTCGGGCCGGCTGCTCCAGGTCGGCACGCAGAGCCGAAGCACGGCATGTGTCGAGGAGGCAATCCGCCGCGTCCGCGAGGGCGAGATCGGCGAGGTGCTGGTTGCCAAGGCCTGGAACAGCCAGCTGCGCCGATCGATCGGCAAGACCAGGCCGGGCAAGGCGCCCGCGCACCTCGACTTCGACCTGTGGCTCGGCCCGGCGCCGGTCGTCCCCTATCGGTCGAACCTGCTGCCCGGCATCTGGCGCTGGTGGTACGACTTTGGCTGCGGCGACATCGGCAATGATGGCGTCCACGACATCGACGTCGCTTGCTGGGGCCTGGGCGTCGCCTCCCACCCCGACCGGATCGTCTGCCTGGGCGGCAAGTTCTTCTTCGACGACGACCAGCAATGGCCGGACACGCAATATGCCGTCTTCGAGTATCCCGAAAGCGGGAAATCGGGAAAGAGGCGGCAGTTGATCTTCGAGCAGCGCATCTGGTCGCCGTACGTGCAGGAGGGCTACGAGAACGGGGCAGCCTTCTACGGCACCAAGGGGATGCTGATCATCGGCCACACCGACGGCTGGAAGCTGTACGGCCCGCGCAACAAGCTGATCGCGCAGAGGACGGGCAAGGCCGACCTGGTCGCCCACCACAGCAACTTCCTCGACTGCGTGCGCGGCGACCAGAAGAAGCTCAACGCCAACGTGATGACGGGACATCTGTCGGCGACGCTGGTCCACCTGGCGAACATCGCGACGCGGGTCGGCCGCGCCCTGCGGTTCGACCCCAAGTCCGAGCAGGTCCTCGACGACGCCGACGCCTCGACGCTGGTCCGTCGCAAGTACCGCGACGGCCACTGGGCTGTCCCCAAAGGGGTCTGACTTACCACACGCGAGAGAAAACCGTCCCTCAAGGGGCGGGCCTCGGCACGGTGGACGGGCCGCCACGAGCGATTCGGCGCTGCGGAGGGCCAACAACGGCGTTAGCCCAGTTGTCTTCGGGCTCGGCCGGGGGCGTGACGATGGACGATACACCCTGCCGCCGCTTCTTCCTCACGCCCACCTGCGCGCCCCAGCAACAGGACGAGGCCCTGCGCGCCGTCTTCGCCGAGGGCGGTCGCCAGAAAGACGTTGCCGCGCGTTTCGGCTACTCCGACACCGCCTTCCGCCAACTGGTCTGTCCGTTCCGAGCGGCCTGCGCCGCCGGCCAGCCACCCCCCTTCGTCCCGCAGACGGGCCCGCTCGCTCACCGCGAGGTCCCGGGGCGCAGGAGTAAGCGGTGACGAGTTTCGCGTTCGACACGCTTCCTTGAGAATACCAGCGGGAAATACTCGCTGCGCGCCCACAGCGGCAACAGGTCGGCGTAGTGCAGACTGCCCGGCTGGCCCGACTGTCCCGGAACGCTCGTCGCCAGGCCGCGGTCCCAGTCGGACAAGTCGAACAGGTGCCGATACGACGCCCCATGCACCTGCCGCCACGTCTCATCGTGCCTCGTGTTGTTGACGGTATTCACATCGCCGGGGCGCGGCACCGGAGCGAGGTCGAACGCCTCCGCGTAAGCTGGCCCCAAGGAAGACAGTGGATGGCGGAAAAGCGCCGTGTGCAGCTGTCCCCAGGTCAGCCGCGACAGATCGCCCTTCGGCGCCGCTTTCTGCAACTTCTTTACCGCGGCGGCGAAGGTGCGCCGCACCAACTCGTCGCGGCGAGCGGCCGGCTTCGGGCCGAACCAGAAGGAATCCGGTTTCGCCAGGACGTCCAGCATCATCTCCAGGCCACGGTTCGACGCAGCGAAGCTCACCAGGTCCTCGGGCACTTGTAAGCGAAAGAACCCATCGGTCAGTTCACGCAGCCACGCGGCATACAGGGCACCCGCTCGCGAATCCTCCGCCAGTACGCCATCCCAGCTACTCAGAAGGTCTGCATAGGGCTTCAGGGCCGGGTCGCCCACGCCGACCGTCCGTATCAGGCGGGCGAGCGCCTGGCCCGGCAGCGACCGCGTGTCGTGCTGGAGCTTGCGAAAGTCGTCCAGTGAAAAACGCTCCTTTCCCTCCAGTACCTGGCGCAGCCGGCGGATGCGGAACGACGAGGCCCACTCGTAGCCGATCTCGTGGCCGTAACGCGCCGGCAGGATGTTGTGGTTTGCCGTTGCAATGTAGCCCGACGCGGGGTTCAGCGCCTGTGGCAGGTCCGTCACATCGAGAAAGCCCTCCCACTCGTAGCGGCCTGCGGCACCTGGCACCGGCAGCAGGCCGTCCCACCCTTTGCGGACGGGCGCCCACCCGGCGGCGACCCAGCCGATGTTGCCCTCGACATCCGCATAAACGATGTTCTCCGACGGTGACTTCCACCTGCCGACTGCGAGGCGGAACTCCTTGCCGCTGCGGGCACGATCGAGGGCCAGGCAGCCCAGGTAGGCCGCCCCGCCCGGCTCGGCCCCGATCCAGCGCAGAGCGTAACCCCGGTGACGTTTGACGTCCTGGTGCAGGACCGGACCGTGTCGCGTGAAGCGCAGTTCCATCTCGACCGGCTTCGCCTCGCCGCGCACGCGAACCTTCTCGCGCACAACTTTCATCGGTTCCCAGCGATCGCCAGCCCGGTAGCGCGTGGGGTCGTCGGGGTGCGTCTCCTCGACGTACAGGTCGGCCTGGTCGGTGCCGACGATGGTGAAGCCCCAGGCGACATGCTCGTTGTGGCCGAGGGCGACACCGGGCAATTCCGGTTCGCCGCTGCCGATCACGTTCCAGCCGGGTGCGTTCAGGTGGACAAGGTAGCGCAGCGACGGCAGGGCGATGCCCCGGTGCGGATCGCTGGCCAGTAGTGGCTTGCCCGATTCCGAGCGGGCACCGGCGACCACCCAGTTGTTGCTGCCGTCGGAGCCGAGGCGGAAACGCAACGGCTTTGTCGCCGCCTCGTAGCCAGCCAGCACACTCTTGTCGATACCGGCCAGGTCGAGTCCCGGCGCCGGGGCGAAGTCGCGCGGCGGATCAGTCGGCGCGATGCGGCGGGCCTTCTCCAGGCCGATCGCGGCGATGAGCCGTGCCCGGTCGACCTCCTGGTGGAAGTTGCGCGTCATGATGATGCCGGACATTCGCCCCAGGACGTCCTCGGGCTCCCAGCGCGCAGGCGTCGTCTTCAGAAGGAGGAATTCGATGGGTAGACGGTCGCCCATGTGATCAATACAGGCATTGATACCACGCGTGAAAGCGGTCGCGATCTGTTTGCCGTCGCGGCCGTAGCAGCCCCACTCCGCGTCGAGGTCGCCGCGGAAGCGCAGCAGCCGGGCCAGGCGGTCGCCCTCGAGTCGCTCCTTCCCCAGCAGTTCGGCCGTCTCACCGCGAGCCAGGCGCCGCCACAGGTCCATTTGAAAAAGGCGGTCCTGGGCGCAGACGAAGCCCTGGGCGAAGAATAGGTCGTCCTGGTTCTTCGCGTAGAGGTGCGGCACGCCCCAGCGATCGCGGAGGACCTCGACGCGCTCGCCCAGCCCGGGAACGACGATCTCGCCCTCCAGACGCGCCAGCACGGCGTGGGCCTTGTCGCGCAGCTCCGCGGGCGCGACTGTCTCGGCCGCCTGCGACACGTCCACGGCCAAACAGAGCAGGAGCATGGAAAACGGCGAACGGTAGCCGGTCATCAGGATCTCCAGAAAGCAGAGCGACCGCCTGTCTCGAAGTGTTGAGTAGCCTGCGAGCAACGTCAACGGAAATCCTTGCGACCCTGCTCGCTTTCCCAATCGCAATGGCCTTCCGGTCGGAAAGGGATTACCATCCGAAGGTGGTAGGCAAGAGCATCGCCGGGCATGCATCCGAGAGGGCCCCACCCGTGAAGTCCCGACCACGTCTTGCGGTCACCAGTTGGCTTTGCCTTGTCGTCCTTCTGCTACCGCCAGGGATCTCTGCATTGAGGGCGAAGGACCAGGAAGCCTCGTCCCGGCCGGCAGTTCGCGTCGCCGGGATCGTGCTCAAGTGGGTCCGTGCCGACAAGGAGGCCAACTTCCGCCGTGCCGAACCGCTCATTCGCGCGGCTGCTGCCAAGGGGGCTCGGATCGTCTGCACGACCGAGTGCTTCCTCGACGGCTATGCCATCGCCGACAAGAGCATTCCTCTCAAGGAGTATCGAGCCCTGGGCGAGCCGATCCCGGGCGGCACCTATTATCGGCGCCTGGCCGACTTGGCCGGTCAGCTAAAGATCCATCTTGTGGCCGGCATGCTGGAGGTGGACGGCGAGGCCCGCTACAACACCGCGGTCTTGATCGGCCCGGACGGCAAACTGATCGGTAAGTACCGCAAGCAGAAGCTGGGCCACGAGAGCGCGCGCAACACCGCCGGCAGCGCCTCCCCGGTCTTCGAGACGCCCTACGGGTGCGTGGGGATCATGATCTGTGCGGACCGCACGGAGGAAAAGATCGTCCGCTGCCTCTGTGCGAATGGGGCCGATTTCCTGATCTGTCCCTCGGGCGGCATGTTCGGGCCCAAGAGCAACGACCCGATCGTGCAGGCCCGGTCGCGGGAAAACAAGGTCCCCATTGTCTTCGTCCACCCCGCGGAGTTCCTGGTAACGGGACCAGATGGGTCTATCCTCGACCGCACCATCCTGGGCGACGCTCTGCTGGTGATACGGGAACAGGTGGGGACGGGCAGAGATCAGAATCGGGTCTTCTTCTTTGAGCTGCCGGTGCGGCGGAAAAACAAATCGTCTGCCTCGGGCGGGGAGCGAGCGGAGCCGGGCCAGGTCGAGATCACTGTCCTCGACCAGGCAACCGGCAAACCTTCCCCCTGCCGCATCCATCTGAAGGACGCCACCGGCAAGCCGCAGCGCGGCTCCGGGCTCCCTTTCTGGCACGATCACTTCGTCTGTCCGGGCACCGCCCGGCTGGAGCTGGCCCCCGGCAGGTACACCTTCGAGGTTGACCGCGGTCCCGAATTCCGCCCGAGCAGTGGCTCGTTCACTTTGCGCGCACGAGGCAGCGAACGGCTCACGGTCAAGCTGGAGCGGCTGGTGGACCTGTCCGCGGAGGGTTGGTGGTCGGGTGAGTTGCACGTCCACCGCCCACTGACGGACATCGAGCTGCTCATGCAGGCCGAGGACCTGCACTTTGCCCCGGTCATCACCTGGTGGAACAACCGCAACCTGTGGGCCGGGCAGAAGCTCCCGGCCAGCCCGCTGGTCCGGTTCGGCAACCGTTCCTATCACGTCCTGGCCGGCGAAGACGAGCGCGAGGGCGGGGCCCTGCTCTACTTCAACTTGTCCCGGCCACTGGCCATCGCCGGCGCTAGCCGGGAATATCCATCACCGCTGAAGTTCGTCGAGGAGGCGCGGCGGCACAAGGGCGTCTGGATCGACGTCGAGAAGCCGTTCTGGTGGGACGTGCCGGTCTGGGTCGCGAGCGGGCAGGTCGATTCGATCGGCCTGGCCAACAACCACATGTGCCGGGACCGCATGTACGAGAGCGAGGCCTGGGGCAAGCCGCGCGTCGTCGAGCGCCTGCCGCCGCCCCTGGGCAACGGCTACTGGTCGCAGGAGATTTACTACCACCTGCTCAACTGCGGCCTGCGCCTGCCGCCGTCGGCGGGGAGCGCTTCCGGAGTGCTACCGAACCCGGTCGGCTACAACCGCGTGTACGTCCAGGCCGGTGCGGACTTCAACGAGGCAAAATGGTGGGAATCGCTCCGGGCGGGTCGCTGCTTCGTCACGAACGGTCCGCTTCTGCGCGTTGAGGCGGACGGCAAACCTCCGGGGCACGTCTTCACTGTGCCAAAGGACAAGGGGCTTGCCCTCGACGTCCGGGTGAAGCTTACCAGCCGGGACACAATCCGCTTCCTGGAGATCATCAAGAATGGCCAGGTGGAGCGCAAGGTGGCGGTCAAGGAATGGGCCCGGACCGGCACGCTGGGGACGTTGCGCTTCCGGGAGAGCGGCTGGTTCCTGGTGCGAGCAATCGCCGACAACCCGAAGACGTTCCGCTTCGCCTCGACGGGGCCGTACTACGTCGAGGTCGGCGAGTCGAAGCGGCGCATCAGCAAGGCCTCGGCCCAGTTCTTCCTCGACTGGGTCCGCGAGAGGGCCGGGCGTATCAAGCTGGAGGACCCCACGCAGCGCGAGGAAGTGCTCCGCTACCATCGGATGGCCGAGAAGTTCTGGCAGAAGCTGCTGGCAAAGGCAAATGTCAAGTAGAGGACCAGCGGAGACGTTCATGACGGCAACCCCAACCGCCGTCGCACTTCCGCGACCGGGACCATCCGGCCCTGGCGACAATCTTCCAATCCCGCCTCGATCGACTGACGCACGTAGATCTGGTAGAACACGTCATCCCAGGTTGCGTCTTCGGGCAGTTGTTCGACGAGTTGGCGAGCTTCTTCCTTGACTGTCAGGTTCGGCATGGCACACTCCCAGTTTACTGCATGAACAGCTTTCTAGGCGTTTGATGATCTCAACGCTGGTGCCCCTCTTCTTGGTAGTCAACCACCTGCCAACCGACGAAGTTCACAGGCTTGCGGAGCGTGACACGGATCTTCTTGGGTTGGTTCTTATCCCTGGACTCGAACTCTATCGTTGCGGTCTTCCCAAACAGGCTTCCTGAGACCTCAGACCGGGCACAAGCCAGGTCCAGGTTCTGCCAGCCCTGTTCCGCGCACTTGGCTTTCGCCGCGTCGACGGCCCACTGGTCGGGTGAGGCGATCCCGGCGATGAGGTTGACCAGAAGCAGGAGGCCGAGACAAACAGCCAGAATAATCGAGGTCCGCCTCATGTTGCTGCCCCCGGTCACGTTGCAACGCCCAACAGGAGCGTTCTCTCCGTCGTACCCCGTCGTCGCGGAGCGGACGGGTACCGCATCGATTGGCGGGCGGGGCACGACGCAGAGAAGGCTGTTGGACGGAACCCCTCGTCGGGGTCCCAACTCTTATCCCTTCCTTCTACCAGCCCCGCACACCCGCCGCAACCACTTTTCGCCCCCCCGGAGACCACGCCAGAACGACCTGTCGATCGAGAAATCGGCTCGTTTTTTCTGGCGATGGCAATCAACGGCCGGCATACTATTCCTGATTCATACCTCGTCAGGTTGCGAGGCGGACCTCGGCGGCGGCCCATTGAACCCGGATCAGCACCTGCGCTTCCCGCGGAACACGCCGCTGATGAACCTGTACGTGACGAATCAGCAGGTCGTCCCTGTTCCTTGACCCGGAGTGGTCCCATGCGAAACGATCCCCTTTTCACCGTCTGGACGATCCGGTGCGAGTCGCCGGAGGACCTGCGCCGGATCAGGCAACTGCTGGAGGAGGAAACGAGACTCGACCACATCCTCGTGGATCGGGTGAGTAGGTTCCCCGGTGGGTCCGAATCGACAGTTGAGGAACAGCACCGGCTCGGAGACTATTTCGAGGAGGTTCGTTGCTTCCCCGGGCCAGCCGATGATCCCTCCGCGCTCCGCCTGCTCTTTCACCGGCTTCCTGATGCCGGCCGCTACTGGAAGGATCTGATCGTGTGGATCATCCAGTCCGTTCAGGATGCGGTCAGAAATGTATCCATCACGCTAGACTACAGAGGGGATGACGAGCAGCAGATGACGGCTGTGGCCCAGGGGCCGAACTGCGAAGTGTCCTCACCCGCCGGACTTGAGAGCGCTTCCACCACCCTGGTTCTCTGCGCCCTCCTTGAGGACAACCAGGGCCAGGCGCAGGGCCTCGCCCAGGGACCACGCCTGGAAAGGACAACCCCGTGGCGTGTGCGGCGAGTCGCCGTCGGCAATCTCACAGAGGTGTCCCAGGCCGGCCTCGTCGACCTGTCGCAGCAGCGGCTCGAGGAATCGCGCCCGGGCCTCCCTCTTGGACTCGGGCGTCTCGCCGCGCACGCGGACCCAGGCCTCGACGAAGGGGCCCATCAGCCACGGCCAGACCGTTCCCTCGTGATAGGCCCGGTCGCGCTCGCGAACGCCCCCCTCGTAACGAGGCGCGTACCCCGGCTCTCCTGGGGCCAGCGAGCGGAGCCCCCGGGGCGTCCACAGGCGTGCCTCAACGGCCTCGACGACCCGGCGGGCCCGTTCGCCTTCCAGAAGGGCGAACGGCAGGCCGCCCACGGCGAAGATCTGGTTGGGGCGGAACGTGGCATCCATTCTGCCGGCTTGATGGTCGCAATCGACCACGTCGTAGAGGCATCCCCCCGCCTCGTTCCAGAAGCGCGCCCGGAAACTCTCGCAGCCGCGCGCAAAGAGGTCGGCCCAGTGCTGCACGGCGCCGCTGCGAACCCACAGGGCATTGAGCCAGAGAGCTTCCACCTCGACGGGTTTGCCGACGCGGGGCGAGAGGACTTGGCCGTCTACTTGGACGTCCATCCAGGTCAGTTGCACACCCGGTTCGCCCGCGGCCAGCAGGCCCTCGTCAAGACGGATGCCGTAGCGGGTGCCGCGGGTGTAGCCGTCGAGGATGGCGTCCACGGCTTCCCACAGGGTTTTCTGATCGCGGCGCGTGACCTTTCGCTTCGTGCCCTCCAGGGCCCGGAAGAACTCGTAAACGGCGATCACGAACCAGAGCGAGGCATCAACGGAGTTAAACTCCGGGGCCTGCCCGTGGTCAGGGAAGCGGTTGGGCAGCATCCCTTCCGACACCGTCCCCGCCCAGGTGAGGAGCACCTCGCGGGCGGCGTCCACCTTGCCCGTGGCCAGGCACAGGCCCCGCAGCGCGATGAAAGTGTCCCGCCCCCAGTCGGTGAACCACGGATAACCGGCCACGATCGTCTTGCCCTCTCCCCGGCGAACGACGTAGGCATCCGCCGCGCGGTGCAACCGGGACGGGAAGAGCCGCCGGCGAAGCCGCTCGGCGGCCCGGAGTTTGCGCAGGCCTCCCGCGGCCGAGACGTCCGCGAGAAGGGCCGCGGCGTCCTGTGGGGCAGGCTTCCAGCCTGCCGTCGCGGAGGGCAGGCTGGAAGCCTGCCCCACCACGGCCAGGATCAAGATCGCCTCGCTCTCCGGGACAAGGTCCCAGCGGAAGGTTCCCGGCGCAGCCAGGTCCTCCGTGCAATCCAGGCCGCGGGCCCGTTCCTCCTCGTAGAGGAAATTGCGATACCACTCCGGCTGTGAGGTGTACGCGCCGTTCGACAGCGCGAGGATCTCCGGCAACTCGGCATAGGGGCGCCAGAGGACGCGATCGTCGTCCACCACGGACTCGAAGCGGAAGGCCGGGTTCTCGTGGTGGAGGGTGTGATAATCCCGGCCGGAGAGGAAGGGCCGGACAGTCAGGTGGACGCCCACACGTTGGCTGCCAAGACGCCAGGAGAGGGCGACGACCGGGGCCCCCCGGGGCACGAAGAGCGCCTGCTCAATCGGAGTGCCGTCCTCCAGGCGGAAACGCCAGCGCGGCCACGGCTCGGACTCGAATGCTTCGATCCGCCCGGCCCCGTCGGGATGGAGGACGTCCCCGGTGTAAAACTGGGACGAGAGGGCAAAGGTGGAGTCGGGGGTATCGACCCAGGCGTCGAAACCGTTCACCAGGACGATACGGCCGGTCGGTGGAGTGGTAGCCGCCAGCAGCAGGGCGTGGTAGCGGCGCGTGCGCATGCCGCTGACGGTCCCCGAAGCGAAACCGCCCAGCCCGTCGGCTTCGAGCCACTCAAGCTTGGTGTGTACCTGCACGGGCATGTTGATCTCGCCGGGTCATCGTCGCCGGCCGGTTCCCTCGGCCCGCTGGTCGGCTTCCCTGACCTCCAGTTCCACGTACTCGTCCGGCACCGCGCTGCAGGGGCACAGCTCCGCGCGGTAGTGCAACTCGCCGCGCAGTTTCGCCAGGGCCTCGTCGCGCGAGGGGGCAGTGATCTCCACCGTTCCCTCGCGCGACCCCGTATGGCGGGCCAGCCATCGGCCGTTGTCGAGCCGCCTGACGGTGCAAGGGAACTTCATGACGCTGTCTCCCGGTCGGTCTTCGGGCGAAAGAACTCCTCGGATTGGGGCAAGTGGTCCGCTCGCGGCTGCGTGGCATGCTTGGGCGGCCCGCGCGGTCCGGGGGATCGACCCAGCCGCACCAGGCCGCCCAAGCAGGGCACACCCCGAACCACGCTCCCTGTTGCAGGGAGCTCGTTAGTTGGTATGGGGAGTCGGCTCGAGGGCATCGACCCAACTCAAGACACGATCCAGTTTCGTCGCGGCCTCGTCGATGTGCTCAGGCTGCACGATCAGGGGAGGAGCCAGGAGGATCAGGCTGCCACGCGCCAGCAGGTGAATCCCCTCGCTCCAGGCCCGGCGACGGATCTCCAGGGGCAGCAGCGAATCAATGTTCGGCGGCACCAGCGGCGCGTGCTCCCGATCGCGGACCAGTTCCAGACAGGCCAGTAAGCCCTTGCCGCGCACGTCGCCGACGCTGCGGTGCCGACTCGCCAGTTCCCGCAACCGCGCGAACAGCAACTCGCCCATGCGCCGGGCGTGATCGATCAGGCCCTGTTCCTCGTACTCCCTCAGACAGGCCAGGGCGGCAGCGCAGGCCAGCGGATGAGCAGCATAAGTGCTGCCCAGCGGCAGCATCCGCTTCTCGAAGACCTGCGCCAGCGGCTCACGCAGGATGACTGCCCCCATCGGCACGTAGCCGGAGGTCAGCCCCTTGGCCAGCACCATCAGGTCAGGCACCACCCCCTCGTGATCCACGCCGAACCAGGCGCCGGTGCGGCCGAAGCCCGTGATCACTTCGTCGGCGATCAGCAGGATGCCGTGGCGATCACAGAGATGGCGCAGCCGGGGCAGGTAGCCGTCCGGCAGCGGGAAGCCGCCCGCCGCCCCGGTCACCGGCTCGACCACGACCGCGGCCACCGTCGCCGGGTTCTCCAGTTGCAGCTGGCGCTCCAGGGCGTCGAGACAGTGGATCTGACAAGCGGGATATTTCAGACCGAAATCGCAGCGATAGCAGTAGGGATCGAAGAAGCGGACCGTGCCGGGCGGGCCCGGCTCGATGGCGGCCCGGCGCGGGTCGCCGCCGACGCCTAGCGTGCCGTAGGTCGTGCCGTGGTAGCTGCGATACTTGGCGAAGATCTTCGGCCGGCCCGTCAGCAGCCGGGCCAGGATGAAGGCCTGATCGTTGGCCTCGCTGCCGCTGTTGACAAAGAAGCAGCGGCCCAGGTCGCCCGGGGCACGCCGGGCCAGCGCGTCCGCCAGCGAGGCCCGTTCCGATGTCAGCAGCTGCGGCGAGACACAGCAGGCACGCTCTGCCTGCCGCTGAATGGCCTCGATCACCCGGCGATTGCCGTGGCCGAGGTTGCCCTGGAACAGTTGCGACAGAAAATCGAGATAACGACGACCGTGCCGGTCGTAGAAGAAAACCCCTTCCCCGTGGTCGAATTCCAGGACGGGGTCCTCCCGCTCCTGAACCGTCCATACCACATCAATAGCGGAAGATCATCTCAACAAGGAGACGGGAATCGATCAGGTCCTTGCGATTCGAGAGCGGGAACTCGAAGGCGGTGCCGACATCCAGGTGGCGGTTCACGATCGCCTTGAGGCCAACCGCCGACGTCACCAGGTCGTTGCCGGCGACGCCCGAGGTGCCGAGGTTGATCAGCCCATCGCCTTCGCCGAGGGCCGCCGGCAGGCCGCGGTTGCCACCCTGCGTCCAGTGGAACCAGTTCAACTCGACCAGCGTGTACAGCCAGCCGTTCCACCCTCGGTCGAGGTGAAGGCTGGTGTAGAAGAAGCTGCTGTTCTCCTGGTCGCGGACCGGGAACTGGTAGCCGAAGTTGCCGATCAGGTGGTGGCAGCCGGCGAACTCCTTGCCGATCGTGCTGAAGAAGGTCCAGACGCCATCACCCTGGCCCTGGAAGACCTTCGCCTCGCCGGTGTGCGGCTCGTACATGAAGCCGCCGACGACGAGGAACTGGTTCTCGACGTCGCGGATGAAGGCGTACTTGAGGCCGGCGGCGATGTTCAGCCAGCCGGTGTTGCTCGGGCCGGCGTGCGGGTGGATTGACAGCAGGCCATCCTTGTCAGCGATGAACGACAGCCGGTCGGTCAAGGCGGCGCGGAGTTCCAGGCCGTAGACCTGGAAGTCGCCGCCGTTGAAGGGGTGCTCGCTGGGGATGTAATCGCTGATGAACAGGAACCGCGCCTCGGTCAGGGCTCGCGGGTCCTTGGTGAGGATCGGGTTGCTGATCGGGCCGATGAAACCGGGGAACGCCCGATCGCTCTCGAGGAAGCGGCGTTCGCCGTCCCCGCAGCCGCACGAGCAGTCGCAGGAACCGTCTTCGTGCGGGCAGCACGTCGCCGAACAGGCGTCGGCCGCCGGGACGGTGGGCGGGATGACCGTGCTGGCCGGCGACGAAACCGTGAACAGGTCCGCGGGCGTTGGCGGCCCGGCGGCGGAGGCGACCGGGGCGAGCAGCAGCAGCGGCAGCAGGGCGAGACATCTTGTCATGGATTCTTCTCCTCCTGAAGCGGCCGGCTCCATCCGGCCGCGGCACGGGTTCCCTCCATGCCGTACCTCGGGGCGCGGGCTCGTAGGACGAGGTGCGTCGAGGGATTCGGGCCCTCGTTTTGTGGCAGGCCCAGAAACCTTCTTCGGATTTTCCCCGACAGCGTGGAGATTCATTTCCCAGCCGACGACGCGGACGGCCTGCGCGGCGCTCGTCCTGTGACACAGAACGGACCTGTGCCGAGGATGCCGAGTCTGCGGGACGCCGCGGCGCTGGGACCACTGGGTGACGAAAATGGGAAAGCGACACCGATTAACGGCGTGGGATACGGCGGCCAGGACGGGGATAGTCCTTTTTCGGCTCAGTCCGCTGGCGGCGGTGCCGACGAAGGGGAATAATGAAGGAGATGCGACGTCACGTCCCGCGCGCCGCAGCGAGGGCCGGCGCGCCCGGCACGATCGATACGATTGGAAGACTCATGCACTCGGATAACGAGAGGACGAATAGTGCCATGCAAGCGATAAGACTCCTTCCGCCTGGGGCTGCCCGGCCCGGACGGCCGCGTGCCGTCTGGGGCACCGCGCTGCTCGCCGTGGCGGTTCTGCTCGCTGCCGCCCGTGGGGCAGCGGCCAATGGCGACCCGGTTGAAGATCTCCGCCAGGCCCTCCGCGAGGTGCCGCCGACCGACAAGGCCGGCTACGAAGCCCGCAAGAAGAACCTCAAGATGAAGGCGGACAAGCTCGAGTCGATAGTCGACCTCTCGCGTGCCATGGTCCTGCCCGATTGGCGCTACGTCGACCGCGACCCCGACCTCT
>JACOUH010000209.1 GCA_016177925.1 Planctomycetota bacterium | reverse complement strand
TCAGGCTTTCCAGCCTGACGCGGCCTCAACGTCAGGCTGGAAAGCCTGACCTACTTTGTGCCGGGGTAATACTCTATCCCGGACACCTGGGAACCTCTTGGAGGGCAGATCATGGGCAAGCTGACACGACGGGGCTTCACGACGGCGGCACTGGCGGGGCTGGGCACAGCCTTGGGCGCCCGCCGCGTTCCGGGGGCGAGCGAGCGCGTTCGCCTGGGATTCATCGGCCTGGGCAACCGCGGCGACCAGGTCCTCGACGCCTTCCTGCAGCACAAGGACGCCGACGTCGTCGCCGTGTGCGACATCTATCAGCCGTATGTCGACTTCGCCGCCAAGAAGGTGGGCACCAGCCCGGGAGGGCGAGGCTCCTGCCGAGCCTTCCGCGACTACCGCAAGCTCCTCGACCGCCGCGACCTCGACGCGGTCGTCGTCTGCACTCCCGACCACTGGCACGCGCTGATGACCGTCCACGCCTGCCAGGCCGGCAAGGATGTCTACGTCGAGAAACCGCTGTCGTTGTGCGTCGCCGAGGGCCACCGCATGGTCGAGGCGGCGCGCAGCCACAAGCGCATCGTCCAGGTCGGCATCCAGCGCCGCTCGTCCGCCTGGTGCAAGGAAGTGGCCGACTTCGTCCGCGGCGGCGGTATCGGCAAGGTCACCGTCGTGCGCTGCTTCCACATCCAGAACGAGTGGCCCAAGGGCATCGGCAACCCGCCCGACGGCGAGCCGCCGGAGGGCGTCGACTGGGACGCCTGGCTCGGCCCGGCGCCGAAGGTGCGCTACAACAAGAACCGCACCTTCTACCGCTTTCGCTGGTTCTACGACTATTCGGGGGGTCAATTGACCAATTTCGGCGTTCACTATCTCGCCCAGATCCATGCGTCGCTCGGTGCCGAGGCGCCGCGCTCGGTCGCGGCGATTGGCGGCAAGTTCGCCCGCTACGACAACCGCGAAGTACCGGACACGCTCGAGGTCCTGTGGCACTACCCCGGCGACACGCTCGTGACGTTCTCGCAGTTCAACGCAACGGCGGCGCCGGGGGCGGCACGGCCCTGTGAGATCGAGTTCCGCGGCACCAAGGGCACCCTCTACTTCAACACCAACGGCTACGAGGTGGTGCCCGACACGATCCTGCCCAACGAGTTCACGGCCCGGACTCCCGTGGACCGGGCCCAGGAACGCCGTTATCGCACCGGCGGCAAGCGGCTGATCGAACCGCGCAAGGAGATGGGGTCGATCAAGGACGCCGACCATGCGCGCAACTTCCTGGACTGCGTCAAGAGTCGGGAGACGCCCTCCTGCGACGTCGAGTTTGGCCACCGCGCGACGACGGCCGCCCTGGTTGGGAACATCGCCCTGAAGACGCGGTCCTTGCTCGACTGGGACGCGAAAGCGGAGCGCTTCACCAACAGTGCGGCGGCGAACAAGTTGCTCAGCTACGAGTATCGGGCCCCGTATCGGCTGCCAACCTGAGCGGCGCTGGGAATTCGGATGACGAGGCGGGTATAATCCTGGAGATGTCCTCCTCCAGGGAGTCTGCCCTGTGACCAGCCCCGACGACCTCCTGCAACCACTCCTGCCAACAAACGCTTCCAGCGCGTCCGCGACGCCGCGATCGGTCTTCGTCAGCTACGCCCGCGCCGACGCCCTGAACTTCGCCACGCGCCTGGCCGCCGACCTGGTCGCCGCCGTCATGACCCGCCGCTCGCAGGAGGAGACGAGCGTCTGCCGCGACGAGGTCGTCTTCGCCCTCAACGAGGGCAAACCGCTGCTGCCGCTGCGCCTCGACCCCGCGGTCCGGCCGACGCTTCTGCTGGCCCGGCGCAACTGGGTCGACTTCACCGGGGACTACGAGGCCGGCCTGGACGCCCTCTTGCGCTACCTGGCCGGCGACGAGCGGGCGCTGCGGACGCCGCGGCTGTCGACTGTCACCGGCGTGGCGCCGCTGGACTTTGGCGTCGAGATCGCCAAGTTCTCGGCGGACTTCACGGGGCGGGCGTGGCTGGCCGCCGAGATCGACCGCTGGCTGGCGACCGACAAGCGGGCCTTCGTGATCGTGGCGGAGCCCGGCGTAGGCAAGAGTGCCATCGCCGCCTGGCTCAGCCTGACCCGCCCCGAGGTGGTCGGCGTCCACTTCTGCACTCAACAGAACAGCCGTTCGCTGAACCCCTACGAGTTCGTCGCCTGCCTGGTGGGACAGTTGCACAGTCAACTGCCCGGCTTTGCCCAGGCGGTGGAGGCGAAGCGACCCGAGGAGCGTCGCAAGACCGCTGCCGACGCCTTCCGCGAGCTGGTCGTCGAGCCGGCCCGAGGTCTGGAGGCCCCGGACGGGACGCGGCTGATCGTCGTCGATTCGCTGGACGAGGCGGCGACCCAGGACGGCGAGACGGTGCTGGACGTACTGGTCAAGCAGGCGCCCGACCTGCCGCCGTGGCTGCGCCTCGTGACGACGACACGGCCGGAAGCGCCGATCCTCCAGCGTGTCCGCAACCTGAACGTCTTCGAGCTGCAGGCGGACCGGCCCGAGAACCGCGGCGACGTGCGGGACTTCATCGCCAGGCGGCTCGTGACGCCGGCAACCCCTCCCCCCAGCCCCCGCCCCGAAGCGGAGAGGGGGAGCAAGCAGGGGCTTCCCCCCTCTCCGTCTCGGGGAGGGGGGCAGGGGGGAGGGGTTGTCGCAGCCAAGGTGGAGGCGCTGGCCGAGGGCAACTTCCTGTACGCCCGGCTGGCGCTGGACGCCCTGGAGGACGGCACCCTGCCGGTCGCCGACCTGGGCCGGCTGGCCCCCGGCCTGACGTCCTTCTACGACGCCCTCTTCAAGCGGCGGTTCCCGGACATCGAGGCGTACGATCGGGACTACGCGGCCCTGTTCCGGGTGTTGGCCGTTGCCCGAGGCCCGCTGCCGTTCAAGCTCTTGCAGCGGATCTGCGGAGTGCCGGTAGAAGTGCTCCATCGCCGCTTGCTCCGGGTGCGGGCATACCTGCGTGTCTCCGGCCAGGGCGAGGCGGCGAGCTACGCGCTGTTCCACAAGTCGCTGCAGGACTGGCTGACCGACCCCGATGCCGCCGGCGATTACTGGTGCCGGGCGGCCACCGGGCATGCCGAGCTCGCCGAGGCGTTGCGGGCGGACGGCTGGGGGGAGTACGCGCTGCGTTACTTGCCCGCCCACCTGATGGGCAGCGAGCAGTTGGACCGCGCCGCCGGCCTGCTGTGTGACTGGGAGTTCCTGGAGGCGAAGGCGGAGGCGGGGTTGGTGTTCGAGCTGGCCGGCGACTTCGCTGCCGTCGGCGCGGCCCTGCCCGCGGGGGACGACCGAGGTCGTCTGCTGGGACTGCTGGAGGAAGCGGTCCGCCGAGACATTCACTTTCTGGCCCGGCACCCGACCACCCTGTTTCAGTGTCTGTGGAACAGCGGCTGGTGGTACGACTGCCCCGAGGCGGCCCGACACTACGAGCTGCCTGCGGAGAGGTCGGGTGGGGGCGCTCCGTGGGAGCGTGAGGGCTCGAAAGTGTCGGTGCTGCTGCAACGCTGGCGGGCGGAGAAGGAGAGAGCGCGGCCAGGGTTTGCCTGGCTGCGTTCGCTGCGACCCCCGGCGCTGCACCTGGGGACCGCCCAGAAGGCGGTCTTCCGGGGACACCAGGAGCCGGTAACGAGTGTGTGCTTCTCGCCGGACGGTCGCCGCCTCGCCAGCGGAGCTTTGGATAACACGGTGCGGGTCTGGGACGTCGAAACCGGGCGGGAACTGCTCCGCCTGGAGGTGGGTGGGGGATGGGGAGCCAGCGTGTGCTATTCGCCCAACGGCCGCTGTCTGGCCGGTGGGTCGTCTGACAACACGGTGCGCGTCTGGGACGCCGAAACGGGCACTTGCCTCCTCACCCTCACGGGGCACAGAGACTGGGTGAAGAGCGTGTGCTTCTCGCTGGATGGCCGCCGCCTGGCCAGCGGAGCTTCGGATAATACGGTGTGGGTCTGGGACGCTCGTACCGGCGCCGCGCTGCGCTGCCTGGTCGGGCACGAGAGCGGGGGGACCTGGAACGCAGTGACAAGTGTAGCCTTCGCCCCCGACAATCAGTGCCTGGCGAGCGGAGCTTCGGACAGGACGGTGCGGGTCTGGGATGTTCGCACTGGCGCTGAACTCTGCTGCTTGCGTGGGCATGAGGACTGGGTGGAGAGCGTGTGCTTCTCGCCGGACGGCCGCCGCCTGGCCAGCGGGTCTGGTGACGAGACAGTGCGAGTTTGGGATGCACAAAGTGGCGCCGAGCTTTGCTGCCTACGGGGTCACGGGGACGGCGTAGGAAGCGTGGCGTTCTCCCCCGACGGCCGCCACCTGGCTAGCGGGTCTGAGGACAACACGGTGCGGGTCTGGGACGCGCATACCGGCGCCGAACTTTGCTGCATGCGCGGACATGAAAGCGGAGGGTCGTTTAAGGACGCGATAAGCGTGGCATTCGCTCCCAATGGCCGTCGGCTGGCGAGCGGAGCTTCGGACAGGACGGTGCGGGTCTGGGACGCCAAGGGCGGCCCCGAACTGCGCCCTCTGCGCGGGTATCAGGATCGCGATGAGGGCATCATGCCTCTATTAGTGTTCTCCCCCGGCGGCAGATACCTGGCTAGTCACTGTGGGGGCGGCATAGTACGGGTCTGGGATGGGCAAAGCGGTGTGGAGCTACACTGCCTCCGCATAAAAGAACGCTCCGTGAACTGTCTCGCATTTTCCCCCAATTGTCGGCTCCTCTACATCGGTCCCGTTTCGCCGGCCGAAGTTATGTCTGCCGGCGATTGCTATGTCAAGGACCTTCATGTCAGCGCTTGCATGGAACTCATCCCGAAGCACGAAGCTATTGTCACACTGGCCCCCGCAGAAGCCCGACTCTCTCCGCAGGGCATGGAAACGGTGATCGAATCAACGACAACCGGAGAACCCGTGGCCTGGTTCCCCGGAGGCCTTGCTTCAGTAGTAACCCATCCTTCGAGGCGGACCTGGGCCGGCGTTGCAGGACACTATCTTTGTATCTTCACGCTCGAAGGCACCGACCCGCCCCCGCCCGTGCAGATACAGAGTTGGCCCCGGACCGCCTCGGGGGTTTGATCTCTCCCGGGCGGAGCGGTAGCATCGGGGTTGCGGCGGCACGTTCCCGATGGACACGCAAATTGCGAGGGCCGTCCCCATGTCGAGAGAGGCCATGCCGATCAAGACGTTCCTGAACCAGGACTGCTTCGAGGCCAGCATCAAGTACCGGTCCGCCATCCTGCTGATAGACCTGCGTAGCCCGGCCACCACCCCCGAGCGGCGCCGCCCGTCGAACGATTGTGTCTGGCTTGTACGCCTCTACAATAGAGGGCACATGGATGTTGTCTCTTCACCTCCACGACGGGAGGAGACGAGCCGATGCCCTCTCGATCCTGGCGACATTGGCACACTGTGCGAGCGCGAGAACTCGATGAAGTCGAGGCGGCTCACACGGCCATCGGTGGCAGCGGTCCCGGTCGGCGCACGGCGACGCAGCAGATCAACCGGGCCTACGCCGTGCTGCTCGCCTCCCAGTTCCAGGGCTTCTGCCGGGACCTGCACACCGAGTGCGTTGCCCGCCTGATAACCCTGATTCCCGTGGCCACCTTTCAAGTGAGCGTGCGGGACCAGTTCCTCTGGAATCGAGGGCTCGACCATGGAAACGCGAACCAGGGGACCATCGCCGGCGACTTCAGACGAATGGGCCTCCGCGACTTCTGGTCTCGCGTGGATGCCGACCGGCCGGGGAACGATCGGCGCCGCCAGGTGCTGGACCAGCTGAACGAATGGCGGAACGCCATTGCCCATCAGTCTCTCGACCCAGCCCGGCTGGGGGGCACGACGATGCTGCGGCTGGCGGTGGTGCGGCGCTGGCGCAGGGTGTGCCGAGTGCTTGCAAAGTCTATGGACAATGTGACGAGGGCGTACATCCAGGGTGTGACCGGGATGCCCCCGTGGTAAAAGGAGGTAATCCGATGATCAAGAAGAATAAGAGGAACAAGAGCGACGAGGAAGCAACTCCCCCGAGGTTCAAGGTGGGTGATCTCGTTCGGTTCCTCTCTGGGGACGGCGAGGTGGAGGGCATCGTAGTGGAAGACCGGGGGCCGCTCGGCATCGGCGGCCAGCGCATCTATGGGCTCCACTTCGAGTTTCTCCCTGGCGAGACACGCTATACGGAAAGGGACGAGGGGGAACTCACGCCGGTGGGGGCCCCGATTGGGCGTGAGCGGGACGTCCCCGCGGGGAAAGGAACTCGTCCGATGGCCAAGAAGAGCAAGAGGAACAAGATCGACGACAGTGAGAGTCCCCCCAAGTTCAAGGTGGGCGACCGCGTTCTGTTCCCCCGCCCGTGCGGTAAAGTGGAGGGCGTCGTGGTGGAGGACCGGGGGCCGCTCGGCGTTGGCGGCCGGCGCCTCTACGGGCTCCACTACGAGTTCCTTCCCGGGGAGACACGCTACACGGAAAGGCCCGAAGTAGATCTCACTCCCGCTCCGGCGACGTGACGCAACGGCAGCCCGCTTTTCGAGGGTGAACGATGACGGGTACTTGTCACTTGTTTGCCAGGATGGGACTGGTCGCGACGCTGACCGTGGCGTTGCTGGCGACAACCGTGCGGGCAGACGACTGGCCGCAGTGGCGCGGGCCGAACCGTTATGGGGTGTGGCGAGAGACCGGTATCCTGAAGGCCATCCCCCCAAGCGGCTTGAAGTACCGCTGGCGGGCAAGGATCGGGAACGGTTACTCCGGGCCCGTTGTGGCGCAGGGACGGGTCTTCGTCACCGATCACCGACTCCGACCGGAGGTCGAGCGCGTCCTGTGCTTCGAGGAAGCGACAGGCAAGCCGCTCTGGGTGCATTCGTATCCGTGTGACTACGAGGACATGGAATACGGCAATGGTCCGCGCGCCTCACCCACGGTCCACGACGGCAAAGTCTACACGCTGGGCACCAAGGGGCATCTGTTTTGTCTGGATGCGGCCAAGGGGAGCGTCCTCTGGAAGAAGGACCTCGTCAAGGATTTCAACGCTCGCATTCCACGCTATGGGGCCAGCGCGGCGCCGCTAGTCGTGGGCGACCTTCTCATCGTGTGTGCCGGCGGCCAGCCCGCAGCGAGTGTCATTGCCCTGGACCGCAACACCGGCAAGGAACGCTGGCGAGCGCTCAAGGACCGGCCCGCCTACAGCGCGCCCCTTGTCCTCACCGCGGGCGGATGCCAGCAAGTGATTGTCTGGACCGCGGATAACGTCACGTCGCTGGCACCGGCTACCGGCACCATCTACTGGCAGGTCCCCTACAAGACGACCTTCGATGAAGCCCAGGTGGTGGCCTCCCCGGTGTTGTACAAGGACAAGTTGCTGTGCTTGACGGCATGGAGCCGCGGTTCGTTCATGCTGAAACTGGGTGCTGACAAGCCCACCGCCTCGGTACTCTGGAAGACGCGAAGCAGACCCTCCACGACGTTTTCCACGCCGCTCTTCCAGGATGAGCGGTATTTCTACGCGATGGAAAACAATTTCAGCCTGTGCTGTCTGGATGCGACCTCCGGAGAAGAAGTGTGGAGCACGCAAGAGCCGACTCGGGGCACCGCTCATCTGACGCCCAACGGCGATCGAGTGTTTCTCTTCGACCAGTCCGGGCATCTCCTCCTGGCGCGGCTGTCACCCAAGGGATACCAGGAACTCGGCCGCTGCTTGCTGGTGGAGCCGACCGCCGGCTACCGGCCCCAGGGCCGCGTCAGCTGGGCCCACCCGGCCTATGCCAACCAGTGTGTCTTTGCACGCAACGATCGAGAGCTGGTGTGTGCTTCCCTCGCTGCCGATTCCGTCGCGGATGCTACCCCGCCCAGGCAAACGGCCAAGTCACGGCTGCTGCCCGATGTCACGGGCAGGAACGCGGTGGAGACGCTGGCCTTCTCTCCGGACGGCAAGACGTTGGCCCTGGGGACCTGGGGGACCGTGAAGTTGCTCGACCCGTCCACCGGGAAGGAGCTTCCTGCGCCATCCAGGCACAAGGATTGGGTCTGCTCCGTCGCGTTCTCGCCGGACGGCAAGTTCCTGGTGTCTGCCGGTGGCAACGAGTTCGCGCCGGCCCGGAATGATTACAAGACCATCGGGGAGGTCAAGTTGTGGGACGTCGCCGCGCGGACCGAGCGCAGCCTGAAAGGGCACACCAACAAAGTCTTTGCCGCAGCCTTTTCCCGCGACAGCAAGACCCTGGCCACGGGCAGCGCCGATCGGACCGTACGATTGTGGGACGTGGCGACGGGCAAGGAACGGGCCGTGCTTGGAGGACATACCGAGGCCGTCTCCTCCGTGGCGTTCTTCCCTGATAGCCAAACCGTGGCCTCCGCGAGCTTCGACCGAACCGTCAAGTTGTGGGACATCGCCAGCGGCAAGGAGCGCAGCAGCCTCAAGGGACACGACGAGGAGGTCCTCGCCGTGGCGATCTCCCCAGACGGCCGGACGCTGGCCACCGGCAGTGCGGACTGGACCGTACGGCTCTGGGATGCAACAACGGAAAAAGAACGTGCCGTTCTCAAGGAGCATCGAGGCGCCGTCTACTGCGCAACCTTTTCTTCCGATGGCAAGACGTTGGCCACGGGGAGCGGGGACGAAACCGTGAGGCTGTGGGACGTGGCAGCTGGCAAGGAGCGGGTCACGTTGCGAGGACACCGCAGGGGTATCTCTGCGATCGCCTTTTCCCCGGATGGCAAGACGCTTGCTAGCGTAGGGTTGGACGACGGGATCAGGTTGTGGGAACCGAAATGACTTCAAGTTGAGCCATTCCGCGCCGAGCGCTCACCCTCTGAAAAACGCGACTCCAGCTGGCCGCGCAGCCCCATGATTTCCTCCAGGCCGAGCAGTTGCTTCACCTCGGCGAAGGTCATCATCTCGCTCGCGGGAAGATCGGTCCGACCGTGATGGAGCAGCGACTCGATGAGCCGGCGGATGGCGGCGCCGGCGACGAGAAGACTCTCGATCGGACAGACGACGATCTTGTAGCCAAGGCGTCCCAACTCGTCGACGGGCAGGATCGGCGTCACGCCGCCTGACAGCATGTTGACCAGCAGGGGATAGCGCACCTGGCGAGGGATCTGCTCCAACTCGTCGCGGGCCTGCGGGGCCTCGATGAAGCAGACGTCGGCGCCCTCGGCTCCATAGCGATTGGCCCGCTCGATGGCGCCGTCGAGCCCCTCGACGGCACGGGCGTCGGTGCGGGCGACGAGAACGAAGTCGGGGTCGCGGCGGGCGTCGAGGGCGGCACGGAGTTTCAGCACCATCTCCGCGGTGGGGATCAGCTGCTTGCCCTCGAAGTGGCCACAACGCTTCGGCGTCACCTGGTCCTCGAGCAGAATGCCGGCGGCCCCGGCCCGCTCGAACTCGCGCACGGTGCGGCTAACGTTGTGCAGGTCGCCGTGGCCGGTGTCGCCGTCGGCCACGACCGGGATCGCCACGCGCTGGGCCATGCGCCGCACTGCATCGGTCATCTCGGTCAGCGTGATCAGTCCGACGTCCGGCAGCCCGAGCAGGCTGGCGGAGGTGCCGAAGCCGCCGAGGAAGACCGTCTCCAGGCCGGCCGCCTCGACCAGCCGGGCGGTGAAGACGTCGTGAGCGCCGAGGCTGCGGATAACGCCCGGCTCGCGCAGGAGTTGTCGCAATTGTTGAGTGGGACTCATGACCCCTCTGGATGGCGAGCGGGGGGTGTGAACCCCCCGGTACATCGACTTCACCGGGGGGTTCACACCCCCCGCTCGCAACCGATGGTAGCCCAATGGCAGCTGGCAAACAAGCGCCGGAACAATCCGAGCCGGAGTCGCTGCCTGCGACTCCGGCTCGGGGTTGGGAAGGAAGGGATGAGGTCGTCGGACGGTCAGGCGGGCTCGACGGCGACGCGCAGGTTGCGACTGGCGAACTGCTCGACGTACAGTTCGGCCCGCTCCAGGTAGGTGGTCAGGAGGACGGAACGGCCACAGTGATGGGCTTCCCACATCTTGTGCGTCGCCTCGGCGCGGCAAAGGCGGGTCAGCTCCATGACGGTCCGCACGATGAACATCAAGTCGTTGACGGCGTCGTGCAGGAGGACGACTTTGTAGCGCGGCAGTTGTCGGGGTTGCGGCTTGCCGGTGGGGCGAGCGCCTGTTTGCTGATCCAGCGAACGAGGAGCTTCCGGAGGATCGGGAAGGTGCTGGCTCATGGAAGTCCCTCTCACCCTGGGAAGAAGGAACGGTCGGCGAGCGCCGGGAGCGGAGGAAGTTGCTCTGTCCTATTGTAAGTGATCCGCCTTCTGCTCCCTAGAGAGGCAAGGCGGCGGGACGTGAAGATTTCACGCCCGGGTTCCTGTGGTAGCGTCTACGACGAGATTGCACGTCGGAGTGGACGGGAAAAAGTCCGCAGGCCGGCCTGTAAGCCGGGTTCTGTCCCGTCCTCTCCGGGGAGGGGACGGCGACGGTCATTTCTCTAGCCGAGCGGTTGCCCGCTCGGTCCAGCGACCTACCCGAGAGTCGTAACGGGCCGGACCAGCCCTGCCCTCATATTTGGTCTTGCTCCCGGTGGGGTTTGCCGAGCCAGCCTGTCACCAGGCTGCTGGTGGGCTCTTACATTAAGGGACTCGCGTCCCCCCACCTTTTCACCCTTACCCGGGGGAATGACCAATGACCAATACCAGCCGGCGTTCGCCGCTTGCGGCTTAGCGCTCGCCTGTCCTGACAGG
>JACOUH010000208.1 GCA_016177925.1 Planctomycetota bacterium | reverse complement strand
ACGCAACGACGGCTCCTGGCCGATGACGTCGCGGCCGGTCAAAGCCGGAGGCAAAGGGTCAACAAGCCTGATCCCCATCACGGGCGCTGGCAGCGCGTGGGCAGTACTGGGTCTGGTGCGGAGCCGCTGAGCGGCTGGTTCAGGCCATCTGGGAAAGACCGGATATACTCAACGCGGGGAGCGCTCACACAAGCCCGGAGCGCCAGCGACGGGACCGTCCCGTCGTGAGTATCAGGGTGCCTTGTGGTTTTGACAGACCTGCGGACGGAGGGCGCTTTCATGCAACGAATTGTTGGGGGAATCCTGGTTCTCCTGCTCGGCCTGTCGGTGGCGGCGGCCGGGGACGAACGCGGGGACAAGCCGGCCACGCCAACGGAGCAGTACCAGGCACTTCTCAAGGAGTTTTACGATGCGACACACGTTCATTTTACGGCCACGACCGAAGAGGAGCGAAAGAAGGCCGTCGCGCGTGTGGACAAGCTCCCGCTGAGATTGTTGGAGCTGGCCGAGAAAAACCCTAACCACCCGATCGCGCTGGACGCCCTGATCCAGGTGGTCTCGCAGGAGATCTGGTTGGAGATCAACACCTCGTACCCAGGCTGGGGCAAACACAGCCCGGGAGCCAGGGCCATCGCGCTGTTGCTGCGCCACCACCTCCGGAGTGACAAGCTCGGCGAGGCCTGTCGGCGGATAGCTTATGGCTTCCGTCAGGAGTGCGAGACGTTCCTGCGCACGGTCCTGGAGATGAACCCGCACAAGGAGGTCCAGGCGCTGGCCTGCCTGCGGTTGGCCCAGTTCCTCAACGGCCGTTTGCAGAGGCTCGACCTGGTCAAGGAGCGGCCGGAATTGGCCAAGCGCTACGAAGGCCTGTTCGGCAAAGACTACCTCGAGGCATTGCGGCGGCAGGACCGCGCCAAGGCGGTCAAGGAGGCCGAAGCTCTCTTCGAGCGGGCCGCCGACAAATACGGCGACGTGAAGGTCCCCTACGGCGGCACGGTAGCTGAGAAGGCCAACGCAGAGCTGTTCGAGATCCGCCACCTGGCCGTCGGTAGGGAGGCGGCGGACATCGAAGGTGAGGACCAGGACGGCAAGCGCTTCAAGCTAAACGACTACCGCGGCAAGGTCGTGCTGCTCTACTTCTGGTCGGAGTACTGACCGACCTGACGGGCCAGTTGGCCCCACGAGCGGTCGCTCGTCAAGAAGCTGGCAGAGAAGCCCTTCGCGCTGATCGGCGTCAACGGCAACAACTACGACGCGAAGAAACTCAAGGACGTGATGGACAAGGAGAAGTTGAACTGGCGGTCGTTTGCGAGCCGCGCCATCAACGTCAAGTGGAACGCCGGCACGCCGACCTACTACGTCATTGATCACAAAGGTGTGATCCGGCACAAGTGGGTGGGCGGCCCCGGCGCGAAGGCTATCGACACGGCCCTGGAGAAGCTGATCCAAGAGGCGGAGGGGAATGGGAAGGACACGCGGAAGGAAAAAAGAAAGGGGTCAGTCGCAAACGATCCGCCTACACCGCTGCCGAAGGAGATCGTCGAGGCCTGGAAGGAGGCCGGGGCCTCTGTCGGCTGGCTGCGTGTCAAAGAGTCTGGCATCCGGGTCAAAGAGTTAGGCTTCCATGAGTTTGATCCGGAGAAAGAAGGCGAGCCCGGTGACCTGCCGGCGTTTCGCTTCGTCCGTTGGCAAGAGGGACGCCTGGCGAAGTTGCCCGCTCCGGAGGTGGCGTTCGGGCTGTACCTTTCCCGCTCCCAGGTGAGGGACGCGGGGCTCAAGGAGCTGGCCGGGCTGAAGAGGTTGCTAAGGCTGGACCTTAGCGTCACCCGGGTGACGGACGCGGGGCTGAAGGAGTTGGCCGGGCTGACGAGCTTGCAATGGTTGAACCTTAACTTTGCCCCGGTGACGGACGCGGGGCTGAAGGAGTTGGCCGGGCTGACGAGCTTGCAAACACTGGACCTCAACTCCACCCGGGTAACGGACGCGGGGCTGAAGGAGCTGGCCGGGCTGAAGCGCTTGCAAACGCTGAACCTTGGCGGCACCCCGGTGACGGACGCGGGGCTGAAGGAGCTAGCCCGGCTGAGAAGTTTGCAAGGGCTGGACCTTCCCCGGACCAAGGTGACGGACGCGGGGCTGAAGGAGCTGGCCGGGCTGACGAGCTTGCAAACGCTGAACCTTCGCGTCACCAAGGTGACGGACACCGGGCTGAAGGAGCTGGCTGGGCTGAGGAACTTGCAGGGGCTAAACCTTGGCGGTACCCGGGTGACCGACGCGGGGCTGAAAGAGTTGGCCGGGTTGAGAAGCTTGCAAGGGCTGAACCTTGGCGGCACGAAGGTGACGGACGCGGGGGTGAAGGAACTGCGAAAGGCGTTGCCGGGTTGCAAGATTCATCGCTAGTGGGGAGTCGTTTCGAGGAGTATTCGGCCGGCGTGGCCTGGGTCATCGGCAGCCCCAGTGGCATGGAGCAAAGTAGCCGCCCAGGACTGGGGTCGTTAAACCGTAATTCGCAAGAAAAACGTCAACGCGCCAGTACCGTGGAGCCGGAAAAGGTTCCAGGCGCCGGAAAAGGTTCCAGGAGTCAATAAATATCATTTATTGACTCCTGGAACCTTTTCCAGCCCAAGACGCAATGCAACGACGGCTCCTGGCCGATGACGTCGCGGCCGGTCAAAGCCGGAGGCAAAGGGTCAACAAGCCTGATCCCCATCACGGGCGCTGGCAGCGCGTGGGCGGTACTGGGTCTGGTACGGAGCCGCTGAGCGGCTGGTTCAGGCCCTCTGGGAAAGACCGGCTCATGGTGGCTTGTGGCCCCGACCGACCTGCGGACGGGGGGAGGCTTTCATGCAACGAATTGTGGGGGGAATCCTGGTTCTGTTGCTCGGTCTGTTGGTGGCGGCGGCCGAATGCGAAGGCCAGAACAAGCCGGCTACGCCGGCTGAGCAGTACAAGGCGATTCTCAGGGAATACCAGGGTGCGTCGAGCGGGGGTGCCCTGTCCGACGAGGAGCGAATGAAGTTCGTCGGCCGCGTGTTCAAGCTCCGGAACAAGCTCGCGCTGAAGTTCGTGGAGTTGGCCGAGAAATACCCGAAAGACCCGATCGCGGTGGACGCCCTGATCCAGGCAGTCTGGCAGGTGAACACCACCCCCTGGCCGGTCGAGCTCGTGGGCAAGGACGACGCGTGGCTCAGGGCCTTCACGCTCTTGCAACGCGACCATATCCGAAGCGACAAGCTCGGCTCCGTCTGCCAGCGGATCTCCTTTGGCTTCTGCAAGGAATACGAGACGTTCCTGCGCACAGTGCTGGCGAAGAATCCGCACCAGCGTGTTCAGGCGCTGGCCTGCCTCGGGTTGGCCCATTTCCTGAGCCATCGTTTGCAGCGACTCGACCTGGTCAAGGAGCAGCCCGCATTAGCCAAGGAATTTGAAGGCCTGTTCGGCAAAGCGTACCTCGAAGAATTGGAGCGGCAGGACCGCGCCAAGGCCATCAAGGAGGCCGAAGCTCTCTTCGAGCAAGCCGTGGCAAGCTATGGCGATGTGAAGGTCCCCGAGGGCGGCACGGTCGGTGCGAAGGCCAAAGCGGAGCTATTCGAGATCCGCCACTTGTCCGTCGGCAAGGAGGCGCTGGACATCGAAGCTCAGGACCAGGACGGCAAGCGATTCAAGCTCAGGGATTACCGCGGGAAGGTGGTGCTGCTCGACTTCTGGAGCGAATTCTGACTCACCTGACGGGCCCAGTGGCCCCACGAGCGGTCGCTCGTCAAGGACCTGAAAGACAAGCCCTTCGCCTTGATCGGCGTCAACGTCAGCGGCTACGGCGTCAAATCCCTCAAGGAGACGATGACCAAGGAGAAGTTGCCTTGGCGGTCGTTTGCAGACTCGGGCTCCATCGGCCAAGGCCTCATCGCTTCCAAATGGAACCTGTCCGCCACACCGACCTTCTACATCATCGATCCCAAGGGCGTGATCCGGTCCAAGTGGGTGGGCAGCCCCGGCGCTAAAGCCATCGACACGGCCCTCGACAAGCTGATCAAAGAGGCGGAGGGCAACGCGCCGGAAAAGTAAGCCGGACCAATCGGTCAATCCGCGCACCGTCGGCTCTGCGCTGCCAAGAGAGTTGGACGTCAGCTTCTGCTATGGTCGGAACAACGCATTCCGCCTCCATCGCGGGCCGCAGAGCCGGAACAAGGGCCAGGAACCAATAAAGATCTTCTTTTATTGGTTCCTGGCCCTTGTTCCGGCCCCCCACGTCAATGCAGCGAGGGCAGAAAGAATGCCGTTGATCGTGTGGGATCTATCAATCGCAACGACATCTCGTGGGCTCATTTTCGGGGCGCACTACACGCAGCGACGGGTTTGCAGCCGCAGCCCCTTGTGGTCCCTAGCCCGGGGCGGTAGGATCGCCGTGCGGGGGAGAGTCGACAGCGAGCGATGGCGTTCTCACCAGCGGGGAAAGAGCGGGAGGAGAGTGATGCGATCTCTCGGAACGACCTCGGGGGGCAGTGCGTCAACGGGCGGGGGCAGCGCGCCCTGGCCAGTGAGCGGAGGCCGGATCGACCGTCGAGCGTTCCTGGCCGGTGTCGCCTGCTCGGCCGCCTGTGCCGGCATTGATCCGGAGACGCGGGCCGGGGACACGGACCGGGCTGCCGACCGGGCCCCGCTCATCGACACGCACATGCACGTCTGGGCCGGCGACACCGAGCACTTCCCCTTCGCCCACCCCTACGATCCGAAGTTCAAGCCGCCCCGCACCGCCGGCACCGCGGAGTTGCTCCTGAAGGAGATGGATGCCTTCGGGGTCACCCACAGCGTGCTGGTCCAGGTGATCTACCACGGCTGGGACAACCGCTACGTCGCCCACTGCCTGAAGGCCCAGCCCAAGCGGTTCCGTGGCCAAGGGCTGATCGACCCGACCGACCCGAAGGTTGCCCAGAAGCTGGAGTTCTGGGTGAAGAAGCATGGTCTCTCCGGCATGCGCTTCAGCCCGATCTACTACGAGGGCAAGGACGACTGGCTCAACGCCCGGGCCAGCGACGCGCTGTGGGAGAAGGCCACGGAGCTGAAGGCGATCTTCAACTTCTTCATCGCCACCCCGCAACTGCCGAAACTCGAGGACATGGTCCGCCGATTCCCAAAGGTGCGGGTGGTGATCGACCACCTGGCGCGCGTGGACCTCAAGGCCAGGGACCCGCTGCCCGAGTTCAAGAGGCTGCTGGCGCTGGCGAAGTATCCCCGGGTGTGGGCCAAGGTGTCGGAGCTGGGCGTGATCTCGCCGTCGGGCAAGTACCCCTTCCGGGACACCTTTGCGTGGGTGAAACGCCTGTACGAGGCCTTCGGCCCGGACCGCCTGCTGTGGGGGACGGGGTTCCCGGGCGTGACCCGCACCGAGAACGGGCGGCCCTCGCTTCAGCAGGAGCTGGACCTGGTCCGCCAGGAGATGCCCTTCTTCACCCCACGGGACCGGGAGAAGATCCTCGGGCGCAACGCCGCGAAGCTCTGGGGGTTCAACGTGGGGTAAGTTTCCAAGTTTCCAACTTGCCCGATTCAGTCGGGCAAGGTTGGAAACTTACCCCACGTTGTTGTCGGCGCTTTTGGAGAGCGGCCGTCCGATGGTCTGGGTTTTCCTCCTCTACCTGGCTGTCCTGCTGCTGATCGGCTTCGTCAGCGAGCGCTACACGCGCGGCCAGGCAGGCTTCCTGCTGGGCGACCGCAAAATGGGGCCGTGGGTGACGGCCCTGTCCTATGAGTCGACGGCCTACAGCGGCTGGCTAATGCTCGGCTTTCCCGGCCGGGCCTTCACCCGTGGTCTCGTCGCCCTCTGGGTCGGCCTCTCTTGCGTGCTGGGCGACGCCCTCAACTGGATACTCGTCTCGCACCGCCTCCGTGAGGAGACCGGCAAGCTCCGTGCCCTGACCGTCCCTCAGTACCTCGAAAGCCGCTTTCCCAAGGCGAACGGCCACGCCGTCCGCGTGGTCGCCTCCCTGGCGATCACGTTCTTCATGCTCATCTATCTCTGGTCCCAGTTTGTCGCGGCCGGCAAGGCGATCCGCACGATGCTGGAGTGGGAGTACGTCCCCGCGGTGCTCCTCTCCGCGGCCGTCATCGTTCTCTACACGTTCCAGGGCGGCTACCGCGCGGTTGTTTGGACCGATGCCTTCCAGGCCGTCATGATGCTGATCGCCCTGCTGCTGCTGCCGGCGGTGTGCCTCGTCCATATCGGCGGCTGGCCGGGACTCATGGCCGGTCTGGAACGCGCCAGCGTCGAGGCCAAGGACGCCGGGCCGACCCTTGTCGAGACCAGTTCCTTCCTGGGGACCGCGTTCGCGGGGCTCGCCGGGCTCAGCCTGTTCGCCTTTCTGTTCGAGGATGCGGGCGTGGGGGCCGGCTATCTCGGCCAGCCGCACATCTGCGTCCGCTACATGGCCATCCGCGACGCCCGGGAGTTGCGGCCGGCGTTCGTGGTCTCGATCGTGTTCGCCGTCCTCGTCTGCACCGGGGCCGTGGCGGTCGGGCTCGTCGCGCATCACTGGTTCCGCTTCAAGGAAGTCGCCGCCGGCGCCGACGATTCCCGGCTGCCGTTGCCCGATCCCGAGGAGGTGTTGCCTCAGCTGGCGAGGCTTGTCCTGCCACCGTGGCTGGCGGGGCTGGTCGTCTCGGCCATCATGGCGGCGATCATGTCCACTGCCAGCGGCTTCCTGCTCTCGGTCACCAGTTCGCTGAGCGAGGACATCTATCACCGTATCCTTCGCCCCCGTGCCGGTCAGAAGGAACTGGTGTACGTCTCCCGGCTGGTCACGCTCGGCCTGGGGTTGGGGGCACTGTTGCTGGCGCTGGCCACCGACCCCCTCGATCCGAAATCGACCGTCTACAAGCTGGTGCTCTACGGCTGGGGCGGACTGGCCGGCTGCTTCTCGGCCCCGGTCGTTCTGGCCTTGTTCTGGTCTCGGATGACGCGGGCAGGCTGCCTGGCCGGGATGGTCGTCGGGGCGCTGGCGGTGCTGCTCTGGCGCAACGGCTCGGCGCTGATCGGGCCGGCGGCCCCGGACTGGCCGCGCTGGGTCTTCAGCCTCTACGAGGTCATTCCAGCGATGATCCTGTCGGCGCTCGCGGTCTTCTTCGTGTCCCTGTTCACAAAGAATGGGACGCGGAGGCACACGGATTATGCGGATCTTCGCGGATAAAGAGATAAAGTACCCCCGTTTCGTCGCGTGTTTCTTTCCTGGAGGCAAGTCATGACAAGCGAACATCTGCTTCACTCGGATCTGACAGAGGTGATCATCAAAGCGTTCTACCATGTGTACAACAAGCTCGGCTACGGATTCCTGGAGAAGGTGTACGAGAACTCTCTCGCCCTGACGCTCCGCAAGTGGGGTCTCGCGGTGGAACAGCAGAAACCGGTGACGGTGGAGTTCGAGGGAGAGCCGGTCGGGGAGTATTTTGCTGACCTCCTCGTCGCCGACCGCGTCATCCTCGAACTGAAGGCCACGGATGAGATCAGCCCTGCCCACGACGCCCAACTCCTGAACTACCTGAAGGCCACCAACGTCGAGGTCGGCCTCGTCCTGAACTTCGGACCGAAGGCCGAATTCCGTCGGAAGGTGTTCACCAACGAACGGAAGAAAATGGGACGCGGATGAACGCGGATTTGGCGGATCAGTGCGGATTAAAACACTTTGTATTCTCTCTTGATCCGCGCTGATCCGCCAAATCCGCGTTCATCCGCGCTCTATTCCGGAGATCGAACGCATGACCACGTTTCCCACCCTCTTCTCCCCGATCCACATCGGCCCACGCATGGTGAAGAACCGCATCTGTTGCAGCGCTCACGCCGACGCGCTGGCGGAGGACGGCATGCCCACCGAGCGCACTGTCCGCTACTACGAACTGAAGGCCCGTGGCGGGACCGGTCTCATCATGTGCTTCGGCTCGGCCAGTGTGCATCCGACCAGCCCCGCCCGCGACTGGAATGGCGTCGAACTGTTCCAGGACCGGGTCATTCCCCACCTGCAGAAGTTCTCCGAGGCGATGCATCGACACGGGGCACCCTGCGTCGCGCAGATCACCCACCGCGGCCGGCGGGGGCGCAGCAGCAATACCTGGGGACGCATGTATGGCCCCTCGGCGGTGCGCGAGCCGAACCACCGCGAGACGCCCCATCCGCTCGAGCCGAAGATGATGCGGGAGTTCATCGAGGCGTTCGCCGCAGCGGCCCGGCGCCTCCAGGAAGGCGGCTTCGACGGCTGCGAGGTAATGGCCAGTCACTGTCATCTCATCGACCAGTTCTGGACGCCTAATGCCAATCGCCGCTCCGACGAGTACGGCGGCGACCTGACCAACCGCCTTCGCTTCGGCATCGAGGTGCTGCGGGCCGTGCGCGAGCGAGTGGGAAGAGACTTCATCGTTGGCATCCGCATGACTGGGGATGATTTTGTCGAGGGCGGCCTGAACCGGAGCGCCTGTCAGGAGATCGCGGGCCGGCTCGACGAGCTGGGACTGCTGGACTACTTCGACGTCATCGGTGCGTCGGCGGAGACGTACCGGACGGAGGCCGCCGCGGTGCCGGACATGTCGTTCCCGACGGCCCTGTATTGTCCGCTGGCCTCCGCCATCAAGGCGGTCGTCCGCGTACCCGTCATCGCCACCGGCAGGATCAACGACCCCACCACGGCCGAGCGCGTGCTGCGCGAGGGACAGGCCGACCTGTGCATCATGACCCGCGCCCTGATCGCCGACCCCGACTTCCCGAACAAGGCGGAGCAGGGCCGGCTGGACGACATTCGCCCTTGCTTCGGCTACAACTCGGGCTGCATCGACCGGATCTACACTGGACGCGGGGTCACCTGCGTCCAGAACGCCGTCATCGGGCGGGAGATCGAGTGGGCCGAGTTGCCGAAGGCGGCAGGGCCGCGCAGGGTGATCATCGTTGGCGGCGGGCCGGCGGGGCTGGAATGCGCCCGCGTCGCCCGGCTGCGCGGTCATGACGTCGTCCTTCTGGAGAAGGGCCAGGAACTCGGCGGACAGACGCTGATTGCCCGGCGGGCCCCCGCCCGCGAGGACTTCGACGGGGCCTGTCGCTACACCGCCGCCCAGTGTCGCAAGCTCGGTGTCGACATCCGGCTGGGGGTCGAGGCAGACGCCAGCGTGGTGCTGCGCGAGAAGCCCGACGTGGTCGTGATCGCCACGGGGGCTCGACCGTTGCGGCCGGCCCTGCCCGGCTTCGACACGCTCGGCGTGAGTGCCTGGGACGTACTGCTGGGCAAGGAGGTCACCGGCCGGCGCATCCTGGTCATCGACGAGGAGTACGAACAGCAAGGGCCATCGGTCGCCGAGTATCTCCTCGACCGCGGCCACGAGGTCCACATTGTGACGTCGGAACGGACCATCGGCAGCTTCCTGGGCGCGACGACGGGACCGCCCGTCTTTCAGCGGCTCTTCAAGAAGGGCGTTCAGCTCCACTGCAACCTGGAAGTTCTTCGGCTGGAGCAAGGCCGGGCGAGCGCGCGCAATGTCTGGAGCGATCACGAAGAGATGCTGGAACCGTTCGACGCCTTCGTCTACGCTTACGGTGGCGAGTCGGTGTGCGGCCTGGAGAAGGAACTGGAGGGCAAGGTGCCGCGTGTCGAGCTGATCGGCGATTGCTTCGCGCCGCGCTCGCTGCAACATGCCATCCTCGAAGGACACAAACTGGCCCGTGAGTTGTAGCCCGAAGGAAGGAGATTCCCAATGCCCCTCTCGATCCTGGAGAAGTTGAAACAAGGCGTCGTGCTCGGCGACGGCGGATACCTGCTTGCCCTCGAGAAGCGGGGCTATGTCCAGGCAGGGCCGTTCACTCCGGAGGTGACCATTGAACATCCCAACGCCCTGCGCGCCCTGCACGAGGAGTTCGTCCATGCCGGCGCGGAGGTCCTGCAGGTGCTTGCCTTCTACGCCAGCGAGAACAAGCTGGCCCAGATCGGCTACGCCAACCGGCTCGGCGATATCAACCGCGCCGCCGTCCGCCTCGCCCGGGAGGCCGCCCGGGCTGCTCCCGAGCCGGTCCTCGTCGCCGGCGACCTGTGCCTGACGTGGAAGTATCAGCCGGGCGACACCGCGTCGGAGGATGAGTGCCGTCGCCTCTTCGACGACCAGATTCGCTACCAGATGGAGGAGGGCATCGACTTCTGGATCTGCGAGACGTTCCTCCACGTCGGCGAGGCACTGCTCGCCCTGGAGCGGGCGAAGAAGACCGCCCTGCCGGTCATGGTCACGCTGGCCTGGGAGGGGCCGAAGACCCGCGACGGTATGACGCCCGCCGAGGCGGTCAAGAGGCTGGAGGGGGCCGGGGCCGACATCGTCGGCGCCAACTGCTGGCAGGACCCGGCCCACATGCTGCCGGTGCTGGAGCAGATGCGCAAGGCAGTTCGCTGCTACCTTGCCGCTCAGCCGGCCGCGTACCGCTGCACCGACGCGGTCCCCTTCTTCGTCGGCCAGAAGGGCTTCCCCGACGCCCTCGATCCCTACCAGCTCACGCGCTACGAGTTGGGCGAGTTCGCCCGGCGGGCGCGCGACCTGGGTGTGAACTACCTCGGCGGCTGCTGCGGCTGCGAGGGGTCGCACGTCCGCCAGATGGCCCGCGCCCTGGGCAAGCGGCCGACCGAGTACAAGGAGTGGCAGATCGACTACGAGCACCCGCAGTCGGCGACCGAGGCGTACAAGCAGTTGCGAGAGGGCTGAGCCGGCGCAAAGAACGGGCGGGACGAGCGCGTCCCGCCCGTGCTGCTTGCGCCGGCTCAGCGGAGTCCGAATTGGTACAGGGGGATGGGCAGGAAAAATTTCTCCTCGAAGTTCTTAGCCTGGATGCGCTGCCGGCCGAATGCCCAGACGTAGAGATACTTCTCCGACTCGCGTTTCTCCCACTCGTGATCGCCGTAGAGCTCGAGGATCTTGGAGCCAAGGTAATTGTCCGCCAGCAGGCGAGCGATGGTGCCGTCGTCTTCCTTGACCTTCAGCAGCGGGCTCCCGCGCACAGTGCCGGCGCCGTCGATCGGCCGGGCAACCGTCTCCTTCGGCTTGCCGTCCGTCTTGAGGGCCGCGACCGAGCGCTGGGCAAACGCGGCGGAGGCAGTGTCTTCCTTGCCGTAGAAGAAGGCCATCGGGACCTTCAGCGCCTTGCCGCCGTCCTGGAGCCAGATCGGAAGCACGGCAGCGACATTGGTGCGGACCTTCTCGGGGCCGATCGAGTTGCTCATGCTCAGCCAGACGCAGGCGATGACGTCCTTGCTCTCCGGCTTGGCGTTCAACCGCGGCACGGCGACCCCGCCGCCGGTCAGCAGGCGGTAACGGCGCGACTCCGAGGCCATCCACAGGGCGCCGAGGGTGGCACCGTCCTCGGCGCCGACGAGGATCAGGTTGGAGATGTTACAGTCGCCCGCGTCGTTCCTGCGCTCCAGGTAGGCGCGGGCCGCGGTGATGTCGTTGACCAGGTACGGCCCGTAGCCGGGCAGGAAGTCCCCCAGGTTGAGCTGGTCCGGCTGTTTGGCGCCGAGGGTGCGTTTGAAGGTCTTGAGTAGCTGCTGATTGTAGCGATACTTCCAGAACTCGGCGCCGATGGTATTGCTGTCCCCGTGGCCGCGGAAATCGAAGCTGAG
Organism: Planctomycetota bacterium; assembly: GCA_016177925.1. Lineage (GTDB taxonomy): Bacteria > Planctomycetota > Planctomycetia > Gemmatales > Gemmataceae > JACOUH01. Next base: position 19,283 of record JACOUH010000208.1, on the reverse strand, counting down.
GACGGCGAAGCCCTTCTTCGCCAGCTCATCCGCGAGCAGGTCCCAGCCCTCCTCGTGGCTGCTGCCCTTGCCGGCGAGCTTGTGCAGCAAGAGGACACATCTGCTTGTCCTTGTCGGCCTGGGCGCTGGCCTGGGGCAGTCCCCCGGCCGCGAGGAGGCAAACCGACAGGCCGAAGGGAACAGGGAGGGTGAACCGTCGCATGAGCAGACTCTCCGAAGGGTGACGTGGCGTTGAGCGTCTGATGTTGATCTTAAAGCGTGTGCGAGGGAGGGTCAAGCGACGGGACGAGCACGGACGGGGCGAGACAAAGAAGAGGACCAGGGACGGCAGCGCCTTGGGGCGCCCGGCCGCCGTCCCCGGTCCTGGCAGGGGGTTTCCCAGGCCCCCTGCGCGGCCCCACGCCCCGAAATTCCTCCGAGTGACCTCTCTTGTCCTGACCAGCAGAACACTCGCGTCACGTTGAGGCAGGAAGCCGTGGCGGGCGCACCTGCGGCGCCCGGACAGGGAGTGCTCCTCGAGCAGAAGGATGGGCCGGCCTGGCTGCAAGCGCCCCCGGCGGCCCCGACTCCCGCTGACACCGGCATCAACCCATCATCACCACCTTTCCCTCACAAGCCCGGGCCGGGTGTCTCGTCTGGCGCGGCACCCACCGGCGCCTCCCGGCCGTTCGTTCAACCCGTTGGACTGCTCTCCGATTATGACACGGCCCTTTCCGCCCGCCAGGGGCCGGGCCGAAATCGGTCCTCGGCCGGCCCGGCGGACGAAGCGACTCTGTGCCTTGCGCGACCTGCGCGATGGCCTGTAAGGGAGAACAGGTTTGGCTGACCTTGACGGGGCGGAGGGGAAAGGCATAATCCGCCGCCCGGCGCTGGGCCGGCGTCCGTCTCCCGTCGCGACCCGGCGCGACCCTGCGTCAGGGACGAAACCCCCTCCGGTCGAGAAAGGAAGTGACCATGCGGAAACGATCAACGCTGCTGGGCATCCTTGCCGCGGCGGCCGTCCTGGCGGCGACGCCAGGAGCGCAGGCCCGCGTCGGCGTCGGCGTCGGCATCGGCATCGGCTTCCCGATCTATCCCCACTACTGCGGACCTTACTGCGGTCCTTACTGCGGTCCGTATTTCTATCGTCCGTATCCGGTTTACGTCGCCCCGGCCCCCGTGTACGTGCAGCCGGCGCCGGTCTACATGCAGCCGGTCCAGCCGGTCTACCAGGCCGCGCCCGCACCGACCAGCGCCTATCCGCCGGCGCCGGTGACGGCCTACTCTCCGGCCTCGACGCGGGAAGGCGACATCCAGCGCTACACGCAGGGGCTGCAGCACACCGACCCGCGCGAGCGGGCCGAGGCGGCGGTGCAGCTGGGCCGGTTGCGAGCGACTGGCGCCTTGGCGTCGCTGTCGTCGCTGCTGACCAACGATCGCAGTCCGGCGGTCCGCGACGCCGCGGCGCGGGGCCTTGGGCTGATCGGCTCGGCGGACGCGCTGTCCGCCCTGCAGCGGGCCGCCCAGGTCGACGATGATCGCGATGTCCGCCGCGACGCCTCCTACGCCGCCGAGGTCATCCGCACGAGCCTGCAAAAATGAATGACCCAATGACCAATCACCAATGACCAAACTCAGCGGCGGGTCTCCGCTGGGTTTGGTCATTGGTGATTGGTCATTGGTCCTTTCTCAGTGGGATTCCTCGCGCACCAGGTTCCGGTTCCAACCCGGGATCTCGATCACGACATCACAGGTGCCGTTGGGCACGCACTGGCAGCCCAGGCGCGACTCGGTCGTCACCCCGCGCGCCTCCTCGAGCTGATCCAGCTCGTCGTCGGTCGCCTCGTTGCAGCTCTCCAGTCCCTCGCGCACGATGACATGACACGTCGAACAGGCGCAGACGCCGCCGCAACTGTGGTCCAGTTCGACGCCGGCGCCCTCGGAGAGGTCCAGGATGCTGCCCGGCAGACCGTGCCGGCCGTAGGGCAGCTTCTCCGGGTCGACCTCGAACACCTTCCCCGAGGACAGGAACGTGATATGGTACTTCGTCCGCGGCGGCTGGGCGTTCGTCTCGATGTAGGGGTTTACTCCAGCCATAAGGTCCTCCACGTCTATGTGATCCGCGCACGCACCACGAGGGAGGACGCCCGTGGGGCGCCTCCTCCCGCGCCGCGCGGGCAGGCTTTCTGCTGTTAACCTACACAGGAAGCAAACGCGAGGGGAGGGCGGCGGAAGACGCACGTGTCCTCCGCCGCCGAGCGGTCATTTCTCTTCGTAGCTGAGCATGGCGATCAGCGCGTCCTTGCGCGGGACCGCCTCGGGGTCGATACTCAGCTCATTGTTCTTGAACTGCTTGACAAGCTTTTCGGGTTGGTCCTCGAGGAACTCGTCGGGGCCGACCAGGTAGTTGTAGACCTTGGTGCCGTAGTGCATCGGGACGATGTAGCGACGCGGCTTGAGCTGGGCGACCACCTTCTTCGCCTCGGCGCCGTTGAGCGTGTACGAGCCGCCGATGGGGACCATCAGCACGTCGGGCGTGCCGATCTTCTTCGCCAGCGACGGGGTCAACTCGTGGCCGAGGTCGCCGAGGTGGACGATGCGCAGCCCGTCCACTTCGAGAATGAAGATCGTGTTCTTGCCCCGCTTCATCCCCTCGACGTCATCGTGGTAGCTGCCGAGGCTCTTGATCTTGACGTCCTTGAACGTCTCATCGACGTTGGCGAACTCGTCGCTCTTGCGATCACCGCCAAGCTTGTTCTTGTTGTTCAGGCCGTAGATGACCTTGGCACGCGGGTTGGTGATCTGGGCGAAGTTGCAGTGATCGATGTGGAAGTGAGTGACCAGCACGACGTCGGCCTTGACCTGGCGCTTGCCGTACGCCTCGAGGTCGTGGGGATCGATGGCGAGGACCGTGCCCGCACTGGTCTTGATCTCGAAGAACGACTGCCCGTGCCATTTGATGAGCACTTCCTTGGCGGCAGCGGGGACGGCCAGCGCGACGCAGGCGGACAGGGCAAGCAGATAGCGTGTCATGGACGCGATTCCTCCCAGGGGCTGTGGTACTGTGATGATACCCCGCGGGAATGTGCGCCGGCAAGGGCCGCGGCCGGGGCAAGGCGCGGGCGCCGGAAACCTCTCCGACCAATACAGGGTATCTGTCTGGGCATACTCTTCGACCGATCGCCGACCCGGAGCACCCATCATGCGCCTGCCCCTTCGTCTCCTTGTGCTGAGTGCTGCATGCCTGATCCCGGTGGGGGCCGGCCGCGCCGACCCCGGCAAAGTTCGGGCAAACCTGGGCAAGAAGATCGAGAATGTCCGGCTGACCGGGCTGGATGGCAAGCCGCTCGCCCTGGCCGATCTGCCTAAACGGGAGGCGCTCGTCGCCGTCTTTTTGTCGTTCGAGTGCCCCGTCTCGACGAGTTACCTCCCGGCCTTGAACGAGCTGGCCCGGGACTACGCCTCACGCAAGGTCGCCTTCCTTGGCATCTGTGCCACGACCGACGAAGCAGCCACGCTTGCACGACAGGCGAAGGAGTTCCAGCTCGCGTTCCCCCTGTTCCGCGACGACAAGTTGGCGGCGGCGCAGTCCTTCCAGGCCGGTAGGGTCCCGGAGGCGTTCGTCCTCGACCGGCAACGCGTCCTCCGCTACCGCGGCCGCATCGACGATACCTACGCCGCACGACTCAAGAAGAAGGCCGCGGCCTCGCGCCACGATCTGAAGGCGGCCCTCGACGAAGTGCTCGCAGGCAAGCCCGTCAGCGTCCCGCTCACCGAGCCGGTCGGCTGCCCGATTCGGTACGCGACACCGCGCATCGTCTCCGACAAGGTGACCTTCCACCGCGACGTCCTTCCCATCTTGCAGCAGCGCTGCCAGCAGTGCCACCGCCCCGGCGAGATCGGGCCGTTCTCCCTGATGACCTACCGCCAAGCCATCAACTGGGCGAGCGACATCAAGGAGTACACGCGAGCCCGGCGGATGCCGCCCTGGAAACCGACTGGAGGGATGGCTTTTGTCGGCGAACGCACGATGCCGCAGGCGGAGATCGACGCGCTGTCGGCCTGGGTCGATGGCGGCACGCCGGAGGGCGACCCGAAGGATGCTCCGCCGCCGGCGACGTTCCCCGACGGCTGGCAGCTCGGCAAGCCTGACCTGGTCCTCGAGCCGAAGGCCGAGACGACGATCGGTGCCGATGGCATCGACCACTTCCGCTGCTTCGTACTGCCGACCGACCTGCCCGAGGACAAGTACGTGATCGCCTACGAGGTGCGGCCGGGCAACCGTCGTGTCGTCCACCACACGCTGCACTTCCTCGACACGCGGGGTCGCGGCCGCCGGCTGGAGCAGCGCGAACAGGAGCGGCCGAAACGTCCCGACGAGAAGGACAGCGGGCCCGGCTATCCGGCTCGGATGTGGCCGGGCTTCTTGCCCAATGGCGATGTCGGCGGCTGGGCGCCGGGCATCACGCCGCACTACCTGAGTGCGGGCGCCGGCTTCTACCTGCCCCGGAAAGCGGACATCGTCATCCAGGTCCACTATCATCGCACCGGCCGCGTCGAGAAGGACAAAACGCGGGTGGGGTTGTATTTCGCCAAGAAGCCGTGCCAGCCGCTGCAGGGCGTCGTTGTGCCGGGCCACTTCTTCTACATCCCTCCCGGCGCCGACAACTACAAGGTGAAGGGCGACATGTGGATTGCCCAGGACTGCACTCTGCACATGGTCACGCCGCACATGCACCTGCTGGGCAAGTCGATCAAGGTGACCATGACACCGCCGGGCGGCACGGCGACAACGCTGGTGGACATCGCCGAGTGGGACTACAACTGGCAGGAGACGTACTTCTTCAAGGAGCCAGTGAAGGTAAAGGCGGGCACACGATTCAGCGTCGAGGCCGTCTACGACAACAGCGACAAGAACCCCAGCAATCCGAGCAGTCCGCCGAAGCTGGTGCTGGTCGGCGAGCAGACGACCAACGAGATGTGTTTCGGCTTTATCGGCGTGACGACGGCGGACGGCCGGGCTGCCGGCATGCGTTTCCTACCGAACGGCCCGGTGATCCGCCGCCCCGGCGTGCTGCCCTCGCGTCAGTGACCGGCGGGCGTGGGAGTGAGGGCCCAAGGGGAACACCGGCTTCCGCTACGGCAGCAAAGGGTAGCAGGTCTTGCAGCTGGGAGTGGGCAAGACCCCCGAGGAGCACGAGCACTTCGCCCGCTGCGACCCGGAGGCCTGCAAGCTCTGAGCGAATCCCGGCGGCCGGCGACTCGTTCCGGGGGATCGAGGACGGAGCCCTCGCCGGGACGAGTCTGCTCGATGGAGAAGGAGGGGGGCTCGGAAGGGGCAACCGATGGAGTTGAACCAGACTCGGCCGCTCTGCTTGTTCCTCTGCGGCGACGTGATGACGGGGAGGGGCATCGACCAGGTCTTGTCCCATCCTGGGAACCCCGTGCTCCACGAAGCCTATGTCCGCGACGCCCGCGAGTATGTGCGGCTTGCCGAGAGGGCTCACGGCCCGATCCCCCGGCCGGTGGACTTCGCGTACGTCTGGGGCGATGCGTTGGCAGAGTTGGAGCGCGCCGGGGCGGACGTGCGGATCGTCAACCTCGAGACGAGCATCACGGCCAGCGAGGACGACTGGCCTGGCAAGGGAGTCCTCTACCGGATGCACCCTCGGAACATCGGCTGCCTCACGGTGGCCAACATCGATTGCTGCTGTCTGGCCAACAACCACGTGCTGGACTGGGGATGCGAGGGGCTGGAGGAGACGCTCCGGACGTTGGACCTGGCGGGCGTGGCCCGCGCGGGCGCGGGACGCAGCGCCGCGGAAGCCGAGTCCCCGGCTATGCTCCCCCTCACCACCAAGGGGAGAGGGGTTGGGGGTGAGGGGGGCCGCGTGCTCGTCTTCGCACTCGGCTCGACCACCAGCGGCATTCCCCAGGCGTGGGGCGCGACCAGGGACCGCCCGGGGGTCAACCTCCTGAAGGACCTGTCCGAGGATACGGCCTGGCGCGTCGCGAGCCAGGTACGCCAGGTCAAGCGGCCCGGCGACGTGACCGTTGTCTCGGTCCACTGGGGCGGCAACTGGGGCTACGGTATTCCCGACGAGCAGCGGCGCTTCGCCCACCGGCTTGTCGAGGAAGGCGTCGATATTGTTCACGGCCATTCGTCCCATCACCTGAAGGCGATCGAAGTCTACCGGGATCGCCTGGTCCTGTACGGCTGCGGGGATTTCCTGACCGACTATGAGGGCATCCGCGGGCAGGAGTGGTTCCGGGGCGACCTGGCCCTGATGTACCTGGTTCGGGTGGACCCGCGGCAGGGCCGGCTCGTGGAGACTCGGCTGGTCCCGATGCAGTCCAGGCGGTTCCGGCTGAACCGTGCCTCGGCGGCCGACACGAAGTGGCTCTGCGACCTCCTGAACACCCTCGGAACGCCGTTGGGCACACAAGTGCGGCTGGAAGGCGACGATACCCTGGCCCTCCGATGGCAGTAGGCGGCGCGTAGGGCGGGCCGGCAATCCGCCGTACGCGCCGCCTTCGATGCCGTCTGACTTCTTCTGGAGGGGTGCTCGCGAAAAACCATCTCCTGTTCCTTTCTGGCTCTGCCGGCGGCAGGGATTGAGACTTGCGTTGCCTGTTGGCACCGTATCTGCATGTCGGTTGATCAGCATTTCACGTCGCCGAGCCTGAAACGAGGACCCGCCAACCAGTGGCGGCACTGGGGGGAGAAGGGCAGCGGCAGGAGGCAGCCGTGGCACCGAAGAGAAAGTGGATACGGGGCGTCAAGACCGTCTCGACCTACCCACCTCGGGACCTGTTCACCAAGGACCGATTGCTACACGGCCGGCAGGGGCAGATACGATGATGGGCCCTCCTGCCCTGTTGGCATCCTGTTTGCACTGTTCTCTTGAATCCTTGTTGCACCACAGGAGGACCCCGTGGCCAGGCAAGTATTACCCCGGCACGAAAGAAACCTACGTAGGTCAGGCTTTCCAGCCTGACGCGGCCTCAACGTCAGGCTGGAAAGCCTGACCTATGTGCGTTCCCGCGGAGGCGAACGATGAAGGTGAGCGATGTGATGACCCTGAGCGTCGAGGTGGTCCGGCCGGACACCACCATCCGCGAGGCGGCCGACAAGATGAAGGGGCAGGACATCGGTGTGTTGCCCGTGTGTGAGGACGACCGGGTGGTTGGCATCGTCACGGACCGCGACATCGTCCTGCGCTCCGTCTCCGGCGGGCATGATCCCCGGACAGACCTCGTCCGCCACGCCATGACGTCCGGCGTCTTCTACTGCTTCGAGGACCAGCATCCCGCCGAGGCGGCCCGCCTCATGAGGGAAAAGGAAGTGCGCCGGCTGCCGGTGCTTAGCCGGGACATGCGGTTGGTGGGCATCGTCTCCCTGGGCGATCTGGTGGCGATCACCGGCGACACGGAGTTGGCCGGGCACACGCTGGAGGAGGTATCTCAGCCCGCCCGGCCGAATCGCTGAACGGCGCGGGTTGTTACCGCCCCCCTCGGGGGGCGGGCGAGCGAAAGGAGAGCACCCATGAATCGAGGTTTGATCTGGATCAGTGACCTCGGCCTTGGGGCCGGGCTGATGTACCTGCTCGACCCCGACCGGGGCAGGCGACGCCCGAACTGGCAGCGGCTCGCCCAGGAGTACCCCCACAGCGAGTGGGCTCGGCGCACCCAGATCCCCTCGAAAAGCTAAATCCTTTGGGTCCGCACGCGGAGCGTGCGGACCGCTATGTGCATTTCTCCCCTGCTGGGGGAATACTTCGAGAGCGGGAGGGTGTACGGGAAGAGTCATAAGGCCGGCGCGATGGCGTCGAGGCCGGCGCGGACCTGGTCGCTCTCGGGACGGGAAACCTGGCCGATCACCTGGCCATCGCGCAGGAACACCAGCGTTGGCCAGAGCTTCACACGGAACGAACGGCCCAGCGGCTTGCCCCTGGCGTCCTCGACCTTGAGGTGGCGCACCGCGGGATACTTCTCGAGCAGCGCCGCCAGCTGCGGACGCAGCGCCTGGCAATGCGGGCACCAGCTGGCCCCGAACTCGAGGACGACCGGGCCGCGCAACGCGTCGATTTCCTCGCGTGTCGGCTCTCGCTCGTCGGAAGCCGTGTCCTGTTCCATTCTCTTTCCTCGCTCTCCCGGCCGCTGGCGACCTGGCGACCACGCCGACATCTTACGACTCTGCAACCGAGGTGCCTACGAACAAGCAGCCCGGCCTGCTATGATGACTGCGGGTCGAAGACGAGAGGAGCCCCACGACCGGGCCCCTCTTCGGCCTGGCCCGCGCAAAACGGACGGTGTCATGGACCCGCGCTCCCGCGCCCGCGAAGTGGCGCTGCAACTGCTCTACCAGCGCGACCTCAACCCGCGCGTCCCGCGCGACGCCATCGAACACTTCGTGCGCGAGCGCCTGAACAACCCGATCGCGCAGACCTTCTGCCTCGGCCTGTTCGACGGTGCCGTGGAGAGGGCCGAGGAGATAGACCGGGGCATTACCGAAGCAGCGCAGAACTGGCGGTTGGCGCGCATGGCCGTGGTCGACCGCAACGTCCTCCGCCTGGGAGCGTACGAGCTGCTCTGTTCCCCGCAGACGCCCGCCAGCGTCGTCCTCAACGAAGCGATCGAATTGGCCCGGCGCTACGGCTCAGCCAACTCCCCCGCCTTCGTCAACGGCGTGCTCGACCGCATCCGCGCTCGCGCCGCGGCCCCTTCCGCCTGACTCATGCCTGCGCAACAACCCTTCACTGCCCTGTGTCGTCTGGTCGCCGAAGCCCGTCCTCACCCGGACCGCGCCGACCTGCACCTGCACACCACGCACAGCGACGGCTCCTACACGCCGGCCCAGGTCGTGGAGTTGGCCTTGCGCAGCGGGCTTTGTGCGATCGGCATCACCGATCATGACACGATCGAGGGCGTGGCCCCGGCTCGCGCTGCGGCGGCCGGCACAGGGCTGGAAGTGATTGCCGGCGTCGAGATCAGCACGGCGCACCAGGGCCGCGAACTGCACCTGCTCGGCTACTTCGTCTCGACGGAGGACACCGCGCTGTCGCAGGCCCTCGAAGAGCTGCGACGCCGGCGGGTCGAGCGCTTTCACGAGATGATCGAGCGGCTGCGCGAACAGGGCGTCTCTCTCGCCGAGACGAAGATGCCGCCGGAACCACAGGCTCTGGGCCGGCGTCACCTCGCGGAGCTGCTGGTCCGGCAGGGCAAGGTGTCAACGGTCCGCGAAGCTTTCCTGCGCTACCTGCATGACGGCGGGCAGGCGGTGGTTCCCAAGCAGCTACTGCCGGTGGCGGAGGCGATCCGCCGCGTGCGCGGGGCGGGAGGCGTTGCTTCCTGGGCGCATCCCCCGGACCGCTGCACGAGGGAGCACCTCAGCGAGTTGTGCGACCTGGGACTGGGGGCTCTCGAGGCGGAGTATCCGGGTTTCCGCCCGGCGCGCGTGCGGAAGTTGCGAGCGTGGGCGAGCGAACTGGGCCTGGCGGTCAGCGGCGGCAGCGACTGCCACGGTCCTGACAGTGCCCATCACACGGTTGGTGTGCGCAGCGTGTCGCGCGCGGAACTCGATGCCCTGCGTACTGCTGCCGTTATTCCCCCGGCCCGAAAGAACCGCACGTAGGTCAGGCTTTCCAGCCTGACGAGGCCTCAACGTCAGGCTGGAAAGCCTGAGCTACTTTCGTGCCGGCGTAATAACTCGCTCCGCGGGGAAGGGAAAATGGGGTAGGAGGAGGAGATGCAAGCGTATCTGCAACACGAGTCCGAAGCGCCAGCGCGGGCCGCCCTTAGCCCGACGCGCCAGCGAGGCATGATGGTTTCCTCGCTGGCGCGTCGGGCTAAGGTAACAACGGACCGTTAGTTCTTCCCGGCTAACGGCACCGGCACGAGTTGCCGGAGGAGCTTGCCTGTGGCCGCATCGTAAATTCCGACCTGACCGTTGTAACTGCCGGTAGCCACGCGAGTACCGTCATTGCTCAGGGCGATGCCGTACACCGGCGCCGGCACGCCTGTCAGCGTCGCCAGGCGACGGCCGTCGGGGAGAGCGTAAAGGCGGGCCTCGCCGAAGTTGCCGGCGACGGCCAGGAGAGTCCGCTTCGCGTTGACGGCCAGGTCGTGTACCTCGCCGGGCTGAGTCTCCAGCCGTCGCGTGTACTGGGCGCTGGGACGATCCGGCCCCATCTCGTTGCCGGTCCCACGCAGCGCCACCTCGCCCAGTGCCAGCTTCAAGTCGTAGGTCGCCGGCACCCGCTCGCGCCCGGCCGAGATGGCCATGGTCGGCGTTGAGACCACCGCGTTCACGTAGTCCGTGGACGTGGCGATCGAGCGTATCAACCTTCCGCTCTCCACCAAGGACACTTTGATGGTCTTGTCGCGGCTGCCCGAGATCAGTAGCCGGCCATCGACGCTCCACGCCACGGCGCTGACCCAGTCGCTGTGCAGGTCGTACTTGCGCACCTCGCCGTCGCCGCTGGGAACGAGGTAGACGGCGCTGTCGGCCCCTCCCAGCGCCAGGGTTCGCCCGTCAGGAGAGAAGCCGCCACGGAACAGCGTGTCCTTGCCGATCCTGCGTGCCGATCGCAGTTGGAACGTTTCCCCCCGTAGGTCCGGCGAGCCGAGCCGGACCTGCTTGGCCGGTGCCGCTCGGCTCGCGGCACCTACCGCGGCGGCGAAGAGTCGGACCTCCCCGTACTGCCCCGGCGATCCGCCGACAGCGGCAAGCGTCTGGCCGTCCGGGCTGAAGCAGACGCAAGTCAGCAGGTCGCTCTCGGTCGGCAAGCGCTGCGGTTCCCCCTTGCCGTCGACCGGCAGGACAACGACCTCACTGCGGCACGCGGCGGCCAACAACTTGCCGTCCGGACTGAAGCAGACGCTGGTCACCGCCGGCGCGATGCGGTAGGTCCTGGGAAGGACGATGTGCTCGACGACAGGCGTCGGGATCGAGTCGTCCTTCGCCCCTGCCAGAATCCACTGCCGCAGGGCAGACACCAACGCCTTAGAAAGAGGAGGTTGTTTGTACGGCATGGCAGGCTTCCTGGCGCCGGTCAGCATGCGCAGGACGAGGCTCTCGTCGGGCTTGCCGGCCTTGAAGGCGGGGCCGCTCTTGCCGCCTGCGGCGAATGACTTCACACTGTCCAGGTTGAGGTCGCCCTGGGCATCGTTCTTGGTGTGGCAGGTGGTGCAGTGGCGCTTGAGGATCGGCGCCACGTCGCGGCGGTAGCTGATCCCTGGCGCTGGCCCCTTCTCGGGCGGCGCGGCCGGGGAAACGCCGCCCCAGAACAAGAAGACGCTCGCCACGGTCCACAGCATCGACGATCTCATGAACACTCCTGCGGCTATCACGACGGACTCACTCGGCGGCGGGGGTCAGGACGTAGGGTTCCGGCGACCCGGCGAGCAACTCCGGCAGCGCGGCCAGCAGCGCCTTGATGTGCGCCGTCTCGAGGTGGGCCTTCAAGGCGTCCACGCTCTTCCAGCGCTCGTAAAGGATCATCTTATGTCCCCGCGGCGGAAGAGGCACGAACCTTCTCGGGCTCGAACCGACATCGATTGCTCCAACAAGCAGAAGGAGCACGAATGGTGAACCAGGCCGACGACAACGGCCTCTCAGGGGCTCGATCGCGGTGCCCGGTCAAGCAGATTCCTCCGCGCCCGCCTCGTCCTCCGCTCCCTGAAACCGCTCTTTCATGGCTGGGTGCCGTGCCGGTCGCGCAAGGACGAAGACGTCCTGCAACTTGGCGGCAACTTCGTACTCGATGCGGATCACCGCGGTGCTGGTTTCGAGTGCCGCCTTGCACTTCACCACCGACACCGGCCCGTGGAAGCAGCGAAAATGGCAGACGCGGCCCGTCCGCGTAGAGGGCACGACGGCCCGCGCGGAACTGCCCAAGGAACGACCGCTGGTCTATTTCCTCACCCTGACCGACGAGCGGAAGGCGACCGTCAGCACGGAGCACGAGCTGCTCCCAGAGTGAATCGCCGCACCCGCGCGGGCTGTCCGTTGGCGAGCGGGGGGCGTCAGCCCCCTGATTGCATCGACGAATCTGATTCGTCGCCTCAATCAGGGGGTTGACACCCCCCGCTCGCCAAATCGGGGCGCCGCGGAGCAAAAATGCACTGGCGAAGGCGACAGCGAGGCTGCACAATGAGCAGAGTGATTGTGGGCTGAACGGTGGGTTTCCGTCCCAGGTTGATGAGAGGAAGCGCTGATCATGTGGACCACTCTCGCGATGACGGCCGCTCTGGCCTTCGCCCCCGCACAGGAGGGGCTGACCCTGACGCATGTCCGGCCCACGCACGGGCTGTTCGGGCCGACGCGCAAGGATGCCGACGATCTGAAAGTTCTCGCCGGCGAGGTCCTCCTGATCGCCTTCGACATCGAGGGCCTCAAGGTGGCCAAGGACGGCTCAGGAGAGGTGGAGTACAGCGTCGGCATGGAGGTGATCAACAACAAGGACGAGAAGGTGCTGTTCAAGAAGGAGCCGGAAGAACTGAAGGCCGCCAACCTCCTGGGTACCAGCCGCCAGCCCGCCTTCGCCTCCGTGGAGATCGGCACCGACACACCACCAGGCGAGTACACTTTGACGGCAACCGTCACCGACCGGGCCGGCAAGACCTCCAAGAAGATCAGCCGGAAATTCGAGGTGCTGCCCAAGGCGTTCGGGCTGGTCCGCCTGCAGCTGACCTACCCGGCCCAGACGCCCCCCGGACCGCCGGCGCCGCCGATGGGCGTTCCCGGGCAGACCTTGCTGGTCTACTTTGCCGCCATCGGCTTCGAGCGCGACAAGAAGACCAAGCAGCCCAACGTCGTGGCGAGCATGCGCATCCTCGAAAATGGTAAGCCGACCCTGGAGAAGGATACCACGGGCGCCGTCAACAAGTTCGCCGAGGAACAGTCGGTCATGCCCTTGACCTTCGTTCTTCCCCTCACCCGCTCCGGCAAGTTCAAAGTGGAGCTGAAGATCCTCGACAAGCTCACTGACAAGACGTCCACGCAATCCTTCGATCTGACTGTCCACGAGAAGTAATCCGCCCGGGACCGCGTGAGGAAGCACCATGAGTCAGTTGCAAGACCGGATCGCCCAGTTCCGCAAGATGGCGAACGATGATCCGGAGAACGAGCTGGGGCACTACCGCCTGGGCCAGCTGCTGGCGGAGGCGGGTGAGCACGAGCAAGCGGTGCAGTCGTTCCGCCGCACGCTCGAACTGAGCCCGCACTTCTCCAAGGTGTATCATCTGCTGGCGCAGAGCTTGCTCCGGCTGGAGAAGCGGGACGAGGCGATCCAGGTCTTGCGCGAGGGCTTCCAGGTCGCCGACGAGCGCGGCGACCGGATGCCGCGCGACGAAATGGCGCGGATGCTGACCGAACTGGGGGAGACGCCGCCGGAGTCATCGCGGCTGTCGGTCGGCCTCGGCGGCGTCGGCGGCGCGGGCGCGGGTGGCTTTCGCTGCCAGCGTCCCGGCTGCATGTGGGGCGCCCGCGCCCGCCAGCTGACAAAGCCGCCCATGAGCGATGAGATCGGCCAGCGCATCCAGGAAAACGTCTGCGAGGATTGCTGGAATGAGTGGCTGAAGAACTTCAGCATCAAGGTGATCAACGAGTTGCACCTCGACCTGAGCACCGAGCACGGCCAGGCCGAGTACGACCGCTACATGCGCGAGTTCCTCGGCCTCGATTGATAGACGTCATGGAATCGGAACGCGAATACGTCATCCGTTACGGGCTTCTCGGCGACTTCGGTCGCTTCCGTCCGGCGGTTCCCGTCGACTGCCGCCGCGGCGACCTGGCCGTGGTGCGCAGTCCGCGCGGCCTTGAGGTCGGTCATGTACTCTGTTCCGCCACCCCGCAGCACGACCGCTTCCTGCCCGCCGCGACCGCCGGCACTCTCCTCCGGCTGGCAACGGAAGAAGACACACGGGCGGCGAACCGGGCCCGCCGTCTCGGCCAGGAGGTCTTCGACGAAGCACGGCGGCGAGCCGAGACGCTCACCCTGCCGGTGGAAGTCATCGATGTGGAAGTCCTGCTGGACAGCGATCACGTCATCCTGCACTTCGTCCGCTGGGCCGACGGCGACCTGCGCGACCTGGTCAGCACGTTGTCGAAACTGTTCTCCATGCACGTCCTGCTGCAAGACCTGACGAAAGCCGATCCTGCCCACGAGGAACATGGCTGCGGCAGCTGCGGCTCGGGCGGCTGTGGGAGTGGCGGGTGCGGCTCGGGCGGCTGCGGGACGGGCGGCTGCAGCAGCGCGAAGGCGGACGACGTGCGCGCCTACTTCGCCGCGCTGCGCGAGAAGATGCAGAACCACACCCGCACGCCGCTGCTCTGAGCGCGCCACCTGCGTTGACGAGGCGAACCATGTCCGGTCTGCAGGTAGCTCAGATCGATCATGTCTCGGTTGTCATCGCCGTCTGACCTGCTCGCCGTCGTGAGTGGTGTCCGTCAGGAAAACCATTATACTCCACGCGGAGCGAGGTGACACAAGCCCGGAGCTCCAGCGACGGGACCGTCCCGTCGCTGGCGCTCCGGGCTTGTGTCACGCGATCCCGCGGCGAGTATACTTCTGGCGAGCCCAAAGACAGCCTCGGAAACTTCATCGCGCGGGACTGCGCGATAGGATGCGCATCGGACACGGCAGAAGGCAAGGGGCGGTCCCAGCGCCGGCGCTGGGACCGCCCCTTGCCTTGCAACTTCGCCCACCCGGTTTAGTAGCAGGGCGGTGCGGGCACGCACACGGGCACCTTGACGGTCATCTTGTGGGGCACACGCTCGCAGTAATACTCGGTCTTCATGACCTTCTCCTTTTTCCAATCGACATGCACGTAGCGCACATCGACCTCCTCGGTCTTGGAAATGGGCTTGCAGACCTTGTACTCGACGGGCCGCTGCTGGGTAACGGGCTTGCAGACCTTGTATTCGACGGGCCGCTGCTGGGTGACGTACTTGCAGACGCGATACTCAACGGGCCGCTCCTGGGTGACAGGCTTGCACACCATCACCTCGACGGGCCGCTGCTGCGTGACGTGCTTGCACACCATCACCTCGACGGGCCGCTCCTGGGTGACATACTTGCAGACGTTGACCTCGACCTGTACCTGCTCGGCGCGGGGCCGGCAGACGGTCACCTCATACGGCTGCTGCTCAGTCACGTAATGGACGAGGGTACACGGCACGTGCTCGACGTAAGTCTCCGGCCGACAGGTGGTGTAGGCGCAGCCGGTGCAGGGGTCGACGCAGACGACCGAAACCAGGCGGCAGCAAACGACCGGACGGTTCACGACCTGCGTCACCGGCCGGCAGACGGTCCGGTAGTGCTTCTCCTTGACATACTCGGGCTTCCACACCGTGCGTTGGACCTTCTCCTTGACCCAGGTCGGCACGACCTCGCGAATGGTCTGCTTTTCCTTGACCCAGGTCGGCACCAACTCGGTGATCGTTTGCTTTTCCTTGACCCAGGTGGGTACCACGACCCGCTCTGTCTTCTTTTCGGTGACCCACGTCGGCACGACTTCCGTAACGGTCGACTTTTCGGTGACCCAGGTCGGCACGACTTCCGTGACGGTCGACTTTTCGGTGACCCACGTCGGCACGATCACGGTCCGCTTTTCTTTCTTGACCTCGACGCGCTCCACCGGCGTGGAGACCTCGACGGCCACCTGACGCGACTTCCACTCGGTGCGGTAAACAACCACGGTCTGCTCGACCCAGGTCACGCACGTCGGGGGCGGGGCGCAGTCGTCGGCGTAGTGGCTCTTGCGCCGCCCGAACGCACTGGCATCGGGCGTGCTGACCAACAGCAAGGCCAGGGCCGCGACCGGCGTCGCCAGCATCAGTCTCTTCATTGCATCTCCTTTGTGGGACAGAACTGGAAGCTTAGGCAATTTAGGAGTTCTAGATAGTTCTAGGCAGATTGCCATGAATTGGTAGGGATTTCAAGCAAAAAACAGGCCAGATGGGCAGAAAGGCGCGCACGCAGAGTCGGTATAACCGGATTAGCCCGACGCGCCAGCAAGGGTTGGCTGCCTCCCTCGCTGGCGCGTCGGGCTAATCCGGGTTCCTCGCTGGCGCGTCGGGCTAATGGTTCCCAGCTCCTTTCCCGGTCGACCCGTTGTTTCCGCCCGCCGGCCGGGATAACATACCCCGGTCAGGTGCGCCTTTCGTTCGTCGGTGGCGCGCTCTCCCTTTTCCTCCACGAGACACCTGCGATGAACAACACGACTCGCCGTGGTCCGCGAGGATGGCTCTTGCTGTTCTCCCTGGCCGCCCTCGCCCTGTTCGCCCCGCCGGCTCGTCCGGCCGATGTCGACAAAGTGGCTGGATCGCTAAAACTGGTCCCCGCCGATGCCGAGGTCTACTCGGTCATGCTCCGCAACGCCGAGCAGTGGAAGGCGATCACCAGCAGCAAGGCCTGGAAGAAACTGACCGAGATGGAAGCGGTCCAGATGGTCTGGCAGGAAGCGCAGAAGCAGCTCAACGATCCGAAAAATCCGCTCGGCCAGTTCCTCAAGGCCAAGGAGAATCAGGAACTGCTCGACCTGCTCGCCGACATGGTCAGCAGCGAGATCTTCTTCTACGCGCCGGCGGGGTTCAGCGACTTCCTCGCTCTCATGAGCGCAATGCAGGCGGCACAGTACAAGCAGTCGTTCGCCCCACTCTTCGGCGGCGGACAGCCCACGCCCGAGGACCAGTTCCACGCCATTCTCACCGCCTTCAAGGAGCAGAAGGACAAGTTCAAGGCCCCCAACTTCGTCTGGGGATTCCGCCTCGAAGACACCAAGCGCGCCAAGGCACAGCTCGGCCGTCTCGAGAAACTCCTGGGCGATCTCGTCGACCAGGTGCCGCCGCTGAAGGGCCGCTTCAAGACTACCGAGGTCGGCGGGAATCGTTTCCTGACCCTCACCTTCGACGGCAAGATGGTCCCCTGGGACGACATCCCGTTCAACCGCATCGAGAAGAAGGCCGGCGAGTTCGACGACCTTGTCAAGAAGCTCAAGGAGCTGAAGCTGACCATCGCCCTGGGCCTCCGCGGCGAATACCTGCTGCTGTCCGTCGGGGAGTCGACGGCGCCGGTGGCGTCCCTGGGCGGCGACAAGACCCTGGCCGATCGCGACGAACTGAAGCCGCTGGCGAAGTATGCGGAGAAGAAGCTCACGTCCGTCAGCTATGTCAGCAAGGGCTTCCACAGCAAGGCCGGCTTCACCAAGGCCGATCTGAAGAACGTGTTCGAGTCGTTTCTACCCTACCTCGACCAGGCCGACCTGACCAAGGAGCAGAAGCAGAAGCTCCACAAGGACCTCACCGCCCTGGCCAAGGACATCGAGACACGGGTTCCCGAGCCGGGAGCGTCGCTGTCGTTCGCCTTCCGGACCGAGCGCGGCGCCGAGAGCTACACGTATGACTGGGCGCGCCACCCCGATGCCCCGGCGCAGAAGGCGCTGACCCTGCTGGATCACGTCGGCGGCAACCCGCTGATCGCAGCGCTCGGTCGTTCGTCCTCCTCCGGCGACAACTACAAACTGCTGGCGAAGTGGGTGCGCGTGGCAGATGGCTATGTCGACGAGTTGCTGCTGCCCAAGCTCGACGCGGGGAGCAAGCAGCATGCCGAGCAGGTGCTCAAGGTGCTGCGCCCGCTGGGCCGCCGCTTCGACGAGGTGACGACCAAGATGCTGATTCCGTCGCTGGACGGGCAGGCCGGCTTCGTCCTCGACGCGAAGATGACGAGCAAGCAGTGGATACCCCAGCTGCCGAACTCGGCACGGCCGCTGGCCCTGCCGGAACCGTCGTTCCTCTACGGCGTCCGCGACGCCGACCTGCTCGCCAAGGCGCTGGGCGAGTACCGCCAGCTGCTGAACAAGGCGCTCAAGGAAATCGCTGCCGGACAGGCTGCCGACCTCGAGGTGCCGCCGGCGAAGACGGAGAAAATCAAGGGCGGCACGCTCTACTACTACCCGCTGCCGGGCTTCCTCGGCATCGACGAGCGCATCGCGCCCAACGCCGGCATCGGCGAGAAGGTAGCCGTGTTCTCGCTGGCGCCGTCGACGACGAAGCGGCTGCTGGCGAAGACGCCCTTCAAGGGCGGCGGACTGCTGGCCAAGAGCGATCGGCCGATGATCTCGGCGACGTATGTCAACGTGAAGGGGCTGTTCGAGGCGATCGGGCCGTGGGTCGAGTACGGCCTGGAGACAGCGTTCGACAACGGCGCGCTCCCGAAAGAACATCAGGAGAGCGTTCTCAAGCAGGTGCGGACGGTCGTCGAGGTGCTGTCGGTCTTGCGCAGCTCGACGAGCTACACGACCGTGGAGGGTCGGGCGACCGTGACGCACAGCGAGATGGTCATCCGCGATCTTGGTGAGTGAGGACCATTGCAGATTGAAGATTTCAGATTGCAGATTGGAAGAAAAGCACTTCTTCCAATCTGCAATCTGAAATCTTCAATCTCAAATCAAGCTTATGACCGACGCCGCACGCGACCTGGTCGTGGCGATTCTGCGCCAATGCGTCAGGGTCGCTCCGAGCCCGTGGCAAGCCGCCGACTTCGCCCGGGGCACCCGCGCGAGCGGGTCGAGCGGCGTGCCCGACGAGCAGATGGAAGCCTGCCTCGCGCTGCTGCGAGCCGAGGGTGTCATCAAGCCCGCCGTGGGGCGCAACGGTGAGGTCCTACTAACCCCGGACGGCGCACGGATCGCAAAGGACCCCAACGATCTCGACTACTTCTGCGCCGAGATCAACTTCGCCCTGCCTGGCGAGGGCCCGAGCGGCAATCCTCTGCAGCGTAAGGTGATCGCGGCCACACTGCGCCAGCCGCCCGTCCCGCGCCTGAGCCGGCTGATGCTGTGGGCGAACTTGCTGGTCTTTGCCTGGGGTGTCTGGCTGGCCGCGCAGAGGAACGTCGTTTTCGAGTTCCTCTTGTACGTGCCGGGTCAGCGGGTGAACCTGCAGGACATCTTCGATCGGTCGGGAATGTTGCAGCGCGACGACTTCGTGAGCGGGCGATGGTGGCGGCTCCTGACTTGCTGCTACGTCCATTTCGGGCTGCTCCACCTGGTGTTGAACATGCTCGCCCTGCGTGCCGTCGGCCGTGATGTCGAGTGGACGTGGGGCGGCTGGCGTTTTCTGGTGATCTACCTGCTGTCGGGGCTGGGTGGCAGCTGCGCTGCGCTGCTCGCGCTGCCGGTCGGGGCCATCGCCGGGGCATCCGGAGCCATCTGCGGGCTGGTGGCTGCCGTGGCGGTCTGGCTGGTACTGAACCGCCGCTACCTGCCGCGGCGCATGGTGCGCCGCGCGTCCATTCATC
>JACOUH010000026.1 GCA_016177925.1 Planctomycetota bacterium | reverse complement strand
ATGACATCGCCGACCTCCAAACTTGGGAAGGAGAGGACGAGCTGTTTGTCAGGGTCGTAGACCTGGAAGTCGGTGCTGGCGTCGCGCAGGTGCATGTGCCGCGGCGCAACGGCGATGATCTTGCCGCCGCGCTTGTGGATGCGGGCCTCGTTGAGGGTCAGTTTCTCGAAAGCAGGGTTGTAGCTGATCTGCCGGAATTCGCCGAGCTTCTCAAGGCTCTTGCGCGAGTTGAGGCGTGTCAGCTCGTGGACGACCGTCTCGACGGTGCCGTCCGCCTCGACGAGGCAGGTGGTGGCGGCGTAGAGGATGCAGGCGGGAGCGTCGTCAAGGAACTCGCGCGGGACCTTCTGCCAGGCCGCGGGGTCATAGCGGAAGGGGGCGGGCTCGTGGGACGGGCCGCGCGCGATGGCATCGCCTGCCGCGAGGGCGGGTGGTCCGAAGGCGCACAGGGCGGCCCAGGCGAGCAGAAACGAGCGGCACCGTCGGACCATCACGCCGGCCTCCTCGCAGGGTTTGGATCGTTCATGCTGTCATTGTCCCGCCGGGGCTTTCGCGGTACAAGCGGAGTCGCGGCGACCTGCCGGGCTTGAACGCGCAGCCGTGCGGCGGTTAGATCAAGTCGCAGGCTCCTGCCGCACCTGATGAGGCGGCACCATGGCGGACGTGATATGGGCCGGCGCCGGTTAGATCAAGTCGCAGGCTCCTGCCGCACCTGATGAAGGGACGACGCGACAGAGCGGGCATAACAGGAAGGGGGCTGATGTGGTCGAGGACCTTTCACGCGACGATGTGGTGCGGTGCATCGACCGGGCCGTGGAGAAATTGCTGATCCAGGCCGACGTCGAGGGCCCTCCCGTCGATGCCGTGGCCCTGGCGCGGCATCTTGGCCTGCCTCCCGACGAGGGGTCCCGACGCGGCCGGAAGCGATCGTCCGGCAATGATCCGGCACCTCATGCCGCGACCACCGAGGAACAGAAGCAGTGGGAGGCCGCCCGGGCGATCGGCGAGCATCTGAAGCCGGCGCTGCTGGATCACCTCGGCTTCGCCCCCGACGAGAAGAGACCGATGATGGGCGAGTCGCTGTCTGGCCTGGTCGCCCGGCGGCTGCTCGTGCCGTCAGCGTGGTTCTCCGCCGATGCGCCCTCCTGCGGCTCCGATCTGTTGCGACTGAAAGAGCGTTACCGAACGGCCGCTCACGAGATGATCGCCTTCCGCCTGCTCGACCTGCCGGAGCCGTGCATCATCACCGTCGTCCAGGACGACAAGGTCCACCGCCGCCGCAGCAATGCCTGGCCCGTCAAGAAGCGACTGGAGCCGGCCGAGA
Organism: Planctomycetota bacterium; assembly: GCA_016177925.1. Classification (GTDB taxonomy): domain Bacteria; phylum Planctomycetota; class Planctomycetia; order Gemmatales; family Gemmataceae; genus JACOUH01. Next base: position 38,267 of record JACOUH010000026.1, on the reverse strand, counting down.
TGGAGTGCCTGCGCGCCGTCACGCGCGACGGCAAGCCGCACGCGGTTCGCTCCGGCGCCTGGACAGTGTGGGGCTGGCCGCTGTGGCAGAGCGGCCGCAACCGTGAGGTCTTGCGCAGCGTGGTCGATGTCAACGGTTGAGGTTTGAGCCTGTAAACACGCGAACACTTACGACAGAGCAGGGCGGTATGGTTTTTCCCTGTTCGATGTGTGCCTCGATCGTTAGCCTGAGAGGGACGATTCGTCTGTAGGAAATAGGGCAGGACCGGGACCGGACAAGGTCCGTGTCTGCCCGGTGGAGTCCGCGAGGCGTCTCGAGGAAGGACAAAGGTATGAAGAGTGTTACTTGCTCCCTGCTGGCGCTGGGCAGCCTGCTCGTCGTGGGGCTCGGCGGCCAGCAGCTGAGTTCCCTGCTGCACGCCCAGGAAGCCAACAAGGGGCTGGTCTGGAAGCACGGCCTCAACTTCCACGTCCGCAAGGCGGGCCAGACCAAGTTCGACGAGGGCATGCTGAAGTTCGGCACCGAAATCTTCCACGACAAGGACATCGACAAACTGGTCTATATCGCCGAGACGGGCGCCCTTGGCCTTGGCGTCGCCGACAAGGTCAAGGACAAGCCCGAGGTCGACCCGCCCAAGCTGTTCCACGGCCTGGAGCTGCGGGTGCGGCCGGTCAACGAGAAGGGCTGGACCAAGGCCGTCAAGTTCGGCGCCGAGGTCTTCAAGGACGTCAACGTCGATAACCTTGTTTACCTCTCCGAAAAGGGATCGATCGGCATTCTCCCGGCCGGGAGCCTGTCGGCGGCGGAGAAGATCAAGGATCCCGAGTGGTCGCACGGGCTGGATGTCAAGGTCCGGAAGGCGGGCGAGAAGGAGTTCAGCGAGAAGACCAAGAAGGTCAGCCTCGAGGTCTACCGCGACGAGAACACCAAGCAGCTGATCTACATCACGGACGGCGGCGTCATTGCCGTCGTCGACGCCCGCGACTCGACCAAGCCGGCCGAGGTCAAGGGCCCGACCTGGTGGCACGCCTTCGAGGTCAAGGTCCGCAAGGCCGACGAGAAAGACTTCACCAAGGACACCAAGGCCTACGGCGTCGAAGTCTACATGGACGAGAACAACAATAACTTGCTGTACATCACCGAGACCGGCGCCATCGCCGTCGTCCCGGCCAGCGCGAACACCAAGCCGGCCGGCAGTAAGGAGCCGAAATGGCTGTTCGGTCGCTCCTTCCGCGTCCGCAAGGCTGACGAGAAGGACTTCAACGACAGGACGCAGAAGCACGGCGCCGAAATCTACAAGGACGAGAACACCACCAACAACCTCGTCTACCTGACCGACAGTGGTTGGATCTGCGTTTTCCAGGGCAAGTAAGGCCCACAAGCCGCGGCGATGACACCTGTCGCCGCCCTTTTTCTGCGCTCCGCGAGACAATTCAGGGCGGGCGAGTATCGTGACACGAAAGTCGATCCGAGCATTTGCATTCCCGCGCCGCGTGACCTACGTTACTGATGTCCTCTGCTTTGGGGAGAAGGAGAGGACTTCTGAGCCGCCGGCACTGAGGGGATTGCCGGCGGCTCTTTTTTTTCACTCGAATTTGGCGAGCGGGGGTGTGACACCCCGGTGCGGTGCCCGACCCCGGGCGTGTACCGGGGGGTTCACACCCCCCGCTCGCCAATAGCCATCATGAAGATCCCCGAGCACCTTGCGCTCTCCTACCTGTTGGCCCAGTTTGGCGTCGCGCAAGAGTTCGGTGCGGCGGGAACGGGCCTGGTGCTGCTGGCCGGGATGCTGCCGGACCTCGACGGGCTATCGATCCTCGGCGGTTGGCGCTGCCACCGGACCTATCATCGCGTGCTGGGACACGGTCTGCTGGTGACGCTGTTCGGGGCACTGCTGCTGGCGCTGGTAGGAGCGTGGGCGCTGGGCCAGAGCGGTGTCTTCCTGACGCTGTGGGCATGGCTGCACCTCAGTCTGCTCGCCCACCTGGCGACCGACTGTCTCTTCTATAGCTGGCCGGTACAACTCCTGTGGCCGTTCTCGACGTGGGGCGTCGGCTTCGGGCTGGTTGCATGGAACGACCTGGTGCCGACCCTGATCCTGTATGCGGCGGCGGCGCTGGCGCTGGCCTGGCCCGTGGCGACGACACTGGCGGCGGTCGGCGGTGTCGCACTGCTGGGACTGTACCTTGGCTGGCGAGCGTGGCGGCCGCGCCCGCACAGGGGTTGGGGAGGCTGGTTGACAGGAGGCTGGGCGCGCCGTTCGCCGCGCTACTGGCGCTGGCTGACGGGCGACTTCATCACCTAACTCCGCTCCTCCGCACCCTCCCAGCCCGACCCGCTGGGTATACAACAATCCCTTGCCGTCTCGTCAAAGCGTCGTAGCTCGGGACCTCGGGCCCGAGGGAGAAACACCGTGGCCGAGCCTCTCCAGTGCGTGCCTTCGGATAGCATCCTCACCGGCTGGGACTTCAGCACCGGTGCGGTCAAGTGCCTGGCCTTCGACCTCAATGGCCGCATCGTCGCCGAGGTGCGCCTGCCGACGGATCTGTGGGACCGCGACGGCGTCAGCGAACTGAACCTCATGCAGCTGGAAGGACAGGCCCGTGCGAGTACGCGCGCCGTCGCCGGCCAGCTGCGCGAGCAGGGCCGGCTGAAGGACTGGGTCGCCGGCGGCATCTCGGCGACGCACCACACCGCCGGCCGCATCGACGCCAACCATGTCCAGGTGCGGCGGGCCATCTGCTGGAACGATCACACCCTGGCCGCCTACCACGAGAAGGGCCTCGCCCGGCTCGGCGGCCAGGAAGCGGTCCGCCAGCTGATCGGCGGACCGTGGGCGATCCGCTACAGTCTCAGCCATCTCGTCAAGGATGTCATCCACCTGTCCCAGGCCGACTGGCGCCGCACGAAGTACATCCTGCCGCACGGGTCGCTGGCCGCCGGCTATGTCACGGGTAACTTCGGCATCGTCAGCGTCTCGGCCGCCGCGTCGACCGGCATCATGGACCTGCGCACCAAGGGGTGGTGCCGGGCCATGCTCGACGCCCTGGAACAGCCCTGGCAGCGCGACTGCGCCTGGCGCCAACTACCCCGCATCGTCGAGGAGAACGAGCCAGTCGGGCCGCTGGCGGACCACCTGGCGATGGAGATCAAACTGGAAGGAGAAAGACCGTTGATCTTTCCGACCTCCGACGACCAGCAGGCGGGACTGGTCGGCGGCGGGGCCGTCGTCGATGGGCAACTGGCGATTGTGCTCGGCAACTCGGCGGTGGTCAACTCGTCGAGCGACCAGTTGCCGGCTTCGGGCACCCTCGATGCGATGCGCCTCAACTGGGGCCCCTATCTGTGGATGCGCTGCTACAACAACGGTGCCCAGTTCCTCGACACCGTCGTCGGCGCCGACCCCGACTGGGAGTACCTCGAAGCCGAGGCCCGTCGTGTGGCGGCAGGCTGCGACGGGACCGTGGTGCTGCCGTTCGTCAACCCCGAGCCATCGCTGGACGTGGCGGCACAATGGGTCGAGTGGCATCCGTCGCTGCCGGAGCAGCCGGGCAAGAAGTTCCGGGCAGCGCTGGAGGCACTGGCGTACCTGATCGCCCTGGGCGTGCGTGAGCACGAGGACGCCGGCCAGCGGATTACGCGCATCACCGTCTCGGGCGGCATCGCGCGCAGTAGTCTGATGTGTGAGGTCCTGGCGTCGGTACTCGATCGACCGCTGCACCGCTTGGTGTCAGCGGAAGGGCCGGCACTGGGTGCCGCGGTGACCGCCCTGGCGGCGCTGGAGACCTATCGCCGGCGCCAGGCGGGGATCGAGGCACCATTCAGCGTCGCCGACGCGGTGGCGGTGCTGGTCAAGTTCAAGGACGTGGTCGAGCCGAACCTGGCCTGGCAGCCGGCCTACCAGCAGGGACTGCGCACCTTCGAGAAGCGGCTGCAGACGTGAGCCGGCCGTTCCAGGATTGCCACAAAGCATTCCCTATCAACGGCTTATGTTTGCCAGAGGACGACCCTTTCTCGAACTTGATTTACATCAAACCGTTACCTATAATCGAGGAACGTCATCGTGAACGGGCCGCGGATTGATCTCGTCCGGCAAGCGGCCCTCTCCCGTTGTACCGGCGATTTCGAGTGGATCGATGACCGAGTGGCACTTCGCGTTGCCTCCGCCCGTGAAAACCAGGGGTTTACGGCGCCGGAGATCAGGGAACTTGCCCAAACCTGGATACGCGGTGGGGGAGAGATCCACTGTGCGGAGGAAAACCGGCCGAATTGGCGGAACCGGCGGGACTACTACTATTGGATTATCATCGAGGGAATTGACGAGTTCCACCCCCGAGGGTTGTTTGTCGAGATGGAATTGACCGACGCGGACGAAACCGATCCCCTCGTCAGTTTGCTGAATGCCCACCCGCCCACCTTCCCCTGATGGGGTAACCATGAAGCGACCTTACCCTTGGAAGTGTCACACCTGCCGGGAACGGCAAGTGTTCCCGGTCACGGTCGACTACGTCACGGAACTGGAACACGACGGGCGCGTCTATTCGGTTACGGTCAACAACCTTGAGATTCTTCGCTGCCGTGCTTGCGGTGCCCAGGTTCTGCCTGACGAAGCGCATGCCAGGCTGGCCGAAGAACTCCGCCACCAAGCCGGACTGCTTCAGCCCGGAGAAATTGCAGCAAAACGAGAACTCCTCAGACTGAGCCAGAAAGACTTTGCGCATTTGCTTGGGGTCGCCCCGGCGACGGTCTGCCGCTGGGAGGGCGGCGGCCAGATCCAGCAGCGGGTCATGAACGATCTCATGAACGCCTTTTTCGACCTCCCCGAGTTGCGGGCGTACCTGCGGGGGCTGCGCGGCCTCTGTTCGGAGGCTCCTGACGCCGTCGCGCCGACAGTCCACGCGGACAATCCGCCGACGCCTGGGCCTGTGCCAGCCGCTGGGCCGCCCGGAGAGGTAGAGGCGGGGTCGTAATCCCGGCTGCAACCTCTTCCAGGAAGCATCCGGCACGGGCCCTGCCGCGTCGCCGGGCGAGAAAGCCGGGCCCATCCATCGGATCGTGAAAGTGCCATGCGCCACCATCCTCCCTTCGATGCATTTGTCCGCCTGGCAAGCCAGGGCAACCTTGTGCCGGTCTACCGCCAGCTGACCGGCGACACCCTGACTCCGGTCAGTGCCTTCTGCAAGATTCAGGAGGGGGATTGGGCTTTTCTCTTCGAGAGCGTCGTCGGCGGCGAGCGGCTGGGGCGCTACAGCTTTCTCGGCGCCGGGCCATTCCTGCGCTTGCAGGCGTTCGGCAACCGCGTCCAGTTGCAAAAGGGCGACAAGATCATCGAGCTGGAGCACGCTGACCCGCTGCTGCTGTTGCAGGAGAAGCTGTCCGCCTACCGCACACCGCCGCTGCATAGCCTGCCCCGCTTTCTCGGCGGCTGCGTCGGTTACGCCGGCTACGACACCGTCCGCTACGTCGAGCGGCTGCCGAACCCGCCGCCAGACGACCGCCGCCTGCCCGATCTCTGCTTCGGCTTCTACGACCGCATGGTCATCTTCGACCACCTCTTCAAGACGGTCATCGCCGTCGCCCACGCTCACGTTGAGACGACGGATCTCCGCGCCGTCTACCAGGCCACCTGCGACCGCGTCGACCGCCTGGTGGAGCGCCTCCAGCAGGGCGTCGCCGACCTGCAGCTGACCGACATCAACCCCCTCGACCCGTCGTTGGCCCAGGCCGAGCACGGCCGCGTCTCCTATGCGTCGAACTTCGCGCCGGGTGCCTTCGAGGAAGCGGTCGTCCAGTGCAAGGAATACATCAAGGCCGGCGACATCTTCCAGGTGGTCCTCAGCCAGCGCTTGCAGACCGAGACGCGAGCCCGACCGTTCGACCTCTACCGTGCCCTGCGCGTGGTCAACCCGAGCCCGTTCCTCTTCTACCTGAAGGCCGGATCGCTCTGCCTAGTCGGCTCGTCGCCGGAGATCATGGTCCGCGTCGAGGACGATCTTGTGACGATCCGGCCGCTGGCAGGGACGCGCCGACGCGGCAGCAGCTCGGAGGAAGACGACCGCCTGGCCGCCGAGCTGATCGCCGACCCGAAGGAGCGCGCCGAGCACATCATGCTCGTCGACCTCGGCCGCAACGACGTCGGCCGCGTGGCCCGCTACGGGACAGTCCAGCTTAGCGACGTGATGACAGTCGAACGCTACAGTCACGTCATGCACCTCTGCTCGACGGTCACGGGACGTTTGCGGTCGGGCATGACGGCGTTCGACGCGCTGCGTTCGTGCCTGCCGGCCGGGACGCTGAGCGGAGCGCCAAAGGTGCGGGCAATGGAAATCATCGACGAACTGGAGCCGCACCGCCGCGGTCCTTACGGCGGAGCGGTCGGCTACGTCGACTTCGGTGGCAGCATGGACACCTGCATCGCCCTGCGCACGCTGGTGCTCAAGGGACAGACGGTGTATCTGCAGGCGGGCGCCGGCATCGTTGCCGACAGCGTGCCGGAGAAGGAGTACGAGGAGACGCTCAGCAAGGCCCGCGGACTGCTGCGGGCGATCGAGATGGCCGAGACGCAACTCTGAGCGCTCAGATGACGTCGTGCCGGACGTGACGGCCCCGCACTACCCAGAGTGTCTCTTCGTCCTGCCCGTAGCGAACAGCGAACTGGAACAGGTGCTCGCAGAAACGATTGTCGGGATCGACAAGGCTGAAGCGGTAAACCATATTATCTCGGCAGGTAAGCTGCTCACACTAACCCGAAGCGTTAGCGAGGATCGACCTCGCTAACGCTTCGGGTTAGTGTGCGGAACTTCCATGCCGAGGTAATACCCTCCCGCGGGTCGTCGGTCGTTTCCAAAAGGGACGAGGGGTTGACTCCCAATCGGTCACTGCCCAGCCGGAGATGGACCTCCACGAAAACGGGATCGGGGAGGTCCCATCGAGCGATGCGCCTGAGAACGACTGCCCGGAGTCGGACGCAGTAGGCCATCAGCTCGCCTCGTGGTGATATTTCCGCTTGTGCTCGTCGACGCGACGGAGCCACTCCTCTTTCGACACGCCAGCGATCTGAGCGAAGCCCTCGTCGAGATCGACCCCGCCAGTCCTCTCCATCTCTGCGATGGCCTCGGCCCATTCCTCCTTCGTTAGCTCCCAGAACCAGTTCTCGGCAACATAATCGCGTAGCCGGCGGATGACGGCGATGGCCTCCTCCAGTTCATCTCGGCGTGCCACCGGCTTTCCGGCCAGTCGTTCGATCTCTGCCGCCTGCTCCTGCGACCGCTGAAGCGTTTGAAGGGCCTGATCGAGCACCAAGAGCAGATACTTCCCTTCCTGATCGTAATCCTTGATCTGCCCGAACTTCAGCATGTCGAAGGTGAAGTGCCACAGGCGGCGGATCAAGCCCGGAAGGGTAAGTCCGTCCGCGACGAGTTCTTCCATTTCCCGGCGCACGATCTCCGGGTTGGACTGGAGCCCGACGGTATCCAGCGCCGTGCGGAGCGAGACGAGCCGATCCCGGGAAAGTTGAAAGACGGTGAAAGAAGTCATTTGCGAACCCTGTGGGAAAAGTGAACATGTTTCATTGTCCACCGATTACGGAGGCCGGTCAAGAGGATCGGGCGGAACAGGTGCAAACCTGAATCTCACCGATTGACGGCGCGACGGCCGTCGCTTACGCTCAGACGAGTGCCGGGACTCAGCATCACCACGCCGCTTGCCTCTGAATTCCTTCACCTGCCACTTTGGATGTCAGGGGTCGTGCGTAACCAAGCGTGAAACGCTCGAGAAACGAGGGAGAATCCATGCACTCAGTCCGTGCTGCGGTTGTCCAGGCTGCTCCGATCGTCTTTGACCTGAGCCGGACGCTCGACAAGCTTGCCCAACTGGCCGCCGATGCCGCGCGCCACGGAGCATCGCTGGTCCTCTTTCCCGAGGCGTTCGTATCGGCCTATCCCAAGGGCCTGGACTTCGGGGCCCGCGTCGGCATGCGCTCGCCGGAAGGGCGGGAGCAGTTCCGCCGCTACTTCGCCAGCGCCATCGAGGTCCCCGGCCCGGCCACCGAGGCGATCGGCAAGGCGGCGAGGGCCGGCCAGCTGCATCTGGTGGTCGGCGTCATCGAGCGCGACGGTGGGACGCTGTACTGCACCGTCCTCTTCTTCGGGCCGGACGGCAGCCTTCTGGGCAAGCACCGCAAGCTGATGCCGACGGCGATGGAGCGACTGGTCTGGGGCTTCGGCGACGGTTCGACGCTTACGGCGGTGGACACGGCGATTGGCAAGCTCGGCGCCGTGATCTGCTGGGAGAACTACATGCCGCTCTTGCGCATGGCGATGTACGCCAAGGGCGTGCAGCTTTACTGCGCCCCGACCGCGGACGACCGCGAGACCTGGTTGCCGACGATGCGGCACGTCGCCCTGGAAGGTCGCTGCTTTGTGCTATCCGCCTGCCAATACCTGACCCGCGCCGACTGCCCGCCCGACTACCCGGCCATCCAGGGTGATGATCCCAAGACAGTGCTGATGCGGGGCGGGAGCTGCATCGTGGGGCCGCTTGGCCAGGTGCTCGCTGGTCCCAGCTTCGAGGGAGAGGGCATCCTGACGGCCGAACTGGACCTGGCGGAGATCGTGCGCGGCAAATACGACTTCGACGTGGCCGGCCACTACGCCCGGCCCGACGTGTTCCGGTTGCTCGTCAACGAGGCCGAGTTGCGGTCGGTGGTGCGCGAGAGGAAGAGTGCCCTCGAAGGGGACGAGTCGGTTCGATGAGCCGGTCTACCTGGTTCAGGTCCGCATTCCCACACTTGGGTTCGACCATCCGCGGGGCCGGCACTTTCACTCGCGGGGCGGGGCGTCGGCCTGGAGGTAGGCGAACAGGTCGCGCACTTCTTGCGGCTTCAGCGGCTTGAGCAGGTCCTCCGGCATCAGCGATACCGGCGATTCGTGGAGTTCCTCGATCCGATTACGCGGGATCACCGTCCGCTCGTTCTTCGCCCCGGCGAGCGTGATGCTGCCGGCCGTCTGCTCGACGATCAGCCCCGTCAGCACACGGCCGTCGGTTGTCTGTACCGTGTAGGCCAGGTACTCGCGTCGGATGACGGCGCTGGGGTCGACCATGCTGACGAGCAGATAGTCGCGGTCCTTGCGGTTGGCGTGCGTCAGGTCGGGGCCGACGGGCAGTCCTTCGTTGAACAATCGGTGACAGTTCGCGCAGTGCTGCCGGAATAGGTCGCGGCCCTTACGGGGATCGCCAGAAGCGGCGCGGAGGTCGTTGTTCAGCCGGCGCACTTCGGCCAGCTTCTCCTCCGGCGTACCGCCCAGGATACTGCCCCAGTGCTTGCGCACGAGCCGCTCCAGCTTCTCGTCCTTGAACGCAGCGAGCGGGCGTAGCTGCTCGACCGGCACCTCCTTCGCTGCGAACGTGCCTCGCTCCACACCCTCGACGAATGCCAGCGCCCAGCGGTGTCGGCCGAGTAGCACGTCGCGGGCTCGGGAACGCAGCCGCTCATTCATCGCCGGGTACGCCGCGAGAAGGGCGGAAGCGATCCGCTCGTCGTCGAAGCGCCCCAGCGCCGCCAGCGCCGCCGATCGGACCGCTTCCGCCTCCCGCCCGGTCGTCAGTTTCAGCAGCGGTTCGATACACGCCGTCCCCCCCGCATCGCGGAGGACGTCGAGCATGGCCAGGCGCGTCGCTCGCGACACGCGCACGTCGGTCGCCAGGACGATGGCGCGGTCCTCGGCGGCACGGCGACCCAGGCGCATCAGCAGGCGGAGGAGCGTGGCGTCGGTCGTGTCATCCTGCCAGAGAGCGACGAGCTCTTTCGCCAGTGCGGCCGTCACCTTGACCGCCCGCGGGTCCCCCTTCATGCCGGAACGCTCCTGCAATCCGAGGTCGACATCCGCAAGGAGTTTCGCTCTCTCGGCGGCCGGGGCGGAGGCCAGCAGGCGAGCGCAGGCGTCATCGCCGGCCGCGGACCCCTCGGCGGCGTAGCGGCGCACCAGGCGGCCCTGGATCGCATCACGCACCAATGGCATCTTCCATGCCGCGGATGAGGTGAAGAAACGCAGCACCTGCTCGCGGCCAGGGACGGCGTGCTGTTCCACCGCCCACCACAATAGCAGTGGAACATACGGATCGCGGCCATCCTCGTTGCGCAGTAAGAGACGCTCGATGATCGGCAGTCCGTCAGCGACCGGCAGGCGGCGAGCCGTGCAGGCAAGCTGGCTGCGGACCATCACCGACGCATCGCTCTCCGCCAGTTCGCGCAGGCGCTTGCCGATCGACGACGACCCCTTGCACTCGTCGCCGAGCAGGCGCACGGTCCAGCTGCGGACGTGAGGGCTGCGGTGGCTCAGTGCCTTCGCGGCGAAGTCGTCGTCGAACCCGCCGCTGACATAGAGGGCCCACAACCCTTGCAGAGCGAGTTCCTCGTCCTTGCTCTCCAGCGCCATCGACCGCACGGCGGGGATCACCGTGCGGTCGTGCCGATCGGCGAGAAGGCGCCGCGCCTTGCGCACAAGCCAATCATTGCGATGGCTCAGCAGGGCGACCAGCTTTTCGCTTGACAGCTTGCGCAGGTCCTGCCCTGAGTAGGGCTTCGTCCCCTTCGCCTCGATCTTGTAGACGCGGCCGTTGCTCCTGTCCCAGTCGGCGTCGGGGTCGGGGTGAGCGGTCCGCCTGTCGTGCCAGTCGGCGACGTAGACCGCTCCCTCCGGCCCCAGCGCCACGTCGCTTGGAGCGAACCAGGTGTCATTCGATAGCAGTAAATCGCCGGCGTGGGCGGTGCGGAAGGTCGAGCCCCACGGTTCGATGTCGTTCCAGTAGACGTTGTGACCGAGCAGATCGGCGGCGATATATTTGTCCCGAAAACGATCGGGAAAGGAGTCGCCACGGTAGACGATGCCGCCCACGGTGACGTGTCCGCCGCGGGGGTTGCGGTGTGGAGCGTGATCGAAGTAGCCGTAAGCATGTGGGTTGTGCAGGGCGCCGTGCTTGCCGAACAACTTCCAGTAGTAGCCGCCCTGGACGCCGTGCAGCAAGATGAAGCCGCCGTAGTTGGTGCTGTAGAGAAGGTTGCCGTGACGATCGAAGTCGAGGCCCCACGAGTTGCCGCCGCCCTCGCAGAACAACTCGAACTTGTGCGTGCGCGGGTGGTAGCGCCAGACGCCTTGCTGGAACTCGATGCCGCGGACGTTGGCCGTCACGGTGCTGCCCTGGCAGCCGTAAAGCCAGCCGTCGGGGCCCCAGGTCAGCGAGTTGGCCACCGAGTGCGCGTCCTCCATGCCGAAGCCCTTCAGCAGCACCTCCGGGTCGCCGTCGGCCAGTTCGCCGTTGCGGGAGGGATAGAAGAGCAGGTAAGGCACCTGCAGGACGAAGACGCCGCCGTGGCCGAAGGCGAAGCCCGATGTCAGGTTCAGCCCGTTGACGAAGTCCTTGGCCCGATCAGCCCGTCCGTCTCCATCGGTGTCTTCGAGGATGGTGATGCGGTCCGCTCCCTTCGGCCCACGCGGCGGCGGCTCGGGGACACGATCGTAGACGGTGCGCGAGTAGCGATCGACCTTCACGCGCTTCAGACCCGCAGGATTAGGATATTGCAGGTATTGAATAACCCAGAGGCGGCCACGGTCGTCGAAGTCGATGGCGACCGGCTGGCGCACCAGTGGCTCGGCAGCGACGAGTTTGGCGATAAAGCCGTCGGGCACCTTCATCCTGCGGACGGCCATCTCCGGGGCGTAGCCTTGTGGCCGGCCCTCGGATAGGACCAGCAGCAGCACCGGCACGATCAGACAAACGCCCGAGGCCCCGCTCAATTTCCTCATGTTGTTCCTCTGACAGCACGGGCTTGGTTGGGAACGCACCGTCTCGACGTTCCCGGCTGTCGTGCTCACCAACCACTGCATGATAACGCCCGGCAGGCGAGGAGAAAAACGCATTCGTGAGCGGCTCTACTCGCCTGCTTCGGCAGCGTCAGGGTCAATGCTATCAAAAAGGGTAGGCTCCCCTTCCGCCAACCGCCTCGTACTCCCAGCCGTTGTACCGCCCGAGGCAGGTCCCAGGCTCTCGTCGAGGTGGGCAAGTTCGTCCTTCACCCTTTCGGCAATCGTTGCTGCCGCGGCCCTGTCCCTGAGCGTGGAGAGCAGCTGCCCGAAGAGGACGATTTTCCGGTCGTTCCGGGACAGCTTGAACCCCGCTGCATCGAGCCGTCCGAGCTTGGCCCTGGCAGACGCCAAGGCTTCCCGGGGGGAGGCCGGTTCACGGTTCTCTCCCGTGTTCGCCTTACGGCAAACAAGGACAATGTCGAGCTGAATCGGCTCCTTGGCCTGGGATTTCGGTGTGGCTACGGACATCTCCGACTTCACCGGCTGGGAGTTCACCACGATGAAGCCCGCTCCAAGGACGGCGTCCGCAACAGCTTCCCATCCCTCGTTGCGGGAGTGGTGGTAGGTAAAGACCATCAGGCCATCGTCCTTGAGGACGCGCTTGCACTCGCGGAACACGGCCCGCAGCTTGGATGCGAAACTGTCGACGTCAGCATCCTGGACCTCGGCGGCCCGGCGTGTGGTATTGTCCGCCTTTTCCCCACGAGAAAGTTGCTGCCAGGCATGGAAGAAGTCGGCCAGTTCGGAGTAGTGGACGTTGTCGAAGAACGGCGGGTCGGTGACGATCAGGTCGATGCTCCCATCCGGGAGTTCGGTAACGGCGGAATCCCCGCACGAGAGATAGATCGCTCGGGGCGAGAACAGGCGGTCTTCGGGCCAGGGTCGCACCTCCCCTGTGAACGGCAAGGAACAGACGACCCCCTTCGCGTGCCCGTCCCTGTTGACCTCCGTAGGAGCGAGCCGGTACTCGACGGCACGGCGCAACCGGCTGCGGAACAGGGTGGAGAAAGAACCGGAACTCTTCGGCGTACCCCAGACATTCGCCTCGATAGGCGTGCGTTCGGGCTTGAGAATGTGGTGCGAGAACATGTGCCGCACCGCCCCCGTACCCTCGCCCTTGTAAGAGGCGAAAAGGTTGTTGAATTCCAGGAGGCCAGAAAACAGGGTCAAGAGGACATTCCGCGTTGGCAGGTCGGCAATCTTGGCAATCGCGGTCTGGAGCCAGCCCAAGGCCAGCAGTTGCCGCTCGTTGAAGAAGTCTCGCCACGAGCGGAATCCGTAGCTCATGGCCTGCCGCGTGTTGAAACCGTTTTCCAGCGCCAGAGTGGGAAGCGAGATGCTGCCACGTGCGAGTTCCTCGGCCAGCCGCTGCGTACACTCTCCGTACGCTCTCCGATCCTCGTCGTTTGCCGGCAGGTACTCCTTCTCTCCATTCGGGGTGAGAACGAGCTTCCCGTAGAGACGGAAATTGGGACGTTTTCCCCCGATGCTCTCCAGAATTCTGAACGTCCGGTGACACTGCTGGCAGGTCGCCTTGGTCCCCTTCGCGATGGCCTGTTCGGGGTCGAAGGATTTCGCGCAGGAGGGGCAGGAAACTCTTTTCTGGCTGTTGAGACCGCGGAAAATGGTCCCGCAGCCAGGACAGACCAGGCGCACGTCGGGCTTGCGGTTGGGAAAAGCGTTCCGAGCCACCACCCAGGACGGGAAGAGATCGACGGAGTGACTGCACTCCGGGCAGGTCACCTGCATGACCCAGAAATAGTAGAGCACGTCGCACGGGCAGGATTGGGAATCCGTGGAGCGATACAAAGCGCAGAGCTTCTCGCCGACTTCTCCGGACAGGTTCGCGAAGGCCCGCTTGATCTTCGGCCAGTCCATCGGGCCGAGGGCGACCCGCACCGAGTCCACGGCAACCGGGTTGATGTCGCGCCCCAAGGCCGTGAAGCCAAGTTTGTGCGCCTCACTGACCGTCGTGCCCGACCCCATGAACGGGTCGAACACGGTGACGTTCGCAAAGGAGTGGCTGCGGTAGAACTCTTCAGCGAGGTCCGCCTGCTCTCCAAGGGTGCAGCCAAGGAGGATTCCCCGGAAGACCGAGCCCAATCGCGTCGCCCACCACTTATGCAGGTGAGAAACCGGCCGGTGGATCTCCTTCCGCCAACTCTCGCGCTCTGCGAGACGGGACAGGAACTCAAACGGGAACCGGTCCGTTTCGATGAGTCGCACGTCAGTCTTCCGCATCTTCATCTTCAACTTCGGCTTCGAGTGAAATGTCTTGGATCGCCCGCATGGAAACCGGTGTGGCCAGCGCCCCTTCCAGGCGCCAGGCGTCCGGGGTAGGCGAGTCCCTTCAGTTCGTAGCCGTCTGTGAATTTGACCATGCTGAAATCCGGGTACGCGTTTCTCCCTCCGGCGTCGAAGTGGAATCCTGACTCCGTGAGCCTCCCTTTGAACCAGTTCTGGAAGTGGAACTCTTTGTCCTTCTTGCTCTCGCGCTGGATGAGCACCCCTTTGCGGATTGCCTCGACGCAGTGCCGAAAGACGAAGAGAACAGTCCTACGAGGGCCTCGAGCACCCGCGGGAAACGTAAGGTTCTCACAGGCTGAGTATGGCCATCCGTCGTCTCGGAGACAATGCCAACAGCGATGTCGGCGCTTGCTCCGAGACTGAGACTCCGCTATACAGCCCTCAGCGACGTTGCGCTGCCCGACGTCGCCGACAATGCCGTCAACGGCACGAAGTCGGCGTAAGCAGCAGCGGCAACCCCGCCGAGGGAGTGTTACCATGCAGCCGACTGGCGCCGCCCAGGGACTGATCACGCTGCGGACGAGCCTGCGGCCGGGCGACCTGGGCTCGATCGTCTCTCTGCACGGCACTCTCTACGCCCGGGAATACGGCTTCGACGCGACCTTCGAGGCCTACGTTGCCGGCCCGCTCGCCGAATTCGTCCGCTCTGCGTCCGATCGCGAGCGGCTCTGGATCGCCGAGCAGGATGGCAGGCTGGTCGGATGCATCGCGATCGTCGCGGCTTCGCCGGAGACAGCCCAGCTGCGCTGGTTTCTGGTCGACCCAGCTGCCCGAGGAGCAGCACTCGGCAAGCGACTGCTCCAGGAAGCGATCATCTTCTCGCGCAGTTGCGGCTACCACTCCATTCTTCTCTGGACGGTGAGCGCCCTGGCCGTCGCCGCCCACCTGTATCGCTCGGCCGGGTTTCGGAAGGTGGAGGAGCAGCCGGGCAGGAGGTGGGGTCAGGACGTGATCGAAGAGAAGTATGAGTTGGCGTTGAACTGATGGTCCGGAACAACCTTCCGTCTGTTGCGTCAAGGTTGTTCGCCGGAGCCGGACGGAGAGCAGGGGAACTCGCAGAGCAAGACTTTGCGGATCGTTGGGGATTCGTAATTCGGTCGCGTGACCTCGAGCATGAAATAGACCTCGACGCGCACCACGCGCTCGCCCCCGCCGTGCCGGGAGTTCCAGTCCCGGCAGAGGTAGCGCGCATAGAGCAGGCGGTGGGCGGTGTAATCCTTCTGCCACAGGTTCGTCAGGTACTTCCGCCAGCGGGTGTTCTTGTACGTGGCCGACACCAGCTCCGGCTTGGCCCAGTGGACCGGCCGGCCGCCCTGGAACAGGTCGACCTGCCGGCCGTCCTCGAGCGTGCCGACGACGACGTACCAGCCGTCCTCCATGAGAGGGTAGGGCGCGAACATGTCCCACTTCTGGCCCAGCCCGAAGCCTTCCCCGATCCAGTTGAGCCGTTGGGGGAAGACCGTTTGGAAGCGATCGAAGTCGAGCGTCCGGACGTTCCACAGGAAGACGTACGCCAGGAAGAACCCCGCGAGGGCATTCATCCAGCCGGGGGTCGTAACAGGGAGCTTCGCTTCCCGGGCCGTGGGCGCGGCCCCGGATTCTGCGGCCGGGGGGGGTGGCCTGCCCGGGCGCACCCGGTGGCGGAGCCGGTCCCAGAACCAGGTGGGGAGCAGGGCCAGCCAGGTGACGGCGCAGCTGTAGGGGAAGTGCCCGAGCTCGAGGACCAGGCCCAGGCCGAGGACGTGGAACAGCACGAAGATGAAGACGACGAGGGTTCGCACCGGCCCGCTGCAAACCGGCAGGAACAGGAGGGCGGGGCCGGCGGCTTCCAAGGCGAGCGTCCCGAAGGTAAGTAGACGCAGCAGGTCGGGATAGTCCAGCAAGCGCCTCCCGAGCGGGGTCACGAACTGGTCGACGTTCAGGGCGTAATAAAGGGCCGTGCCCTCGCTGCGCCAGATCGGGTCCGACTTCAGGAGGACGGAGAACCAGTAGACGAAACAGACCTGAAAAAGAAGGGCGGCCGTGGCGACCGAGACGACGCGCGGCCCCGGCGCAGGGCCCCGGGAGCGAGCCCGGTCGAGGGAGAAGCACGCGCCCAGCGGCAAGAAGATGCCCCAGAAGAGCAGCAGTCGTAGCAGTACGTCGCCGCCGTCGAGGACGACCGGGTTGCGGGCGTGCAGGGAGACCAGCAGGAAGCAAGACACGAATGTCGCCAGGCGGGTGTGCAAGCCCACGAGCAAGGCCAGCGCAAACAGGGCCGCCACGCCGAAGAGGCCCACCTGAAACCACCAAGACCCGTGCAGCAAATAGACGGAGGAGGCGAAAGACGCCGGGACGTCGGCGCGGGGCAGGACTCCCGCGTCCGTGTAGTGGGCAACCAGGTCACTGGCCCGAACGCTCAGGTCCGAGAGGAGGAGCAGCCCCAGCCCGATGCGGAAGACGGCCAGGGAGCGCAGGTCGAGGCTGAGCAGCCCGAGGCAGCGTTCCCGGAGGCGGAGGCCTGGGGGAGCTGCCCGGGCGCTGGCGACTGCGCACGTCCCCGTCGCTGTCTCCGGCGCGCCGGTTTCCATGCGGTCCGGGCATCCTCCTTCTGGGAACCGAGTCCCTGGGAAAGCCAAAGGGCGAGCCCGATGGTTGCCCACCGGACTCGCCCTGACCAGTGACGAGAAAGCGAGTCACACGCCGTGGGCTGTGGGCTCGGTTCGCCGTTGCCGACGGATACCGTATCCCGCCAGCCCCAAACCAAGCGCGGCCCAGAGCAACAAGGAGGTCGGTTCCGGGACGACCTCTTGGCCGCCGGTCGTGTTGCCACCAGTCGTGTTGCCACCAGTCGTGTTACCGCCTGTCGTCGTGCCATTCAGGGCAGCACCCGAAATGCGGGGCTGCCTCAGGTCATTGAATCCGTTCGTCGAATCGATCGTGGTGCTGAGGATTGTTTCCCCGCCCGAGGTAGTGATGGTGAGGAAATTGTTCCCATTGTTGAGGCCAGGGCTGGGGTAGTTGAACGTGAAGGTCCCGTCGTTGGCAACCACCGTCACCGTCGCCGGACCTTCGTCGATTGCATTGCCTTTGAAGGGGTTGAGGATCAGGTCCGTGTAGGAACCGTTCGCTATACTAATCGTGATGTTGTTGACCGCCCCGTCTGTCGATTCGACCCGGGCCTGCCCGCCCGAGGGCTCCGTCAAGGTGTCGGTCGTGGACGAGAAACTGACGGTGAGATTGCTTGTCTGAGTCGTCCCCAGGACGGTTGTTCCGGTGGCGCCGGAGTTGAGCAGGATGTTCTCCTCATCGGGCTGGGGGTTATTGCCCAGCGTAAAGATGACGTCCCCCTGCGCGGGGGCCGACAGCCCGAGCAGAACCACAGCCGCCAGCATCAGGCAGGCGCCTCTTCCTCGCCACGTTCCAAGACAGTTGTCGAAGCGCACGGGTAGGACACCCTCCCAAGGGGCAAATCCTCCTCCTTTTTCCAGGGGATCGTCACGATGATCCTCAAGGAGAAAGAAGCAGGAACAAGGTTCTGACGGTCATCTCCCCATGCTTCCTGTGCGGGGACGCTTGTGCTGCTGGTTCTTTCCCAGAACGAGCAATCTCCTCCTGCCCATCACACCGAACGGAGGATGGACCTTTTCCTCGCTCACTCTCATGCGACAGCAAATCACCTTTTTGACGGAAACCTTGCGGTTTTGGTTCCAACGTTTTTAGCGTTTTCCTTACACTTCGCACTTCTTGTGCCTCACTCGGTGAAAAGTCCTCAGTCCCCTCCCCGGTAGACCTCCCCTCCGCGAGAGGTCCGCGAGTTCCTGCCGCTTGTCTCGCAGTAATCCTCACACCCGCAAGGAGTTGCTCGCTGGCCGAGACGAAGGGAGAACCGTTCGGTGCGGCTTGCGTATTCCTCCAGGTGGCACACCCGTCGACCCCATCAGCGTCAAAACGTTTACAGGATTTACATTCACTGTTCAGGCAGGTTAACAACGCGGGCGGTTGCGGGCGCGAACGCATCGCGCACGGGGACCCGTAAAGGGGAGCACATCCAACGTTTTCGGGAGAGAGGGTCGAAAGAGGACCCCCGGTTGCCCGATCGTTTTTTTCGCAGGCATTTCCTCGGACGCTAAGGTAGAATAAAAACGTGAGCCCGATCGTTCACCGTCCGTCCTTCCTTCCGGCGGGCAGAGCCGGCGACGCCGGGGGGCGTCAGAACCCTGGTTGGAGACTTCGGCGATGACGCCCGAGACATCGAACCCGCCCCTGACCGCCGTCGGCAGCTACGACCTGGTCGAGAAGATCGCCGAGGGTGGCATGGGCTCGATCTACAAGGGGCGCCACCGCGAGACGGGACAGATCGTCGCCATCAAGGTGATGCCCCGGCACCTGGCCAACAACTCCGTGCTCTTGCGTCGCTTCGAGCAGGAGTTCCGCGCGGCCAGCCAGCTCGACCATCCCAATATCGTCCGCGGCCTGGACTTCGGCAACCTCGGCAACATGCCCTACCTGGTCATGGAGTACATCGAGGGCGAGTCCCTGGGAGCGCGCCTCGAGCGCGAGGGGCGGATGCCGCACCACGAGGCGATCCGCATCATCGTGCAGGTGGCGCAGGGGCTGCACCGCGCGCATAAGCAGAACCTGATCCACCGTGATGTCAAGCCGGACAATATCCTCGTGATGCCCGACGGCACCGCCAAGCTGGCCGACCTGGGGCTGGTCAAGACGGGGGACGCCGAGCTGAACCTGACCAAAACAGGGCGCGGCCTGGGCACGCCGCACTTCATGGCGCCGGAGCAGTTCCGCGACGCCAAGGGCGTCGACCCGCGCTGCGACATCTACTCGCTGGGCGCGACCCTGTACATGATGGTGACGGGCGAACTGCCGTTCCGTTCCAACGGCCCGCTCGACGCCTGGATGAAGAAGATCAACAACGACCTGACGCCCCCGCGGAAGATCGTGCCGGACTTGCCCGAGCGCACGGAGTGGGCCATCCTGCGGGCCATGAGCCCGGACCGGGACAACCGTCCTCTGTCGTGCCGCGAGTTCGTCGAGGACCTCACCGGCCACAGCACGCGCCGCGTGCCGACCACCGACAGCAGTGCCCCTATCAGTGAGCTGTGGTATCTTGTTTATCGCGACGACGAGGGCGTGACCCACACGGTCAAGGGGACCCGGTCTGCTATCCGTCGCTCCCTCAAGGAAGGGCTGCTCGGGGACGCCAGCAACGTGCGCGCGGCACGCAGCAAGACGGGACCGTTCGACCCGCTGCGTGGCTTCCCCGAATTCCGCGACCTGGTCGTTGGGTCGCCGGCGCTGACGCCGCCTGAGCCGCCGGGGCCGACGGTGCCCGCCCCGGCCCTGGGGCCCGCACAGCCTCCTTCGCTGCCGGGCTGGCCGATCGCTCCCTCGGCCGTCATGCCGCCCCAGGTCCGCGGACCGCTCATCGACCTCGGCGCGACGCCCGAGGGCGAGACTTCCCCTGAGTGGATGAAGTGGCTCCTGCTCGTCCTGGTGGCCGCCGCCAGTGCCGCGGCTGCCCTCGCTTTCCTGCCCCGCCTCCACTGACCGACTGTTCACAGCACGGCCTCGGTGCTTGCCCCGTGCTGCTGGAGCAAGGCCCGATACCATGTCTCCGTTTGCGCGGCGCGGCCCGGCAGGACGACCGTCCCCCAAACGAGCGACAGCATGCGCCGCGACTCCGGTCCTGTCTTGGTGCGCTGGGCATCCTTGACCGCATTGGCACACGGCCCGTCGGCGTCGAACAGGCACAGCAGCCCGTTCAGGTCGATCGTCTGCCCCGAGGCATTGAAGACGTATGAGGCCCCCGGCGGCGCGATGCTCACACGGAACGGCGCGCGGGCCCGGTCGAGGTCGACCACACTGATCGGCAGTCCACTGTGCAGCGACACCACGTTACACACGTCGACTGCCACGTTGATCGAGGCGAGTCCCCCTTCCCGGACCGCTTTCAGCAAGTATTCCGAGGCGGGCTTGCTGCGTCCGGTCGGCTTGAAGCCGCCTTGCCGCAAGAGCGCCCGCACCGACTCGCGGACGGTATCATCGCTGGTCAAGGGCGCCTCGGCGTCCGGGGCGAGCAGCACCAGCAATTCCGGCGGCGAGGCCATCTCGCCGAGCGGGCGCGGCAGGGTCGTGACGAAGGCCCGCAAGTCCAGGAGCGGATGGGGGTCGACGCTTAGCATGTCGTCGGTATCCGAAGTCCCAGCCCCAAAGGGGCGATCATCAATAGGGGCGTGAGCCCCTGGTACAGTGGCATGGCGCCTCGGTCTTCAGCCCCAAAGGGGCGATCGTCAATAGCCAGGGGCGTGAGCCCCTGGTCCGGTGGCATGGAGCCTTCGTCTTCAGCCCCAAAGGGGCGATCATCAATAGGGGCGTGAGCCCCTGGTACAGTGGCATGGCGCCTCGGTCTTCAGCCCCAAAGGGGCGATCATCAATAGGGGCGTGAGCCCCTGGTCCGGTGGCATGGAGCCTTCGTCTTCAGCCCCGAAGGGGCGACAGAACCCGGACGCCATCACGCTCACTGTCGCCCCGTTGGGGCTCCCTCCCGGGCGACGGTTCCGGACCAGGGGCTCACGCCCCTGGCTATTGACGACCGCCCCGTTGGGGCTGAAGACCAGGGGCTCACGCCCCTGGCTATTGACGGCCGCCCCGTTGGGGCTGAAGAACTGGGCGGACGCCCCTGGCTATTGACGAGAGTCCCTCCGGGGAGGCGGCACTCGTCAGCGCTTCTGCTTCGGGCCGATGCAGACCAACTCTTCCTGCGTGCGGAGCAGGAGTTTGCCGTCGACCACCGCGGGCGAGGCCAGGATCGGCGACCCCAGGTCGTTCTGCGCCACCACCTCGAAACGCTCCGCCGCCCTGAGCACATACGTGACTCCGGACTCGGCGGGGAAGTAGAGCAACCCGCCGGCCTCGATCGGCGACGCCGAGAAGCGGTCGGCGAGGCGCTCTTGCCACATCAGCCGGCCCGTCGCAGCGTCGAGACAGGTGGCGATGCCGAAGTCGTTGACCGTGTACAGCCGGCCATCGAGGTAGATCGGCGCCGGCACGTGCGGCCCGCCGCGCACTGCCCGCCACGCCAAGTGCGTCTCGGTCACGTCGCCCGACCCGCTCGCGCGGGTGCCCCGGCCGGGCCGCAGGGCAAGGGTCGGACCGTTGCGACCCGACGCCGAGTAGATCAACCCTTCGCCGAACACCACCGCCGGGACCACCTCGTAGGTCGGGCCCTTCAGGGCCCACAGCTCCCGGCCAGTATTCGGATCGTATCCCTTGACGTGTTCGGCGCCCGCGAAGATCAGCTCGTCGCGGGTGCCGACGCGCAGCACAACCGGGGTGGACCACGTCATGGCCCGGTCGCGCGACTGTTTCCAGAGCAGCTTGCCGGTCCGCTTGTCCACTGCGAGGAAGATCGACGCGGCCCGGTTCTGGTCCTGCACCAGGATAACCGAATCCTTGTACAGTACCGGGCTCGAGCCGGTGCCGTGGGTCGTCGCGACACGGAAGTCGTCGTACTGCCACTTGAGGTTGCCTTTGAAGTCGTAGCAGACCAGCCCACACGTCCCCAGAAAGGCGATCACGCGCTCGCCATCGGTCACCGGCGTGGCGGAGGCGTAGCCGTTCTTGTCGCGCACCCCCGTCTCGGTCGGCCGCTCCGGCACCCTGCGCGACCACAGCAGCTTGCCGTCCTCCTTGTTCAGGCAGTGGACGAAGCGATCCTTGCCGCCCTCGCCGGCGCTGGTCAAGAAGATGCGATCGGCCCAGGTGATCGGTGACGAGTTACCCTGGCCGGGGACACGGACGCGCCAAACGATGTTGTCGCTGTCCTTCGACCAGGTGACTGGCAGGGACTTCAGGCCGGTGAGGCCCTGCCCGCTCGGCCCACGGAAGCGCGGCCAGAACTTCCCGGCGTCGGCAGCAGGGAGGACGGCCGAGATCGCCACCTTCGGGCCGGCCGGGACCTTCGTGAGCGTCCCCGCCGGCTCGGCCTGCTGTCCACGATCGAACGGAGCGGCGGCGTTGTGGCGCTTGAAGCCCTGTCGCATCAGGTCGCGGAAGCGCTCACGGATCTGGAGGCGCCGCTCGTAGGCTCGCTTCAGCGCGGCATCGGCGAGGACCTTCTCCTTGCCGCCGTGCTGCGCCAGGAAGGCTTCGGCATTGTCCTCCGTCGCCTCGCGCTGCCACTCGGCGGCAAGGTCGGTGGCGAGCATCTTTTTCAGCACCCACTCGCGGTAGGTCGGGCTGTCGACGTCCTGGGCCAGGACGCGCAGCTGGGGGCCGAGCGGGTACGTCCTGTCGATGTCGTCTCCGTGCAGGGAGGACCAGGCAAGCAGCCAACAGACCAGGGCGGGAAGCAGCATGCGCATCGAACGACGGTCTCCCATTCAGAAAGGATGAAGGATGAAGGATGAAGGATGAATGGAAGAAAGACCTCTCTTCTCTTCTATTCATCCTTCATCCTTCATCCTTTATCCTTTCCGATGATCCTACTGGAACGACGGCCGGGTGGGAACGCTCTGACCCGTTTGACAGCGGCCGCTTTTCAAGATACTGGTTGAACAGCGTCTGCGCTCGCTCGGGTCGATGAACTTCGCCGAGCAGTTTCGGATGCACCCGTCATGCAGCACGCGTCCGATGCCGTCGGGAACGTCCTGTCGGCCGGCGACGGCGCCGTTGCGAGGCCGGGCCGCCTCTTGCCGGCCAGCGTTTCGGACCCTTCCCCTTTGGATTGGGACCGTTCTCCCCTGCCCAGAAGCAGGGGTGCAAAGGATTCTGCGGGAGATGTCGACCATGGCCGCGCCGAGAGACAGTCGGTTGCCCGGAAGTGAGGCACTGGATGCCTTGTTCACGCGGGTCCAGCGGGTGCGCTCCGGCGGCACCGCGCCTGCTCCACCGATTGC
Organism: Planctomycetota bacterium; assembly: GCA_016177925.1. Taxonomy (GTDB): domain Bacteria; phylum Planctomycetota; class Planctomycetia; order Gemmatales; family Gemmataceae; genus JACOUH01. Next base: position 15,199 of record JACOUH010000026.1, on the reverse strand, counting down.
TGGGCTTGTCGCGTCCACCGAGGCCACGGCGGGGACAGACACGGTCCCCTGCCCGGGAGAGGGCTCCCAGGTCGAAGAAGAGTGGCTCTCTGATGAGCGGCTGAGCCTGACGGAGTTCACGCGCCGTCAGTTCCAGGCCATCCGCCAGCAGCAGGTGCTGCTGGAGAACCAGCGTCAGGAGATCCTCCGCCGGCAGAACGAGTTCAACGAGGCGTGCTTGCTGCGGCAGCAAGAACTGAACCGGCAGATGAAAATCCTCACCGGCCAGACCGCCGCTCTGGAGTCACGCGAGAAGTACCTCATCGAAGGGGAGAAGCAGTTAGCCGTCGAGGAGCAGCGGCTCGACCGCGCCCGCCACGACCTGCTCCAGTACCGCCAGGAACTGGCCGCCCAGGAGAAGGAACTCGATCACAAGAAGACCGAGGCGGTTCGCCTGCTGGAGGCCGCCGGTGAGGTGCGGCAGAAGCAAGCCGACGACGCTGCTGTCCTCCGCGAACAGCAGCAGGCCCTCCAGGCTGAGCGCGAGCAACTCGAACAGCGCCAACAGGCCATCGAACGGGTCGAGATAACGCTGGCCCGCGACCGCACCGAGGTCCAGTTACTCCAGGGCGTGCTGGACAAGGAAATCGCCCAGCGCAACCTCGACTCACTGCGCCAGCAGACGCTCGCCCAGCAGGAGCGCCTCGAGGCGAGCGCCATCGAGGCGAAGCGGATGCAGGCGGCGGCGGAGGAGGCGCGCAAGGGCCTTGTCCACCTCGAGGAGGCGCTGGAAGCCTGCCGGCGGAGATGGCAGGAGGAGGAGGCCGCCTGGGAGGCACGGCGCGGGCAGATGGAGCAGCGCTGTCTGGCCCTAGAAAGCGCCGAGGCGGCCCTTGAGCGGCGGTCCGCCGAACTGGACCGGCTCGACGCCCAGATCCAGCAGGAAGTGCAACGGAGCGAACAGGAACTGCTTCGCCAGCGCCGCGAGTTGGAAGAGAAGCGCGAACAACTCATCGGGCGCTGCTTCGGTCCCGGCAATGGGCGTGTCCGTTCAATCGCGGTGCCGGGAGCCACCTCCGCCTGACCTTCAGTTTTTTGGCGAGCGGGGGGCGTGAGCCCCCTGATAAAGTCGTCAGGGGGCTCACGCCCCCCGCTCGCCACAATCGTAACCTTGAATTCGCCGGGCCGGACGTCCGATAAAGAAGAAGAAGCGGAACCGGCACCGCCGCCGCCCGCGAGGCCGGCCAGATGCTGCTGTCTGGGCGTGCCCGCTGAGGAAAACAGGTTCCGGGAACGGTGAGGGAACAGCGGTGAGCCGATTCTTTCCGACCCCCGACGAGTGCGCCCGTCATACCATCTTTCCCGGCGTCCACATTCGCACCTGCGCCACCGACCGCCTGATGGTGTCCGTCGTCGATCTGGAGCCGCACGCCGTGGTCGAGGAACACGCTCACCCGCACGACCAGGTCGGCATGCTGTTGGAAGGAAAAGCGATCTTCATCGTCGGCGACGAGCAGAAGACCTTACAGGCCGGCGACGTCTGGTGCATTCCGGGAGGCGTGCGGCACAAGGTCATCACGCTCGACCAGCCGACCCGCGCCCTCGACATCTTCACGCCAGTGCGCGAGGAATACCTCTGAGCGTTTTCACTCCGTTCGCTTGCGGCGCGGGTGGCGTTCGGGGACGGCCGACACCGGGTCTTCGGGCCAGGCGTGCTTCGGGTAGCGAGCCCGCAGTTCCTTTCGCACTTGCGGATAGGTGTTCGCCCAGAAACTCGCCAGGTCCTCGGTCACCTGCTGCGGCCGATAGTTTGGCGCCAGCAGGTGCAGCAAGACGCGCACGCGCCCCCCCGCGATCCGCGGTGTCTCACCCAGCCCGAATACCTCCTGAATCCGTACCGCCAGGATCGGCGGTCGCCCGACCTCGTAGCGCAGGGCTATGCGACTGCCGCTCGGCACAGGTAACCGCTCCGGTGCCTCCCGCTCGATCGCCTGCTGCTGCATGCGGGTCAGTCGTCCTTGCAGCGCCTGAAGCCAGTCGGCCTTCCGCAGCTCGTCGAAGGAGCGGCACCCGTGACAGAGCCATGTCAGCACCTCGCGTAGTTCTGCTTCCTCGAACGCGGGAAGTTCCAACTCCGGCATCCACTGGCGCAGGCAGCGAACGCGCATCAGAAAGCTCGCCGCGGGTGAATCGTCCGCGGGCAGCACGTGCTCGAGGCGCTTGGAGGCCGCCTTCGCCAGGACGCGAGCGACCTCCTCGTCCTCGGGAAGCGACGCCGGCGCCTCCTCCAGAACCAGGTCCTCGAAGCGGAGACGCTTCCGCGCCGAGACGCGCTCCGCCTCGGCGTCGAAGAAGACCTCGATGGCGCTGCTCACCTGATCGACCGGGAGCCAGTCACGCTGGGCGGCCGATTGTTCCGGCAGCGCCGCCCGCCGCGTCTCTTGCCGTAGTGAGCGGAGAAGCTGGTCGCGCGCCCGCAGGATGAAGCGAGCGGCGCCGCGGTGGAGCGCCCCCAGGGGCGTCGCGGTCCGCCCGTCGCGCTCGTACTCCTCCAACGCCTCGACGCGATCAAGGACGTCCGACGAGGTGGCGTGCTGCCGAGCTTGCGTGCCTGCGGACTGCTCCAACGATCGCCGGAACGGGTCGCGCTCCGACAGTAGCGCCGCGGCCAGCGTCACGCGCTCCGGCTGTCCCCAGCGCTGTCCCTCGATCAGCAGCCGGCCCAGCCGGGGATGGACCGGCAGGCGGGCAAGGGTGTGTCCCAGCTCCGTCACGCCGCTCGGCTCGACTGCCCCCAGCCGCCGCAGCAGCGCCAGGGCCTGCTCCACCGTCGATTCACGCGGCGCCTCCAGCCAGGGAAAATGCAGGACGTCGGTCTCTCCCAGACAAAGGAGCTGAAGCACGGCCCCGGCGAGGTCGACACGGCGGATTTCCGGCTCGGTCTGTTCCGGGCGAGCCCGATGGGCCGAGGTGCTCCAGAGGCGAACGCAGACACCGGGCTGAGTCCGCCCGGCGCGGCCGGCGCGCTGGTCGGCCGAGGCACGCGAGATCGGCGTCAGCCGCAGCCGATCGAGGCCGACGCCTGGGTCGAAGACGAGCGTCCGCGCCACGCCCGTGTCGACGACACCGGTCACTCCCTCAACGGTAACGGATGTCTCCGCTACGTTCGTCGCCAGGACAATCTTGCGTCGTGGCTGCGGCAGCAGGGCCGCGTCTTGCTGCTCGGGCGGCAGGTCACCGTGCAGCGGCATCACGGCGAGATCGCGCTCCCGGGCGAGAAATTCGAGATCATGTGCGACCTCGCGGATCTCCGTCAAACCGGGGAGGAAGACGAGGAGATCGCCCGCAGTCCGGTCGAGGAGTCCCTCGACGGCGCTTGCCACACCGCGGTACAGCGGGCGTGGCTCGTGGAGGATCTCGACGGGAAACAGCCGGCCGTCGCTGACGATGATGGGACAGCCGCCAAGGTAGGCCGACACCGTCTCGACCGCAAGCGTTGCGGACATCACGACGAGGCGCAGGTCGGGCCGGACGGTCTGCTGCACGAGGCGGACGATGCCGAGGGCGAGGTCGTTGTCGAGACTGCGCTCGTGGAACTCGTCGAAGAGGACGATACCAGCCGATTCAAGGAAGGGGTCATCGTGGAGCAGACGCAGGAGGATGCCAGGCGTAACGGCAAGGATGCGCGTGTGCCGGCCACAGACGCGGTCGAAGCGGACGTGATAGCCGACCTCATCGCCGAGGCGCCCGCCGCGTTCCGACGCCATGCGCCGGGCGGCAGCGCGGGCGGCCAGGCGGCGCGGCTCGAGGAGGAGAATGCGTCCCTGTCCCGCCAGGCCCGCGTCGAGGAGGGCTGGCGGCACGCGGGTCGTCTTGCCGGCGCCGGTCGGAGCGCGGAGGACAGCACACGGCTGTTTGCGCAGAGCGTCAATCAACTCGGGGAGGACAGGATCGATCGGCAGGGGGGCCAAGGTCACAGCGGTCCTCGATCAGGCCTTGCCGTTGCCCGGCGGTTCTTTTGCAGCAGGGCGGGATTTGGCTTTGCCCGTGTCAGCGCGCAGGGGGATGCGATCGATCCGCCTCTTCGTGGCGTAGAACAGGGAACCCCCGTCCGCCGAGAAGGCGACCGCCTGCACCTCGTCCTCACACTTCAACCGCCAGAGCGGTTGCTTTTCCCCGAACTGGCCCAGGCACACGAACCCGTCCCGGCCGCCGGTGGCGAAGTGCTCCCCGTCCGGCGCTCCCACCACACATCGGATTACGTCCTTGTACCAGCCGGTCAGCTTCGCTAGCGGGGCGATGGTCGCTGCCGGCTTGGGCTGTTCGGGAAAGCGCCACAGCGCGACCGCCCCCTCGGAGTCGCCGCTGACGAGCTGCCGGTCGCCCAGAAACGCGACGCAGCGCACGTCCCTGACCTGGCCTTTCAGCACCGATGGCTCGATGTCCTCGGCGGCATCGAGACGGAACAGCCGGATGGAACTGTCGGCCAGGCCGACCGCGGCATACTGACCGCCGGGGGCGCCAGCGATCGCCACCGACGAGTCCGTCAAAGTATATTTGGCAAAAGAGTCCGTGAAGGGCTGGCCCGGCTTGATGCGCCATAGGCGAAACTCCTTGGCCGCCCCGTCCAGCAAGAACTTGCCGTCCCCCGTGTACGCCAGGCACCGCGTCGAGGGCTCTAGCATTTTTTCCCCCTGGACTTCACGAATCGCGAAGGCGAGGGAGCCGACAAAGACGCGGGGCGGAGGCCCCCACTCGATCAGGACATCGAAGGACTTGCCGAACTGCTTCGTGCCACGCACCTTGGCGGTCGTCCTGCCGGTGGCGGCAAAGGTGCCGCGTGTGCCGTCGGGAGTCAGGGTTAGCTCACCGAGCACTGGGTCGAGTTGGACCAGGTCGCGGGCAACTTCATCCGGGGAGAGAATCTCACGCCGCGATTGCCCCCCCAGCGCATACAGCTCGATCTGCGACGGACGGCGAACGGCGGCTCGAGAGCCGTTCGCGGAGAACACGACGCGCTCAACCTCCCCATTGCCAAGTTGGCAAATCTCTTCCGGTTTCCGCTCCCAGCCCTTGCCCGTGCCCGCGTCCGCCGCCAGCATGCTGGACTTGCTCTTCGCCATCGGCTCGCTGCTCGGTCGCGCACCCTTCGTCTCTCCACGCTTGACGGGCAAGGGGTTGATCCGATCGGGCGGGCGTTGTTTGTCTTTCGACGGCTTCTTGCCCGTGTCGCCATCTTGCCCGTCGGGCTGCGTCTTCACCGTCCTGCTGTTCTTCTCCGGGCTTTCTCCTCCATCGCCTTCGTCTGCGCCAGACCCTGATCCCAGGCTCACCAACCACCAGACCAGCGGCGGAACGAGGACCGCGGCCACCAGCGTCACCGTCAGCACGAGCCGGCGTCGCGAGGGGCGCTCCGGCCGCGGCCCCGCGGCGTCTCTCTGACCGATCCGCTCCGTTGCCTCGGCTTGCACCCCCGGCAGCGAGAACACCTCGCCGCTCAGGTTGCGCATGGTCTGCGAGCCGTCTGCTTCCGATCCCCCGCGCGGGGGGAAGGGAGGCGTCGCTTCATGGGCAGGGCCCGGTTTGGGGTGTGTCGGCGGCGCCAGCGACGGCAGGACGCTCGAGGAGAACGGCTTCAGTGCCGCGGCCACCTCGGCTGGTGTCTGGTAGCGCTGATCCGGCCGCTTCGCCATCATCCGCGCGACCACCGCCGACAGGGGCTCCGGCACGTCCGGACGCCAGCGCGTCAGCGGGATCGGGATCTCGTGAAAGTGGCGCTGCAGCTTCTGGACCAGCGTCCCGCCTGGGAACGGCACACTGCCGCTGAGCAGCTGGTAGAGCGTTCCACCCAGGGCGTAGAGGTCGGCTCGGATGTCGACGGCGCGCGAATCTTCCGCCTGCTCCGGGGCCATGAAGTCCGGCGTGCCCATCATCACACCCATCGGCGTCAGCGGGTTCGCCTCGTCCGCCCCCTGCAGCGGTGACTCGCGCAGTCGCGCCAACCCCAGGTCGAGGATCTTGATCAGCCCCTCGGCACGCGACAGCAGCAAATTCGACGGCTTGATGTCTCGATGCACGAGGCCGCGCTCGTAGGCATGTTGCAGGCCCATTGCCGCCTGCCGCACGTACTCGCACGCCTCGCCGACCGGCAGCGGGCCGCGCTGGCGGAGGACCTCCGACAGGTCCTCGCCCTCGACATACTCCATGACGAAGTAACAGCGGCCCCTGTCCTCGCCGGCGTCGTAGGCCCGGATGATATTGGGGTGGCTCAGCTTCTCCGCCGCCTGGGCCTCCTGGAAGAAACGCTGGACCGAGTCCTTGCTCGTCAGGTACTCGGAGCGGATCAGTTTGACCGCCCGCTCGCCGCGCGTGATGCGGTGCCGCGCCCTGTAGACCGCCCCCATGCCGCCCTCGCCCAGCTTGTCGAGCAGGACGTAGTTGGCCCCCAGGACAAGGTCAGCGCCCTTGCCGGCCAGCAGCTGGGAGGATTGGAAGTACGTCAGCAGCCTGCGCCGGCACAACTCGCCCGCCAGCGACTCGGCGTCGAAGCCGTGCGCCCGCACTTCCAGGACGAGCTGGTCGATCTGCTCCTCGTCAAGCAAGCGGTACTCGCGCAGCGTTTCGAGCAGGACGGGGGCGCTGATCGTCATGATGGTCCTTTCGCTCTCGAGTGGGTGGGGCTTAGCGAGGCTTGAACCACCCTACTTCTTGCCTTCAGTCACGTCGACGCTGCACGTGGCAGGGGAGTCCCTCCGCCCCTGAATCCAGGCGATGATCTTGAGCGGAGAAAGCCCTGCGCTAGCGCAGGAATGCCTTGAGCGCCACTCCCCCGTCGAGGGCGTGTCAGACATCGAGGTCATGAAGCCCGACCGCCCTCACGATAGCAGGCCGCGCCGGGGGTGTCCATCGCCCGCGCCGGGGCGCGCCCCTCCCGAATGTGGCGAGCGGGCGACGGGCGAAGGATTGGAGATAGGCTCGTCTACTCGAAGAGTTTGCTGACCGACTCGTTGAAGTGGATGCGCTTGATCGCCTCGGCAAGCAGCGGGGCGACACTCAATATCTTGGCGTTTGGCAGCTGCTTTTGCGGCGGCAACGGGATGCTATCCGTCAGCACAAGTTCCTTGATCGGCGCGCCACGCAGCTTCTCGATCGCCGGGCCGACCAGCACTGCGTGCGTGGCACAGGCATAGACTTCGCGGGCACCGTTCAGTTTCGCGATCTGGGCGGCCCCGGCGACGCTTCCCCCCGTCGTAATCATGTCGTCGAAGATGACCGCCACCTTGTTTTCCAGCGAGGACCCGATCAGGTTGGCCTGCTTCGTCTCGGTGGCGCTGGAGCGACGCTTGTCGACGATGGCGATGGCGGGCCCGCCGAGGCGCTTCTGGTGCTCCAGGGCTCGCTTGATGCTGCCTTCGTCGGGGCTGAGCACGACAAGGTCGCGCATGGGGATGTTCAGCCCGCGGATGTACTCGTTAATGACTGGGCCCGCGTAGAGGTGGTCGACGGGGATGTCGAAGAAGCCCTGGATCTGGGCGGCGTGCAGGTCGAGCGCCAGGACACGGCTGGCGCCCGCGCGGGCGATCAGGTCGGCGACGAGCTTGGCGGTGATCGGCACGCGGCCGGTGTCCTTGCGGTCCTGCCGGGCGTAGCCGTAGTAGGGCAGAACGACGGTCATGCGCGCGGCGCTGGCCCGCTTGAAGCAGTCCAGCATAATCAGCAGCTCCATGACGTGCTGATTGACGGGAGGACAGGTCGGCTGGACGACGAAGACGTCGCCGCCGCGGACGTCTTCCTCGATCTTGACCATCGTCTCGCCGTCGGGGAAGTCGCCGATACTGACGCGGCCGAGGGTGTCACCGAGGTGGGCGACGATTTTTTCGGCCAGCGCCGGGTTGGCACGGCCGCTGAAGACGCGGAGCTTGTTGGTTCGGGTCATGAGTCCACGCGGGTTGGCACCAGTCCGGCCAGCTTCCTGCAAGGCCGGCGGCAAGGCCCACCGAGGGCTTCCTGGTGTTGGAGGGACCTCGGCGCGGCACCTGCCCCTGGCATTATGAAGAGACGGGGAAGGAACTGTCAACGCCGACGCGCCGGGCGGCGGTCCAGCGGTTCAGTGGTCCAGGTTGGAGTCGCCCGGAAGAACTGGCCGGACTCGTCGATGGATCGGTGCTGATGGCCGATCACTTCTGAAAGCTTGGGCTGGGCAGGGTGTCGCCACGCGCGGCACGCGCGACGGCATCTGCCTTGGCCAGCGCTTTCCACACCGCCGCCGCGGGGATCGCCCGCCCGGCCATCTGCCACTCGCTGGCCGTGGTCAGGTCCTTGCTCCCCGCGGCATATCCTTCCGGCGTCAGCGCCAACCAGGAGGGCTCTTCTCGCTGAGCCGGTAAGGTCAGTAGCGTCAGCAGGTGGCGACCGCCCTTGACGTCCCACAGCCGAACCAGGCCATCGAATGAGCCGGACGCCGCCAGGCGGGCGTCGGGACTCAGCGCGACCGCGTAGGTCAGCGAGCCGGTGTTCAGCGCCTTCAGCGGTGACCCGGTCGTCCCGTCCCACAACCGCACGGTCGCGTCAGCGCCGGCGGAGGCAATCAGTTTGCTGTCCTTGCTCACGCCGATCTCGTGGACTGCCGTCCCGTGCCCCCCCTGCAATCGAGCCCGTTCGCCCGTGGTGACATCCCACCAGTAGATGCCCGTCTCGTAGCCCGAAGAGAGGACGTACTTGCCGTCGCCGCTGAAGCCCACCGCGAGGACATCTTGCGTCATGCCGCTGAAGGTAAAGCGACTCTTGCCTGTCGCTGCCTCGAGCAGCTTCACCGTCCGGTCCTTGCTCGCCGACGCGATCAGCTTGCCGTCGGGGCTGAACGCGACGGCATAGACGAAGTCGGAGTGGCCGGTCAGCGTCTGCTCGGTCCGGTGCGAGGCGATGTCCCAGACGCGCACCGTCTTGTCGAAGCTCGCCGAGGCAAGGTGTTTGCCGTCCGGGCTGAAAGATACGCAAGCCACCACGTCGTCGTGTCCGCCGAGCGTCGCCAGCAGTTTCCAGTCGGAGGTGCGGAACAGGCGCAGGTCGCCCTTGGCCGACGGCTGTCCGCCGGCGACCGCCAGTAGGCTGCCGTCGGGGCTGAAGCGGAGGTCGTTGACAGCGCCGAGGACGTTGGTCAGCACCTTGACCGGCCGAACCGTCGCCAGGTCCCACACGGCGACGCGGCCGTAGCACCCCGTTGCCAGCAGCTTGCCGTCGGGGCTGAACGTCACCGCGGTAACCGGCGCGAGCGGTCCGACCTTCAACGTCAGCTGTAGCTTGTCCGCCTTGCCGCTGCCGAGGGCGCCCGGGGGCGGGACGGCGGCGGTCGGCAACGTCACAGGTAGTCGGCGACGCGGCCGTGACGAGGTCGTGATAGGCGTCGCGATCTCGTCGGGCTTGCGTCCCTCGGCGGCGCCGCTGTCGATCCAGCGGCGGAGCAGGGCGACCGTCTCAGCGGGCAACGGCGTCGTCGCGGGCGGCATGCGGACCTCATCGTCCTGGCTCGTGACCCGTCGGATTAGCTCGCTTTGAGCACTCTTACCGGGTTGGACGACGCGCTTGCGTGCGGCCTTCACAAAGGCCTCGTAGTTGTCCATCGCCAGGCCGGCGGATACTTCGACTTCTTTCAGGTTGCGCGTCGTGTGACAGGCAAAGCAGTGCTTGCGCAGGACCGGCCGCACGTCCTGCCAGTAGGTCGGTTCTCCGGCCATGGCGAGCATGGGCGCCAGGCAGGCCCCCACAACAATTAAACAGGTAGATCGAGTCATGGGACCTTGCACGGGGAAGGTTCGAGCGAGTTCGAGTTATCGGAGCCCGCCGCTTGCGGCTTCGCGTTTGCCTGTCAAGCGGCGGGTCAGTGGTTGAACTGGAACTCGCGGGCGTTGACGAGCACCCAGAGGAGGTCGCCCAGCCCCTCGCGCAGCGACGGCGCTTTGGCGACCCACTCCTTCGCCCTCGTCAGTTCCTCGGGCTGAGGCAGTCGCGAGAACGTCACGAGGTACAGCTGTTCGATTGCCGTGGGCAGTGATGCCTTCGATTTCAGAAGCGCCTCGATGCGGCCCGCCGGGAGAATGATCTTGCGGTTGAGGAAGTCGCCATTGAGCAGGTGCAGCGCCTGGGCAATGTTCGGTTGGGCGGTCCGCTCGCACTCGCAGGTGATCTGCCGCGGCGGCCGGCCAAAAACGTCCAGCAGGAACGACCGCACCCTCGTGTCCGGCAGTTGGATCGCGCGCGTTCCCGGCGGAAGCCCCGGGTACTTCTCGCGCGTGCCGGTCGCGAAGTCGAGAGCATCGGCTAACTGTTCCGCCGTCAAACGTTTCACCGTGTAGCGGGCATAATGCGTGTTCGCCGCGTCGGCCCGGTTGCCGGGGAACGAGCGCGACGACAGCTGATACGCCCGCGCATTCATGATCGTCCGCATGAACCGTTTCAGGTCGTACTTGTCCCTGATCAGCTCCTGCGCCAGGGCGTCGAGCAACTCGGGGTTCGATGGCGGGTTGGTCGAGCGTATGTCGTCGATCGGCTCGACGAGGCCGCGGCCCATGAAGTAGCCCCAGAAGCGGTTCGCAAAGTTGCGGGCGAAGAACGGGTTCTCCTTTGCCGTCAACCACTCCGCCAGCTTCCGGCGGCGGTCGAACAGGTCGTCGGTGATGGGGCCGTCCAGCGCGTGCGGCTTGACGACGCCGCCTTTGCGCGGGTGCGTCGCCTCGCCGCTGTCGCGCAGGTAGATGATCGTCTCGCGGCCGAACAGCCCGAACTCCTGGCTGTTCTTGCTACCCAGGCGAACGAAGAACGCCGCCATGCCGTAGTAATCGTCCTGGCTCCACTTCTCGAACGCGTGGTGGTGGCACTTGGCGCACTGCATCCGCACCCCGAGAAACAGCATCGACGTCGTCTCGGCCTGGTTGTCAGCGCCGACCGACAGCCGATAATAGTTGGCCGGCCCCTGCGTAAAGGTGCTGCCCTCCGCGGTAATGATCTCACGGGCCATCTGGTCGAGCGGTTTGCCGTCGCGCAGACTTGCCCGCACCCAGTTGTGGAAACTCCACATCCCCTTATCATTGATGGCGTCGCGGTTGATACGCAGCAGGTCGCCCCACTTCAGCGCCCAGAAGTCGACGAACTCCGGCCGGTCGAGGACCTTGTCGATCGCTTTCTTCCGCTTGTCCGGGCTCCGATCGGCGAGAAAGACCTTGACGTCCTCCGGCGCCGGCAGCGTGCCGAGGGCGTCGAGGTGGATGCGCCGGAAGAACTCCTCGTCGGAGCACTGCGGCGACGGCGTCAGACCCAGTTCCTGCCACTTCGCTTTCAATTTCTCGTCGATGACGTTGTTCGTCGGGAAGTCGGGCGGGCGGTCGAGGTGGGTGTACGGCAGCGTGACCTGCACGACGGTCGCCTGGCCCCGGAAGCGAACCATGACGTGTGTCTGACCGGAGGCCTTGGCGGTGATCCGCCCCGACGGACTGACCGCGGCGACGGCGTCGTTGAGGGCATCGAACTGGGCGACGTCGGTTACGTCGGTCGTGCGATCATCGCTCCAGCTGGCGCGGACGATGATCTGCTGCTCTTCCCCAGGGACCATCACGCGCTTGGTCGGCCAGACCTCCATTGCGGTAACAGTCGGGTCACGCGGCGACGGCGGTGGGGCACCGTCCTCGAGCCAGCGCTTCAGAAGGTTGTATGGTCGCGTGCCGACCTTGAAGCGTTCCCCGCCGCCATGCTCCAGCGACAGTGTCGGCTTGAGCAGGAGGATGCTGCGCTCCGGCTCCGACAGGACGACGCGGCGGCCCTCGGCGCTCTGGACAATCTGCGGGTGGTCGAACTCGGGCTCGAAACCGAGCAGGCTCAGTTTGAATCCGCCGCGGCCGTGCTGTCCGCCGTGACAGGCACCCTGGTTGCACCCAGCCCGCGTCAGCACAGGCACGACTTCGCGGCTGAAACTGACCGGCGCCTCGTCGTCGGCACCCTCCACGACGACCGGCACGACGACTTTTTTCTCCCCAGCTTCGACGGTGACCGTCGCCTTGCCATTCGTTAGCCCTCGCAACAGGCCCGCCGTGTCGACGGATACCACCTTCGAGTTGCTGCTCGTGAAGCGGGCGCCGCGGGTCAATTCGCGCATTTGACCATCGGTATACTCGCCGAGCACGCCGAGGTGCTGCTCGGCGCGCGGGCCGATCAGCTCGACCTTCGCCGGATAGACGCGGAGCGACTGCAACGCGGCGCTCGGGGGGGCGTCCGCCTGGGCGGATTGGAGCCCAAGTGAAAACGCAAGAGCAGCAAGGGACAAAGTTCGCAGCATCATGAGGCCCTTACGTCTGAGGCAGGCGGGCGTCTGGGAAGGTATCGGGCAAGGCAGGACAAAGAGCAGTAGCACAGGCGGGATAGATCGCCGATCCTCCATCAACTCCTCTCATCGTGCTCGAAAGGACGGGAGAAGTCAAGAAAAAGTCTCCCGCCGTGGCACTTTCGGTTGTCCCGATTGTGCTTGCTTGCTTAGTGTACGCAGGTACAATGAGAAGAGAGGAAGGAGACAGTTCATGAACAATAACACCCTTGCGAAGCGGCTTCTGGAACATGCCGCTCTCCTGGAATCCAAGGGCGAAAACCTCTACCGCGTGCGCGCCTATCGGAAGGCTGCGTCGGCGGTGAAGATGTCTCCGAGGTCGCTCAGTGAACTGCTCGCCGAGGGAGGACGGGAGGCCCTCGAAGACATGCCTGGGCTCGGCGAACACCTGGCCTACACCCTCGAAGGGCTGATCCGCACCGGGCAGTTCCGGACCATGGGGGCGGACGCCGAGCCGACCGATCCGCGCGAACGGCTGACTAGCCTGCCTGGAGTGGGGCCGCGTTTGGCCGTGCGGATGCGCGACGAACTGGGTATCACGACTCTCGACGAGGCCGAGCGGGCGGCGCGCGATGGCCGACTGCAGAAAGTCGGTATCGGTCCGAAACGGCTGCGGGGACTGCTCGAGGCCCTCGAGTTCCGCCATCGCGAGCAAGAAGCCCCGGAGAAAGCGACGAGTGAGCCGTCCGTTGCCGACTTGCTCGCTATCGACGAGCAGTATCGCTCCCTTGCCCAGTCCCGGGGACCGCGGCTCGCCTCGTGGAACGTCACGCCAGCCGACGAGGTCCCTGTCCTGCAAACGCGACGCGGGGAGTGGACCGTTCGCGCCACGTTCTCGATGACCGCGCTCGCTTTTCGCCTGGGGCTGACGCGCGACTGGGTCGTCATCCGCTTTAGCAATGGGACCAACTCCGGCGAGCGCACTGTAGTCACGGAAACGCGCAACGATCTGCGTGGACAGCGCGTCGTTCGGGGACGAGAGCGCGAGTGCCAGGCGTGCTGGGCGTCTTGATCTCCGTACCCTCTCCGTTTCGTCCTTGTGGCCGCCATCATAGAATGTCAGCGGACGCCCACGAGGACGAGACGCGAGAGGACATTCGCCGTGGACGAAAGCCGTCTGCGCGGTGTGCTGCGCAACAATATCGATACCATCGAGGAACGCATCCGGGCGGCCTGCGCGCGAGCCGGGCGTTCGCGGTCGGACGTGACCCTTGTCGCCGTCACCAAGAGTGCCCCCGACGAAGCCGTCTGCCTCCTTCCCGAACTCGGCCTGAATCACCTCGGTGAGAATCGTCCCCAGCAACTCTGGCGCAAGGCAGCTCTCCTCCCCTCGACTGTCCACTGGCACCTGATTGGTCACCTGCAACGCAACAAGATCGAGCAGACCCTGCCGCTCGTTGAACTGATCCACTCCGGCGACCGTCTCTCTTTGCTCGACTCTCTCGAAGTAGCCGCGCAGAAGCAAGGCCAACGAATCGACGTCCTCGTTGAGGTCAACACCAGTGGCGAGGCGAGTAAGAACGGCTTCGCCCCCGCAGAGGTGCCCGGTCTCAGCGACGTTTTCAATTCTTTGCTGTTCGTCCGCCTCGGTGGCCTGATGACAATGGCCGCTCTGGTAGAAGATGCCGAGAAGTGCCGTCCTTCCTTCGCCTTGCTGCGCGACTTGCGCGACCGGCTCACGCGCACTCTCACGGACCAGCACGTCCTTCACCACCTCTCGATGGGCATGAGCAACGACTTCGAGGTGGCGATCGAGGAAGGAGCGACCCTTGTCCGCATCGGCACCGCCCTGTTCGCGGGGCTTGCCGAGTGAGGCGGGTCAACGGTGCGGTTGTGTGAATCCTGCCCTGGTCCTATAATCGGTGGTGGCGAGACGGTTGCCATCGCCTTGACCCGCAAGTTGACAGAGCATGGAAACGCGTCTCGAGTTTGAAATCCTGCCGCAGCCGGACGACATGACCTGCGGTCCTACCTGTTTGCACGCGCTGTACCGCTACTACGGCGACGAATTGCCCCTGGAGACCGTCATCGAGCAGGTGCCGAGCCTGGAGGGCGGCGGGACCCTGGCCGTCTTGCTCGCCAGCCACGCCCTGCGTCGTGGCTACGACGCCACCATCTACACGTACAACCTCAAGGTCTTCGACCCCACCTGGTTCCGGCCCGACGCCCCGCCTTTGCAGGAGCGCCTGCGGGCCCAGATGGCTGCCAAGGAGTCGGCACGACTGCACACCGCCACGCACGCCTTTCTCGAGTTCCTCCGCCTGGGCGGGACCGTGCGCATGGAGGACCTGACCAGCGAACTGGTCCGGCGTTACCTGAACCGGGGCATCCCGATCCTTACCGGATTGAGCGCAACCTACCTCTATCGCGACATGCGTGAGTCCTGGCCCGAGGGCGAGCCCGACGACGTCCGCGGCCTGCCCGCGGGACACTTCGTCGTGCTGTGCGGTTACCACCGCCTCCTGCGGACTGTGATGGTGGCCGATCCGCTCATGCCGAATCCGCTGGCCGCCGAGCACTTCTATGAGCTGTCCATCGACCGCGTCATCAACGCGATCCTCCTCGGCATCCTGACCTACGACGACAACCTACTCGTCATCCGGCCGGGGACCCGGAAGCGAAGGAGAGGCCGTGCCGATCCTCATCATCGCCAATGACCTCAAGGACTGGCCGTTCCAGGTGCCCGGCGTCGAGGTCGTCGAGGCTCGGGCGTACCTGACGCGGCACGAGTACAGCGACATGCGCGGGGCCAAGCTCTTCAATCTGTGCCGTTCCTATCGCTACCAGAGCACCGGCTACTACGTGTCGCTGCTGGCCGAGGCCCGGGGTCACAAGCCGCTGCCGAGCATA
>JACOUH010000135.1 GCA_016177925.1 Planctomycetota bacterium | reverse complement strand
CTTCGCGTCAAGGACGAGTTCGCCGGCCAGACCGGGCAGTGCCCGTCCTGCGGCGAGCAGATGGAGATCCCCAACCAGGACACCGAGACGGCGCCACAGAAGCCCGTCTACGACGTCCTTCCCGAGGTGGAGACGGAGCCCAACGAGGAGCGCGCCCCGGAGGCCGAACTCGTCCGCCCCACCCCGCGCCGCTCGCGCAAGCAAGACCACGGCGAAGACGGGTGGGAGCCAGCCGGCGACGTCAACAACCACGCTGGCGGGCCGATCAGCGGCAAGGACGACTTCTTCGTGCCGCCGCCCACGGAGATCGGCGAGGTCGTCAGCGCCACCACCAGCCTGCGCAAAGGGACCGAGCCGATGTCGCCGGGCGCCCGGCTGACCGTGGCGATCATCGCGGGCGCCGCCGGCCTCTTCATCGGGGTTCTCATCGCTGTCAATCTGAGGGCCCCGTTCTGGCAACTCTTCTGGCCGGTGGTGCTGGGGGGCCTCGGCCTGGGGATCGCTCTCTTGTCGACGGGCTTCGCGCACACCTGCACGTACGTCGGCCGCGAAGGGGTGGCCCGGTTCCGCTGCTCCGGCTCGCGTGAGCAGGTAAAGGAGGAGGTGTTCCGCTTTGCCGACGCGACCGAGTTGCGCACCTCGCAGACCCGCCACTACACCAACGGCGTCTACCAGAACACCGCTTACAACTTCACCTGGACCGACGCCGCCGGCCGGGCCCGCTTCGTCATTGGCGCCAGTCACAAGAGCGAACAAGGCAACCCGCCGCTCAAGGACCTCTTTCACTTCGCCACCGCCTCCGAACAGGCCTGGACCCTGTACAAGCTGACGGAGATCCAGGCCCAGCTCCGCACCGATGGCATGATCTACTTTGGCCTCGGTGGCCGCAACTGGGTCAAGCTCGGCCAGGAGCGCATCACGCTCTTTTTCAACGGCGAGGAGATCGACTGTCACGCCGACGAGATCTCCCAGGTTCGCATCGAACAGGGCTGGGTCCAGGTGCGCCGCAAGGACGCCAAGGAGGGATGGTTCTCGTCGCGCGGCGTCTTCAAATTCCCCTACGGCAGCCTGGCCAATGCCCAGCTCTTCCTGATCCTGATGGACAAGCTGGTCGGCGTGCGGATCAACGGCTGACGGACGATGGCTGCTTCTGCACTTCCTCTTGCAAAGTGGTCACCCGTACACGATGATGAGGAAGGGGGAAGGGATTCGTTGCAGAGCGCTGAGAACGAATTAAGTCCTTGTCCTCCAGAGCTTTCCGGGATGCGTTGCATTCGTTCGCGCCATCCACACCCGGAAACGCTTTCCCGTCCGGGGTGCGCGCCGACTGCCCGTAGCCACACACAGCTTGCGTGTGGAACAGCCCCTCAGACACCGGCCCCGTCAGGATCACTTCGCCTTGTGGCGCTCGATCGTCAGGACGGTGTGAATGCCATCCTCGCGGAAACGCAGGTCTGCGCGGATCGATCGGAGTTGTTCCAGCAACCGCGTCAGCGGCGCCTCGTCCGCCGATGTCTTCGGAGAGATCGGCTTCCTCAGCGAGCCGTGCCGCTCGTTCTCGACCTCGTCTCGCGCGACCTCATAGCGATAGGCCGAGCCGTCGGGGCTGAGGGGCACGAAGCCGAGATAGCGATACGCCGTCTCCCGCGCCTTCCCCGCCTCGGTCTTCTCGCCGATGAGCCCGCAGCGGTAGAGGGTGTGCCATAACGGCAGGTTGCCCAGGGCCAGCTCGTGGGTCCTCATCTCCAACCCAAGCCGCAGCAGCTTGCCAGCTTCTTTCGCCGCGCCGGGCGCCAGGTAGAGCGAACTGTTGACCGGCACGATCCTGGCGTCTCCTTTCTTGCGCGCCTCCATCTGGTCAATGAGGCTGTGGAGCATCTTGTCGCTGAGCGTGAGGTAGAACCCGCCGTCGATCAGGGCGTAGTAAACGGACGGCTGAAAGCGCTTGCGAGGCGTGCGGCCGTCCGTGCCCAGGAGCTGGTCCGTGGCCGCCGCGCTGGCCTGGACGCGGACGATGGGTACGCCCTTGTACGGCTTCTCCAGCGGCTCCCAGGTGATGCCGCCCGGCAGCGACATGACAACGGCCGTCCGCATCGTGGCCAGCGCCGCCCCGAACGTCAGCGGATTCTTGATGTCCACGCCGAAGACGACGGGCATCTGAAAGACCAGCCGCATCATCTCGTCGCTGTCGATGTCCTTGCCCGCCCGGGCGCGTTCGGCCAGATCAATCACCTGGCTGAAGACGGGACTATCATCGATGCGCACGATCGTCCAACTGCCCACCGGCCCCAGCGCGCCGATCAGCACGCTGGCCAGGTCCAGCTCGGCCGCCTCACCCTCCAGGCCGAAGAGCGAGCGACGGTCCTGGACGTTCGGCGACAAGTGCATGATGAACTGAAAGAGCGTGTTCGGCGAGATGCTGCCGGTGTCGAGGGCGAAGGTGCCGCCGCCGGCCACGCGCCGCAGCGTGTTGTAACCGCTATTCTGGATCAGCGGCAGTATGTACGTATCGATCTTGACCTGGCTGTCGGTGATCCCGAAACGGACGCCGATCGGGTCGAAGTATTGTCGCCACAGCCCGAGATATTCCAGGCGAAAGCGGTTGTATTGCTCGACCTCGCCTTGCGACGCCCTGTCCATCGGCAATTCGACGAGCGGCGTTGCGAAGTGGAGGGTGTTGTAGGTCTCGGAGAAAGCCACTTGCCGAGTCGCGTCCCAGGTGGCCGCCTTGCCCTCCGGCATCGGCACCTCTTCCGTCTTGAGATTCGCCCCCGCAAGCACCTTCCTGTACGAATCCGGCAGCTGGCCGGTTTCCCAGGCATGGAACAGGGCCCCGTGGGTGAGCATGTACAGACTCGTCAGGGCCTCGAGCCGGCGTTTCTCCTTGATCTTGCTGGCGGGGCCTACAAGCTGTCGGATGAAGGCGTCGGACAGGAACAGGAAGCCGTCTTCTTCCTCGTCATCGTTACGGAAGATGGTCCGCATGTACTGGAAATCGCGGGCATCGGCCAGACGCTTGCCCTTGCCCTGGTGCGCATCCAGGACGCGGCGCAGGCCAACGGGCGAGTTGGAGTAGAGGACGTAATCGCCGAGGAGGGCGCGGTGCAGGCTGACCTCGCGCAGCGGTGTCACGAAGCTCGCGATGGCGATGTCCTGGTATGTCGAGTGACTCTCCTTGAGGGCATCGCCGTGCTTCCGACGTGCCTCCTGGACGAGGCGGTCGAGGCCGGCAAGGAAGAGCTTCTTGTTGTTGACGTGGAAGAGGATGGTCAGGTCGGAGCCTTCGCGCAGATACGGATCGTTGCCGGTTATGGTCACGCTCTGGAGCAGCCGCGGCCCGACACGCCGGGCGAGCAGGGTGTCGTGCAGACAGAGCTGCTCGGCGTAGCGCTCCCGGATGCGATAGTCGCGGCTTTTGAGCTTGAAGGCCCGGCCGAGGCTGTTGCCCCATTGACCGAGCAGTTCGCGGAGATCGGTCAGCTTGCGCGGGTTCTTGAAGGTCAGGTAGTAGTTGTCGTGCGGAATGAAGCGAGCGAGCGGCTCGTCGGCGGGCTTCTTGCCGGCCATCATCTTTTCCCAGGGATGCTCCGCGACATCGATGCCCTGGATCTTGGCGACCTCGACGGTGCGCTTGCCGTCGTCCTTGGTGACAACGCCCGCCATGCGACGCAGGGCGAGTGACTCGGCGATGGCGGCGGCCCCCGTGGTCATCTCGTACAGCCCCCAGCCATCGTTCCCTTCATAAGAGTGGGTTTGGACCGGGCGCTGGTGTGTTTCCGTCACTTCCTTGTAGACGGTCCGTCCCTGGACGGTCGTCGGAACCGTCTTGGTTACGGTGTAGGGTACCATCTTGGTGCGGGTGTGGACCATCACGCCACTCGGCGGACTCGGCACGTTGTATTTTCGCACCGTCGCCCTGGCGCCGAAGGCGGGAAAGCCGAAACCCTCGATCTGGCCAGCGGCGCGGGAGAAGTACGCGACCTGAGCGTCGGCCCACAGTCCTTCGAGGTCATCGCGAACCGGATTCTGGGGGCCGTCTTTGGGAGCGGGGCCCGTTCTGCGTGTTTTGGCCGCTGTGGAAAGGGCGACCTCCTTCGCCTTGCGCAGGTCGAGCGTGACGCTGGTCTCCTTCCAGCTAACGCGGTCAGGCGGGCTCCCCTCCGAGTAGAGGAGCGCCAGCTTGATCTCGTCCAGAGCTTGCACCTTGCCGACGAACTCCAGCCCCTCGACGGGCACGGGCTCGCGCGGGTTCTTCTGCTCCTCCTCGTTCCGCTGACTGTCTGCAGGGGTCATCCGGCTCGACGAGGCGGGTGCGGGTCCGCGCTCGGAGGGGGTAGCCAAGCGCTGATAGATGTGCCGGGCCTTGGCATCGGGAGAAACCAGACGCGCCTCGGCCGGCGTCGGCTCCGCGCTGGAGGCCTGTTCTTGGTTGCGCGGACTGTCCGCAGGGGGCATCCGGCTCGGCGGTGCAAGCCGAACGTGGAAGTAGCTGACGTCGCCGACTTTCTGGATGCGCAGCTCACGCACCGCCACGGGAGCGGCGGCCGGCGCGGGCAGAGTGCAGATCGTCAGGAGAAGGGGTGCAAGTCCATGCCGCATCATGACAGCCCTCCTTGCGATGAGAGGGACGACGGGAGCGATTCCCTCCGAATCATGTCGTGATGGTATCCATCCCCGGTCTTCCCTGCAAGTTGTTGCGGGCGTGGGCGCGTGGCGGGTCATTTTCGGCTGGTTGCCGTGCCGACGCGCGGAGGCCCGTTGTCGCCTGCGAGTGTTTGCTCGGAGAGGATGTCCTCGAGGACCGCGACGGGATGCCGGTCCTCCAACTCACTCAGGGTGGTGATGAGTTCGGCTACCCGCTGGCGAAAGTCCGCAAACTCCTCCGAGGAGGGAACCATCTGGAACAGTGGCGGACCTTTTCCCCGGGCCAGCCGCTCGAATCGCAGCAGGTTGGGGTTCGGGTTCGGCTGCAGGCTCCAGCCGCGACGGGCAAAGTAGGACTGCACGTTCGCAACCCGCACATTCTGGATGCGGGGGTCCACCCACCGCCAGGGGTTCATAGGTCTTCTCCTCCCTTGATCCGAGACAGGAACAAATCGACCGGGCTGTCCTCGTGGAGGCCTGCCTCGATGGCGAAGGATTTGAGAATGCGCAGGGCAAGGCTGTTGCCCCACTGTTGCACGCGCGTTTTCATCGGATCACCTCGTATCTACGATGAAGATACGCAATGTTGTTGTCAGGGTCAATCGCCGTTGCCCCTCCCGGGCCGTGCGCATCGGCAAAGCCGCGGCGGATGCCGTTGACGTTGGCGCAACTTTTGCTGTAGACTACACATCCGTCGAACGAGGGGATACAGAGGTGCGAGGCATCCACCCAGGACGAGCCGTCCGCCCCTCGTCCAGCACTTCAAGGAAAGAAGGGTGCGTCCATGAGCCACGGCCAGGGCGAAGACTCCGGCGCCGCAATTGGCTTCGCGACCGCGCGCGGCCGTGACTGGCCCAGCGTCCGGCAGTTCAATGTGTTCGTCCCTAACCGCGTCGGCGGACTGCTCGATGTCGTCCGCCGCTTCGAGTCCAGCGATAACCGCATCGTGTCGCTGACCGTCGTCGACACCGCCGACTGCGCCATCATCCGCCTGGTGGTGCGCGACCCCGAACGCGCCGCCGAGACGCTGGAACATGCCAGGCTGCCGTACACCGAGAGTGACCTCCTCGTCGTGCAGTTGCCCGACGGCAAGCAGCCGCTCTTGGAGATCTTCAAGGCGATGCTCGTGACTGAAACGAACATCCACTACGCCTATCCGCTACTGATCGGGCCGCACGGCTGTGCCGCCGTCGCCCTGCACGTCGAGGACCACGAGGCCGCCGCCGCCAACCTCGCCCGCCAGAACTTCACCCTGTTCACCGAGAATGACCTCAGCGAGTGATCCCCCGAACGCCACGCCCCTCTTGCGCGCACATCCCTCCGCCTCCGCAACTCCCGCCTCTCCTGATCTATCCGCTTGCCAAGAGACCAGCGACCGATAAGACTGTCTTGCAGCCGCCACGACTCCGGCACAAGCCAGCGTCCCCGCGGGACGGGCAGGACAGCGGAAGGGCCGCGCATGACAACCGTCGTCGTCACCGACAACGCGTTCGATTCATTCGACGTCGAGAGCGAGATCCTGCGGCCGCTCGGCTGCGAGATCGTTATCTCGAAGAAGGTCCCGCCGCCGGAGGAACTGGCCCGGCTGGTAGCCGACGCCGAGCACGTCCTCACGCAGTTCGCCCCCCTCAACGCCGCGGTCATCGGCGCGATGCGGCGAGCGAAGGTGATTGTTCGCTACGGTGTCGGCGTGGACAATGTCGACCTGGAGGCGGCCCGGAGGCGGGGGATTCCGGTCTGCAATGTGCCGGACTACTGCACCGACGAGGTGGCCGACCACACGCTGGCGCTGCTGCTGGCGACGACGCGGCGGGTGCTCGCCAACAACAACCGCATCCGTAGCGGCGGCTGGGGGCTGGTCGGGCCGTTCGCTGGGATGAAGACGCTGCGCGATCTCACCATTGGCGTCGTCGGCTTCGGGCGGATCGGTCGCGAGGTCGTCCGCCGGCTGCACGGGTTCAAGTGCCGTATGCTCGTCCACGACCCCGTCATCCCCGACGATGCGATCCGCGAGGCCGGGTGCAAGCCGGCCGCCCTCGACGCGTTGCTCGGCGCGAGTGACGTGGTGACGCTGCACTGCCCCTCGACGGCGCAGACCCGGCGCATGCTGCGCCGTGACACGATTGCCCGCATGAAGCCGGGGGCCATCCTGATCAACGTCGCGCGGGGCGACCTGGTCGAGTCGGCGGCCCTGGTCGAGGCGCTCGAGCGCGGGCACCTGTCCGCCGCGGGACTGGACGTGTTCGACCCCGAGCCGCTGCCGTCCGACAGCCCGCTGCGGACGATGGACAACGTGGTCGTCTCGTCCCACGTGGCCGCAACCAGCGAGCGAGCGGTCCGCGCGCTGCGGCAGGGCGCGGCCGGCACCATCGCCGCGTCGATCCGCGGCGAACCGCTGCCGAACGTTGTCAACGGGGTCACGGCGCGCAAGGGGTAGACAGCTTCGTGGGGGGAGGGCGGCCCAATGGACGAGGCGCGGGGACGGGGGACGCTTCGGAAGGTCGCGTGGCGACTGATCCCTCTTCTATTTCTCCTTTATGTCGTCAACATCCTCGACCGGATCAATGTCGGCATCGCGAGCCTGCAGATGCTGCCCGATCTGCACATGGGCGAGCAGGCCTACGCCCTGGGCGCCGGCATCTTCTACGTGGGCTACTTCGTCTTCGAGGTGCCGAGCAACCTCATCTTGAGACGCATGGGGGCCCGCCGTTGGATCGCCCGCATCCTGATCAGCTGGGGCGCCGTCACCTGCGCCACGATGTGGGTGAAAGGGCCCTGGTCGTTCTGCCTGCTGCGCGTCCTGCTGGGAATCGCCGAGGCGGGCTTCTTTCCCGGCATCATCTTTTACCTGACCGGCTGGTTCCCGGCGCGGGAGCGCGCTCGGGCGGTGGCCCTCTTCATGATCGGGTCGCAAGTGACCGGCATCGTGGGCAACCCGCTGTCGGGGGCGATCCTGCAGTACATGAACGACTTCGCCGGGTTGCGGGGCTGGCAGTGGGTCTTTCTGCTCGAGGGACTTCCGGCCGTGCTCCTCGGCTTCGTCGTGCTGTACTGCCTGCCGGATCGTCCCGAACAGGCGAGGTGGCTGACGCCTGAGGAACGGGACTGGCTCGCGGCGCGGGTCGGCGCAGAGGAGGAGCACCGGGCCCAGCACCACGGCCTCACGCTGCGTCAGTCCCTGACGGACGGTCGTGTCTGGCTGCTGTGTGCGCTCTACTTCTCCCTGGCCGCCAGCGCCAGCTGCCTGGCCTTCTACACGCCGAAGCTCATTCAGAACAGCAACCCCTCCCTGACCGAGTTTCAGATCGGCCTGCTGGCAGCGATCCCCAGCGTCTGTGCCGTCGTCGGCATGCTGCTGGTCGGGATGCACTCGGACCGGACCGGCGAGCGCCGCTGGCACGTCGCCGTGCCCGCTTTCGTCGGGGTGATCGGCTGGTTGCTCAGCGTCTGGCTGAAGTCCCCGGTAGGGCTGCTCGTCGGCCTGGCGCTGGCCCAGGCCGGGACCATGAGCGCGGTCCCGGTCTTCTGGTCGCTGCCCACCGCCTTCCTGAGCGGCGCGGCGGCGGCAGCGGGCATCGCCTGGATCAACTCGGTAGGCAATCTGGGTGGTTACGGCGGCCCCCAACTCTTCGGTAAGTTCCACGACCCCACCACGGACGACTTCTCGCTCGGCCAGATAGCGATGGCGATCGTGCTCGGCGCCGGCGTTGCCCTGGTCCTGTGCGGCCGCCACAACCCCGCCGCCGAAGCTCATACTTCCTGAGGAACTCTTGCAACAACCTCTCCCCGCCCCCTCCCCGAAGCGAAGAGGGGAGACCCGCCAAGAAGGAAAAGAAAAACGACAAACCATCCAACGCGGTGATCCTTGCCGCCCTCCAAAACGGGCTCACCGGCATCAGTGTGCGTCGGCCTCCGACCCGGCGGCGGCCTCCAGCGCCAGAAGACACCCGTTGTACCGCTCTGTCACGCCCCCTTTGCATCATCCCGGGTGCCGCAAGGCGGCATGAGTGACTCCAAAGATTTCCTGCTGACCTTCCCTTGTACTGGACGAAAGATTACTGTACAAAAGGCGATTGAGAAGGAATCATTTGCAATCGTCTGTGAAGAAGATGTCCGGTGAGAAGGAGGGGAAGGTCATGGTGTGCCACTCGTGCCACGGTCAGCACTGGGTCCTTCGCGGCGGCCAGATGATGCCCTGCCCGGAGTGCGGCGGGCTGGGAGAGGTCCACTGCTGCGATGGCCTCGTTGCCCAGCCGGGCCCGGCCGACTTTGACTACCCCGTCTCTCCGCCCTCCGTCGAGGACACACTCTGTCTGCTGCCCTCTGCGATAGGGTGAGAGACTCGAACAGAATGGGAGCGGCGGGGCGTAAGCCCGCCGGT
>JACOUH010000134.1 GCA_016177925.1 Planctomycetota bacterium | reverse complement strand
CCCCTGAAAGGGGTTCACACCCCCGCTTGCCAATTGGCATATTCCTTGCTCTGCCCTCTCTCGTATAATCCGCCGCCCTGCAAGGAGAGTAGTCATCTCGCTCCGCGAGATGATCTTCGTCTCCTCATCTCGCGGAGCGAGATGACTACTTTCCAAAACGTTCGCTCGCATTCCCACGGAATCGGAGAGAGGGGGCAAGATGAGACGGCAAATGATCGCTTTGTTTGGCAGCCTCGCCCTGCTGGCGGGTCTGGCCGCTGGGGCGCTAGCGGGGGACAAGGGAAAGGATGCGGTACGGAAGGACCGCGATGACAAGGCAGACAGCGAGGCGCTGCTCACACTCCAGGGGCACCGCGATGCGGTCTGGAGCGTCTGTTTCAGTGTCGACGGCAAATGGCTGGCCTCGGCGAGCAAGGATCGCACCGCCAAGCTCTGGGACGCCGCCACCGGACAGATGACCTTCTCGCTTGAAGGACACGGCGACCAGGTGTTGCGCGTCGCCTTCGCACCGGACGGCCGGCGCCTGGCGACCGCTGGTGCCGACCGTGTCGTCAAGGTCTGGGACGTCGCCACCGGCAAGGAGGTCCGCACGCTCAAGGGACCCACGAACTGGGTTGCCGGCGTCGCCTTCAGTCCTGACGGCAAGCTGCTTGTCTCCAGCGGCGCCGACAACGTCGTGCGGCTGTGGGACCTTGACAAGGGCGAGGAGATCTTCCCGTTCAAGGGCCACTCCTCCGCGGTCCACGGCGTCGCGTTCCGCCCCGACGGCCGGCAGATTGCCTCGTGCAGCGCCGACAAGATGATCAAGCTCTGGGACGTCGCCAAGCGGCAGGAAGTGCTCACGCTCAAGGGGCACACCAACCAGGTCCACACGGTTGCTTACAGCCCCGACGGCAAGCGGCTGGCGTCGGCGAGCCAGGACGGGACGGTGCGGCTGTGGGATGTCGATGAGGGCAAGGCGCTGCACACGCTGCAAGGCCATCCCAGCGCCGCGTACACCGTATCATTCAGTGGCGACGGACGGCGGCTGGCGTCGTGCGGCGCCGACAGTGCCGTGCGGCTGTGGGACGTTGCCAGCGGACGCGAGTTGGCCGTGCTGAAGGAACACAAGCGCGTCGTCTACGCCGTTGCGCTGAGCCCGGACGGACGGCGCGGCGCTTCGGCCGGTGAGGATCGGGTTGTGAAGGTCTGGGCCTCCAGCGACGAGGCCGCCCGTGGACGGAATTGAGCATCTTTTCGTCTCCATCGGCGCGGGTTGTAGGACGGATTTCCAATCCGTCCATGCGCGAAGCCCGGACGGATTAGAAATCCGTCCTACAACCCCAGCGTTGGGGCACGGACTCCCGACCGTGCCACGTTAGGGCACGGTCTCCCGACCGTGCCCATCGCCTCCTTGCCCCTGCCCTGCGTTAGGGCACGGTCTCCCGACCGTGCCCACCGCCTCCTTGCCCGGTGAGGGAGGGAGGGGTATCATCTTTTTCATCTCGCACGCTCCCGCTCGAGGAGCGTTCCTGACGGCGGCCGGACATGGCCGACACGATCCCCTCGGCCGGGCCGCCGTGAAGAGCGATCAGCCCTGGAGCACAGTACATGGCGACCCAAGCGGGGAAGTCGGTCCCCTGCCCGGCCTGCGGCAAGAAGCTGAAGGGGCTCGTGCCCGGCAAACGCTTCCAGTGCCCCGGCTGCCGGGCCTCGTTCACCGCGCCCGGCCCTGCCCTGCCGACGGCCGCCGTGCTCTCGCCCGATCCCGCCGACAGCGGCGCCGAGCCCGTCTTCCGTTTTGAGGATCTTCCGCCCGAGCCGCGGCGACATTCACTGGCGCCCTGGCTGATCGGTGGCGGCACGATCGCCGTCCTGGCCATCGCCTCCCTCGTGGCGCTGTCGATGGATTCCGGAGATGGCACTCCGCCCCGGGACGGAGAACGGATTGCCGTCCGAGACAAGGAGAAAGGCGATCGAGGAAAGGAGAAAGAGCAGCTCGACGAGCCGAAACCGCCGGAAACAGCGCCGCCCGACGAGTCCCCGACGGTGAAGCGACCGCCCGTCGAGCCGCCGCGTGAGAAGACGCCTGAAGAACAGCCACCGGTCCAGAAGCCGCCCGCCAAGCCGCCGGTCCAGAGGCCGCCCGACAACCCCCCCGTGAAGCCGCCGGAACAAAAGCCGCTCCCGCCCCCCGAGCCGCCCTCGCGCCTCGTCCACACGCTGCGCGGACACACCGAGTTCATCCACTGCGTGGCCGTCACACCCGACGGCCAGTGGATCGTCACCGGCGGCGGCGGCAAGGCGGTCGACGGCCTCTTGAAGACCGGCACCGACTTCGCCTTGCGCGTCTGGGACCTCAAGACGGGCAGCGAGGTCGGCAAGCTCAGCGGGCACGCGGACAATGTGGCCTGTGTCGCTGTTTCGCCGGACTCGTCGCGCGTCGCCTCCGGCAGCCAGGACGGCAAGGTCTTCCTCTGGGACCTGAAGGCGCGGCGCAAAGAGAAGGAACTGCCGGGGCACCCAGGGGGCACCACGGCGGTCGCCTTCTCGCCGCGTGGCAGCTACCTCGCCAGCGCCGGCATCGACGGGGTGGTCCGCGTCTGGGATGTCCGGGGCAGCCGTGACCGCGGGTCGGGCGAGTTGCTGCGCACCCTGAGGGGCCACACGGAGTCTCTCCTGACCGTCCTGTTCACGCCCGATGGCAAGTACCTCCTCTCTGGGGGCTTCGACAAGACGATCCGTCTCTGGGACGTGCAGACGGGCAAGGAGGTGCGTGTCTTCCGCGGTCACGCCGAGCCGGTGTGGGCGCTGGCCCTGTCGCCTGACGGCAAGCGGCTGCTGTCGGGCAGCGGCTGGGCCAAGGGCCCCGACCCGGGCCTGCGCCTGTGGGACCTCGAAGGCAAGCAGCTCGCCCATCTGCCGACGCCAGGCGACCCCGTCCGTGGCATCTGCTTCGGTCCCGACGGGACGCATGCGGTCTGCTCCAGCGAGGAGGGTTTCCTCTACCTGTGGGACCTCGAAAAACGGAAGATCGTCCGCCGCGACGAGGCGCACCAGGGGTATGCGACCGGGGTCGCGCTGACGCCGGACGGCCGGCGGGCGGTGACGGCCGGCCTGGATCGTCTCGTCAAGGTGTGGCGCCTGCCGGAGCCCGGTCCGCTGGCGGTGCGCGTCGAGGCCGGTGAGGTGAAGATCACCAAGGAGACGCCGGTGGTCGACCGGCCGCCCGACCCAACGCCGGCCAACCCGAAGGGGCTGCTGCGTCGCTTCGCCAAGCACACCGAACTGGTCCGGGCGGTAGCCGTCACCCGTGACGGTCGCCTGGCTCTGTCGGGCGGCGGCGGGGTGATTGCCGACGGCAAGGTCAACAAGGGGGTCGACTACTCGCTGCTCTTGTGGGAGGTCGACAGCGGCGACGTCCGGTCCCGGCTGCGCGGCCACACGGCGAACGTCACCAGCATCGCGATGCTGCCTGACGGCGGAGCACCCGCGCGCCTGGGTCGAGCTCTCTCGGCCAGCAACAACGGCGAACTGATCCTGTGGAACCTGGAGACGGGACAGCAGGTCCGGCCCCTGCGATTCAGCGGGCCGGGCACGCTCGGTGGGATCGCCTGCGTCGCCGTCTCGCGCGACGGTCGGTTTGCGCTGACTGGCGGCGCGCAGCTGGTGCTGTGGGACTTGAAGACGTTCCAGAACTTCAAGCCCTTCACCGGCCAGCCGGCCTGGGTTCATGCCGTTGCCTTCTCGCCCGATGGCAATGTCCTTGCGGGCGACGAATTCGGCGCGGTCATTCTGAGGAGCGGGACGAACGGCCGCCAGCTGCGCCGATTCAAGGGGCACAGCGAGATTGTTTGGAGCGTGGCGTTCTCGCCTGATGGCAAGTACCTTGCCGCTGGCGGCGGCGGACGCCTCGACGCCCAGCAGAACCTCTACGTCCCCGGTGAAGACAACACGGTCCGCATCTGGGAGGCAGCCACGGGCAAGGAGGTGAGGGTTCTCAAGAGCCACGGCGGTGAGGTACACTCGGTGGCGTTCTCGCCGCACGGCAAGCGTGTGCTCTCCTGTGGTCGCGACGGAACTGTCTCCCTGTGGGACGTCAACAGCGGCAAGGAAACGGCAGTGCTCCGCGGTCACACCCTGTTCGCTGAGCAGGTAGTCTTCCTGCCGGATGGGCGTCGCGCCCTGTCCGCGAGCTTTGACAGGACTGTCTGCCTGTGGGAATTACCGGAGTGACGGGCGAGCGGGGGGTGGAACCCCCCGGTACGACTTGACCGGGGGCGGACCCGCTGACGCGGGTGCCCCCAGCCCCCGCTCGCCGGTATGTTGTTACTTGACAGTTGTCGTGGCGACTGATCCAATTCATGTACTCACGGGATCATTGCTCTCACCCTCCGTCCTCCGTCTTCTGTTCCTTATCTGTGGGAGGTCTCCATGCTCCGCCCCTGGTTCTGCGCCCTGCTCGCTCTCTCCGTCTGCACTACCTCTGCCGGAGCAAAGGACAAGCCGGCTGGGCCGGACGACAAGAATCTCCCCGGCAAACCTCTCCGCGACCTCGCCCCCGGTTACAAGACGCGTCTCATCGAGGGCTTCACCGTTCTGCTCAGCAAGGAGACGCTCGCGAACGCGGACAGCTCGACCTACGAGCGCAAGCCCCTGGAAGTGCTGGAGATGGAACTGAAAACCCTGACGCGGATCATGCCGGCCCGTGCGCTGAACATCCTCCGCACGGTCCGCATCTGGGTCGATTGGAGCGAGAGCAAAGAGGTTACGAACGGCCGAATGGGTTCCGCCCTTGCCGTCTACTACGGCGGCCATCAGCTCGCCATGTTACGCAAGGGGGAACATCCGCTTCGGGCCAAGAGCGTGAGCATTCTTCAGATGAAGGCCCTCACCCTGGAGCACCAACCCAAGCGTGACTCCGGACGCTGCGTCATTCTCCATGAAGTGGCGCACGCGGTGCATTTCGAGCTACTCGGCGGCAACAACAACCTGCAAATCAAGGCCGCCTTCAAGCAGGCCATGGAGCGCAAGCTGTACGATCCGAAGATGTACGTCGCCACCAACGAGGCCGAGTTCTTCGCCGAGTTGAGCTGCGCTTATTTCGGTCAGCTGCACCACTACCCGCGCAACCGCGCGGACCTGAAGAAGCACGACCCGGTCTCCTACAAGTTGATGGAAAGTGTCTGGGGCCGGCCTAAGGAGTCGGCGGCCGACACTCGTTCCACGGGCACGTCGAGTGACCTCCCGTCGGAGGACTTGCGGTTGCGGCTCGAGGCCATTGCCCTGGGCCGGCCGGTGCTGGGACCGCGGCTGAGTCCGGGCGACCTGAAGGGGCGAGCCGTGATGCTGCTGTTGTGGAATGCGGGAAGCACGTCGAGCTTGTCGAGCCTCCCCAAGCTCTCGGCCTGGGACAATGAGCTGCGCGAGTTCGGCCTGGCGACCGTCGGCATCCACCTGACCGGGACGAAGCGGTTCAACGTGGCGGAGACGGCCCGGTCGCGGGAAGTTGCCTTCGCCATCACCGAGGCTCCCTGGACGCCGCAGACGCCGGTGAAGGAGTTCAAGGAATTCCCGCTCTGCCTGGTCTTCAATCACGAGGGCAGGTGTGTCTTTCGTGGGGTGCCGTTCGACGCCGAGACGCCCGTCCGCACCACGGTCGGCAAGGCCCTCGTTGCCGCCACCGGCAAGGAACAATTCGAGCCGATGCTGGCGCCGCTGGTGGAGTCCTTGCAGAAAGGAAAGTCTCCGTCGACCATCCTGCCGCGGCTCACGTCGCTGACGCGTTTTCTCAACCCGAAAGTGTCCGAGGAGGCAAAACTGCTGGTGGAACAATTGACCGCGGTCGGCCAGAAAAAGCTGGAGGAAGCCGAGCCGCTGATGAAGGAGCAGCCCGTCGAGGCGTTCCTGAAGCTGGAGCGGTTGCCGACTCTCTACGCCGACACCCCTGTCGCTGCGAAGGCCAGCACGCTGCTGGCGAGGCTGCGGCAGACGAAGGAAGTCGGGATCGAGTTACAGGCACGTCCGACCCTGACGCTCGTCAAGAAGCTGGACACGGAGTTGCGCGGCCGGCCCGGGGCTTTTGACCCGACCTCCGACAAGTTCCGGCAGAATAACCTTCGCGCACTGCGACAGCTTCAGTTCAACCTCCAGAAGATGCAGAAGTGGTGGCCCATGACGAAAGCGACGGAGGAGGCCGTCCGCATCGCTCAGCGGTATGGGGTGGACACCCCTTGAAGGACTGTTTCAAAACCCCTTCTCCCCGTCCCTTGTGCGAAAACCTCCGCTGCCGGCAGGCCGGCAGCGCGGACAAAAAAAACGTGACAGGTTCTCCCCCATCGGGGAATATAGACGGTGAAGGGTCCGTGACGACTCCTGAACAAAAGACCCCGCTCGAGAGGTCCCACGATGGCGACTACGAACCCGAAGCCGAGCCCCCTCTCGGACGAGCAGCGCCGGCTGGTCCAAGCCTGGCTGACGGAGTTCGAGCGCAACTGGGGCGAGGGACGACTGGCCGCCCGCGCCGCCACGCTCCCGGCCGCCCCCGATCCGCTGCGCCTGCCCGCGCTGCTTGGCCTGGTGCGCGTCGACCTGGTCCGCTCCTGGCAGCGGGGGCAACGCGTTGCGTTGGAAGCCTACCTGCGGGCGTATCCCGAACTCGCGACCGACGGAGCAGCACCGCTCGAACTGGTGCGGGCCGAGTATGACGCCCGGCGGCGCTTCGCGGGCTCGCTCGACGTCGCGGCGCTGGCTGTGCGGTTTCCGGCGCACGCCGCCGAGGTGCAGCGCTGGGCGACTCTCGAGAAGCCCGCGGCTCCGCGGCAACCGGCGCGCGCGACGGCTACCCCCCCGCCAGCCCGCGAAACGGTCAAGGCGGAGACGGCCCAGGGAACGCAGGGGCAGCGGCCGTCCACCGTCGGGGAGGCAGCCGGCGCCCAGCGCCCCCTGCCCGAGCAGTTCGGCCGCTATCGCATCCTCAAGAAGCTGGGTGCCGGGGGGATGGGCACGGTCTACCTGGCACAAGACGGCGAACTGGACCGTCCTGTCGCCTTGAAGGTGCCGCATTTCGCGGGCGACGACGACCCCAACGCGCGGGCGCGCTTCCGCCGCGAGGCCCAGGCCGCGGCCACGCTGTCGCACCCCAACTTGTGTCCCGTCTACGACGTCGGCGAGATCGACGGGGCTGCCTACCTGACGATGGCCTACATCGACGGCAAGCCGCTGTCGGCGTTCCTCCGTCCCGAGCGGCCGTTCCCGCAGCGCAACGCCGCCGCGCTGGTGCGCAAGCTGGCCGCAGCCCTGCGCGAGGCACATGCCAAGGGCATCGTGCATCGCGACGTGAAGCCGTCGAACGTCATGATCAACACGCGCAATGAGCCGGTGATCATGGACTTCGGCCTGGCCCGGCGGTCTATCGCTGGCGACGCGCGGCTGACCAAGAGCGGCGCCATCCTGGGCACGCCGGCCTACATGGCCCCCGAGCAGGTCAACGGCGACGTCCAGGCCATCGGTCCGCCCTGTGATGTCTACGCGCTGGGGGTCATCCTCTACGAGTGCCTCACCGGGCAGTTGCCGTTTGACGGCCCCGTGGCGTCGGTGCTGGCCCGCATCATGGTGCAGGAGCCCGAGCGTCCCAGCGTTCATCGCCCGGACCTCGACCCGGCCCTGGAGGCGATCTGCCTCAAGGCGATGGCGAAGAAGATCGAGGTCCGCTACGCTTCGATGGCCGAGCTGCACGAGGCCCTCGGCGCCTGGCTGCGCGCTGTGCCCGGGCCTGCCGTCGACAAGGCACCGGCCGCCATGCCGCCGCCCGCACCGCCGCGCTCCGTACCGGCCGTCTCCGCCCGTCCCGTCGTTCCTCCGCCCGACCCGGAACCGATCGAGTTGCTGCCGGCCCCGCCTCGGCCTGCGCAACACGTCCCCGCCATGCCTCCGCGGCGACGATCCTGGGCAGTTGCCGCCGGCGCTGTGGCGCTGCTGGCCGTGATCGCGGGGATCGTCCTCTACGTCTCCGCCGGCGACAAGGGGACCATCCGCATCGAGCTGAACGACCCCGATGCCGTCGTCCGCATCGACGGCGAGGTCGTCACCATCGAGAGCCTGCGCGAGCCGATCACCCTCAAGCCGGGGGAGCACGAGCTGATCGTCAAGCGCGGCGACCTCGTCGTCGAGACGCGCAAGTTCACCCTGCAGCGGGGCGAGAAGCAGATCCTGAGCATCAAGCTGCTGGAAGCGAAGGCGCGTCCGGTCACGGACCGCGAGCCGGACGCGCAGCAGGGAACGCCGCCAAAGACGCCACCCAACAAGGACCTGGGGTCGCCGCCCGTGGACAAGCCGCCCGACCCGCTGTCGCGGGTGCCCCGACTTCCGCCGCCGGACGTGAAGGAACTGGTCCGGAAGCTTGCCCTGGCGGACGGTTGGGAACGCTATCGGGCTGCCGAGGAGTTGCGCAAGCTCGGCAAGGCGGAAGCGGTGCCGGCGCTGGCGAAGCGCGTCGCGGACGACATTTACGACCCCTATCCGGGCAAACACGCGGCCCTGGAGGCCCTGCACGAGCTGGCCCCCGAGAAAGCGGTCGAGGCCCTGGCCTCGGCCCTGTCGTCAAAGGCGGAGGCGGTGCGCGTCTGGGCATGCCGCGAACTGGGCCGGCAGCGCGGCGGCAAGGCCGAGGCGGCGCTGGCCCAGGCAGCGAAGAGTGAGACCGTCGCCGTCCGGGCCGCCGCGGCGTTCGCCCTGGCGCGGCAGGGGGGCGGCGACGTGCCCGAGGCCCTGCGCGGCCTGCTCGCCGACAAGGAGGCCCGGGTGCGTCGGGCTGCGGTCGACGCACTGGCGAGCATCGGTGGCCTGGCGCCGGTCGAGGCGGTGACGAAGGCGCTGGAAGACGCCGACGGCACGGTGCGCGTCCGGGCGGGCCTTGCCCTGCTGCGCCTCCGCGAGCGCTCGGCGGCCGAGGCGCTTCGCCAGCGCGTGGCCGACGAATCCTGGCTTACCGGCGACCCGCACGCCGGCAAGGCGCAGGCCCTCGACGCGCTGCGCCAGGTCGCCCCCGGCGAGGTCGCCCCGGCCCTGCACGCCGCCCTCAAGGCGAAGAGCGAGGCGGTGCGGACATGGGCGTGCCAGGCGCTGGCCTTCGAGACGGACAAGGAGAGCATTCCGCTTCTTGTCGACTCGCTCAAGTCCGATGCCACGGCGGTGCGCGCCGCGGCCGCGCTGACCCTCGGCATGCGCGAGGCGGCGTCCGCCCGCGACGACCTGAAGAAACGGATCGACGAGAAGGACGAGAAGGACTACAAGGTGCGGCAGGCGGCGCGGCAGGCGCTGGAGTACCTCGACAGGCCGCCCGCGGTCGAGGACGCCCTGAAGCAACTGTTCACCCCGAACGATCCCGGCCACTACAAGGCGGCGGAAGTCCTCAAGAAGCCCGAGAGTCGGCCCGCGATCCCGGCGCTGATGCAGCGCATCGGTGACGGCAACTTTGGGGGATACTCGCACGATTACGACTCGGGAAAGTCGCTGTCCCTGGAGGCGCTCAAGGTCCTGGCACCTGACCGTGCGACCGAGGCGCTGCTCATGGCACTGCGGTCGAAGAATGATCGCGGCCGCGCCTGGGCTTGTGGGCAGCTCACCGGCAAGGACCGGGTGGGGACGCTCGGGCTGGTCGGCTGCCTGGAGGATCGTTCGCCGACCGTCCGAGCCGCTGCCGTCCGGGCGCTGGGCAAGGACGGTGCAAGTACCCGCGAGGCCGTGGCGCGGCTGGCCAACGACGAGGAGTACACGGTGC
Source organism: Planctomycetota bacterium (assembly GCA_016177925.1). Taxonomy (GTDB): domain Bacteria; phylum Planctomycetota; class Planctomycetia; order Gemmatales; family Gemmataceae; genus JACOUH01. Next base: position 34,784 of record JACOUH010000134.1, on the reverse strand, counting down.
GCCAGGCGGTCCTCGAGGTGCTGGCGGCGGAGGGCGGGGCCGACGCCAGCGAGGCCTGCTGCGCTGCTCTCTGCGACGGGTCGCCAGAGGTGCGCGCCGTGGCCGCCCAACACCTGACGCAGATCGGCGGGTTGTCTGCGGCAGCGGCGCTGATGCGGCGCGTGGCCGACGATGTCTGGGGCCCCAACGATCCCTACAGCGGCAAGGTCACCGCGCTGACTGCGCTCCGCAAGCTGGCACCCGAGCGCGTGACCGAGGCCTTGCTTGCCGCCCTGCAGTCGAAGAGCGAGCAGGTGCGGGCGTGGGCCTGTGCGGAGTTCCCGGCCCGTGACCGGAAGGGGACCGACGGGCTCATCGCCGCTCTGAAGGATGGCGCTGTCTCGGTGCGCAAGGCTGCCGCAACGGCGCTGGGGCAGCAGGAGGGCAAGGAGAGTGTCGCGGCCCTGCTGAAGGGGCTCGAGGACGGCTCCCCGGAAGTGCGGGCCGCCGCAACGGCCGCCCTGGGGCAGAGCGAGAACGAGGCACGCGACGTCCTGCGGAAGTTGCTGACCGACGCCGAGCCCGCGGTGCGCAAGGCCGCCCTGGAGACGCTGACGAAGAAAGGCGGTGCCGAGGCGGTCAAGCTCTGGAGCGACGCCCTCAACGACGCGCAGCCCGCGATCCGCCAGGACGCGGCGTACCGGCTGCAGCAGCTCGGCGACCGGTCCGCCGTGCCGGCGCTATCCAAGCGCGTGGCCGATGACACCCCGGACGTCGATTACAGCGGCGGTAAATTGGCGGCGCTGGGGGCCCTGCGGCAGCTGGCGCCCGACAAGGCGACCGACGCCCTGTTGGAGGCCCTGCGCTCGAAGAACGACAGTGTCCGCGCCTGGGCCTGCCAGAACCTGACGACCAAGGACAAGCAGGCTCCCGCGGCGCTGGTCAAGGCCCTCAAGGACGACGCTGCGCCCGTGCGGCGCGCTGCCGCGGCCGCGCTGGGTTCGCACGCCGATGCCGACAGTGCGAAGGCGCTGATCGAGTCGCTGCGCGACGGCGACCCCGAGGTGCGCGCCGCGGCGGCCAACGCGCTGGGGTATCGCTACGAGAAATCGGCCCTGGACGAACTGGAGAAACTGCAGAAGGACCCGGACTCCCGGGTGCAGAATGCCGTCCAGAACGCCCTGGGCCTGATCAAGTCGAAGAAGTGATGCTACGACGATCACTGCATGGTCAAGGCCCCCTTCACCAACAACAGGTTCGATAAGTTGTACGATGGACGATGGGCAGATGACCGGGGGCAAGCGCAAACCCTGGCCCCTCGACCGTCCACGGTTCGGCCGTCATCTGAACAACGCAACCTGGTGCCTCGTCTGTCAGGAGCAGCCATGCCGCCGAGACGATCTTTCCTCGTGTTCGTCCTGGGGCTCGTGGCCTTCGCGCGACCCGCTGTCGCAGGTACCCCGGCCCGGCCGGCGCCGGCCGCGGACACCGTCGTCGGCGTCGCCCGCGTGGACATCACGCCCGACTACCCTATCCGCCTCAGTGGCTTTGGCTTCCGCCGGGCCGAGTCGGAGGGCGTCACCCAGCGCATCTGGGCGAAGGCGCTCGCCCTCGGCACCGGCCAGGACGACGCGGCTGTCCTCATCACCACGGACAACCTCGGCGTCCCCGCGCCCATCGTCGAGGAGGTCGCGGCCCGGCTGCACAAGAAGGCTGGCATCCGTCGCCAGCGAGTTGCCGTCACCGCGACGCACACGCATACCGGGCCGATGCTGAAGAACGTCGCGCCCACTCTCTTCGGCGAACCGATCCCGAAAGAGCACCAGCAGCACATCGACCGGTATACCCGTGCATTCACCGACAAACTGGAAGAGGTCGCCCTCGCCGCCTTGAAGGACCGCCGACCGGCGCGACTGGCCTGGGGCATCGGCAAGGTCACCTTCGCCATCAACCGGCGGACGAGCGGCGGCCCCGTGGACCATGACCTTCCCGTCCTCGTCGTGAAAGACGACCCGGGCAAGATACGGGCAATTTACGTTAGCTATGCCTGCCACTGCGTCACGCTGTCGAACAACAAGATCAGCGGTGACTGGGCGGGCTTTGCGCAGGAGGTGATCGAGCGACAGCATCCCGGCGCCGTCGCACTCGTCTCGATCGGCTGTGGCGGCGACAGTAACCCCAGCTCGGGCGTCACCGGCGACAAGGTCGACGTGGCTCGCGAGCAGGGCGCGCAGATCGCTGCCGAGGTACACCGCCTGCTAAAGAGCAACCTCGTCCCACTGCCCGGCCAGTTAACGACCCGCCTCGCCCGCCTTGAGCTGCCGTTCGACACGCTGCCGGCGCGGGCCGAGTGGCAGGAGCGGGCCAAGCGCAAGGGGGCTGCCGGCTACCACGCTCGCGTACAGCTCGGCCGCCTCGATCGTGGCGAGAAGCTGCAAACGAAGATCGACTATCCCATCCAGACGTGGACCTTCGGCGACAGGCTCGCCATGGTCTTTCTGCCCGGCGAGGTGGTCGTCGATTACGCCCTGCGGCTCAAGCGCGAGTGCGATCGCGAACGTCTCTGGATCAACGCCTACAGCAACGACGCCCCGTGCTACATTCCGTCGGAGCGGGTCTTGAAAGAGGGCGGCTACGAGGCCGGCGATGCAATGGTCTACTATGACCGGCCGACGCGGTTGGCGCCGGGGCTGGAGCAGAAGATCGTCAGCGAGGTGCGGCGTCAACTCGGCGATGGTTTCAAGGTGCGGTCGGGGACGCGCGGGTCGCGGCCGCTGTCGCCGCGCGAGTCGCTGGCCCGCATCCGCACGCGCTCCGGCATGGTCGCCGAGCGGGTCGCCGCCGAGCCGCTGATCGAAAGTCCCGTCGCCATCGACTTCGGCCCCGACGGCCGGCTCTGGGTCGTCGAGATGCGCGACTACCCCCTCGGCATGGACGGCACGTCCCCCCTCACCCCACCCTCTCCCCCGGGGGGAGAGGGAGCAAAAAAACCGCCCTCTCCCCCCGGGGGAGAGGGAAGGGTAAGGGGGGGCGGGCGCATCAAGGTGCTGGAGGACAGCGACGGCGACGGCAAGTACGACAAGGCGACGATCTTTCTCGATAAAATCCCCTTTCCGACGGGAGTGACGGTCTGGCGCAAGGGCGTGCTGGTCTGCACGGCGCCGGACATCCTCTACGCGGAGGACACCGACGGCGACGGCAAGGCCGACGTGGTCAAGAAGCTCTTCACGGGCTTTGCCACGCACAATTACCAGGCCCGCGTCAACAGCCTGCAATACGGCCTCGATGGCTGGGTCTATGCCGCGTCGGGCCTGTTTGGCGGCAAGATTCGGAGTTTCAACGGCAAGGAGGTCGACCTCAGCCATCGCGACTTCCGCTTCAACCCCGACACCGGCGACGTCGAGCCGGTCTCCGGCGTGTCGCAGCAGGGCCGCGTCCGCGACGACTGGGACGACTGGTTCGGTTGCGACAGCGGAACCCTCGCCCGCCACTTCCCGCTGGTCGACCGTTACGTCGCCCGCAACCGCCACGTCGCCCCGCCCTCGCCGCACGTTGCCCTCGGCCCGCCCGGCAATCGTCTCTTCCCCGCGTCGCAGGATCTGCAACTGTTCAAGCTCTCCGGCCCGCCCGGCCGGCCGACCGCGGCCTGTGGGGTGGGCGTCTACCGCGACGACCTACTAGGCAAGGAGTACACGGGGAATGTCTTCTCCTGTGAGCCGGTCAACCTGCTCGTCCACCGCATGGTGCTGTCGTCACGCGGCGCGACCTTGGCCGCGTCGCGGGCGGCCGGCGAGGAGGAGTCGGAGTTCCTCGCCTCGACCGACGGCTGGTTCCGGCCGGTGCAAGTGCGGACAGGGCCCGGCGGCGCCCTCTGGGTTGTCGACATGTACCGCTACGTGATCGAACACCCGCGCTGGATTCCCCCGGAGACCCTGGAAGGACTCGACGTCCGTGCCGGCGCCGCGATGGGCCGGATCTACCGCTTCTTCCCGAAGGATCGGAAGCCACGCCAGCCGCCGCGACTGGACAAGCTCGACACCGGCGGGCTGGTCGCGGCGCTGGACAGTCCCAACGGCACGCAGCGCGACCTGGCCCAGCAGATGCTCCTGTGGAAAGGCGACAAGGCGGCGGTGCCCTCTCTCAAGAAGATGGCGAGGGAGAGCAAGCGGGCCGAGGCTCGCCTGCACGCCCTCTCCACTCTCGATGTCCTCGGCGCCCTGCGAACCGCAGACGTCGCCCGCGCGCTGGGCGATCGGCATCCTGGCGTTCGTCGTCACGCTGTTCGCCTGTCCGAGAAGTGGTTGAAGGCTGACGCCGAGTTGGCGACCGCCGTGCTCGACCGGGCCAAGGACGCCGATGCGGCCGTGCGCATGCAGGTGGCGTACACTCTCGGCGAGTGCAACGACGTCCGCGCCCCGAAGGCCCTGGCAGTCCTCGCGGCACGCCATCACGATGACCCCTACTTGCTGTCCGCCGTGTTCAGCTCGGTCAACGCGAGGAATGTCGGCGCCATCCTGTCGGCGGCGCTGGAGGAGACCGCCGACGTGACGGTCCGCGAGAAGGTCGTCCGCCCGCTCCTGGGGCTGACGGCCTCCCTGGGGGATGGTAAGTCGCTGCCGCGCGTCATCAAGGAGATCAGCACTCCACGCGCGGGCCGCTTCGCCGCCTGGCAGATGGCGGCACTGGCGGACGTGCTCGATGCCTTGCAGAGCCGCAGGCAGAAGCTGGACGTCCTGCTCGACAGACAAGAAAAAGAACGTGTGAACCGGCTGTTCACCCAGGCGCGGCGCACCGCGGCCGATGCCCGCGCCCCGGCGGCGGAGCGCCTGGCGGCGCTTGGCCTGCTCGGCCGCCATGAGGACGATACGGAGGTGCTGGGCCGGCTCCTCGTGCCGCAGAACTCCAACGCGATCCAGTCCGCGGCCGTTTCCGCCCTCGGCCGGCTGCCCAATCGCTCGGCGGCCCGCGCCCTGTTGGAGCGCTGGGAGTCGCACAGTCCGGCCCTCCGCGCTCAGGTCCTCGACGTGCTCCTGGGCCGCGACGCCTGGCTGGAAGAATTGTTCGCCCGCCTGGAGAGGGGGACGGTCAAGGCGGCCCACCTCGACGCCACCCGCCGCGCCCGTCTGCTGTCGCACAAGGACGAGGGCGTGCGGCGCAAGGCGGAGAAGTTGCTCGGCGGGGCCATCAGCAAGGACCGCGTCCGCGTCATCGAATCCTATCGCGAGTCGCTAAGTCTCAAGGGCGACGCGGGGCACGGCCGGGCGGTGTTCCTCAAGAGCTGCGCCGTCTGTCACCGTCTGGGCAACGAGGGCAACGTCGTAGGCCCCGACCTCGCTGCCCTGTCGGACCGCTCGCCGCAGGCGCTGCTCGTCGCCATCCTCGACCCCAACCGGGCTGTCGAGGATCGCTACATCAATTACCTGGCCGTGACGACCAACGGCCGCACCTTCAACGGCATCCTCGCCGGCGAGACCGCTGCCAGCATCACCCTGCGCAACCAGGAGGGCAAGGAGCAAGTGCTGCTCCGCCGCGACCTCGAGCAGCTGACCAACACCGGACTGTCGCTGATGCCGGAAGGGGTGGAGAAGGACCTGTCGAAGCAGGACCTCGCCGACCTGATGAGCTACCTCGCAAACCTCGAAAGTCCGAAGAAGTTCCCGGGCAACCATCCCGCTGTCGTCACGCCGGACGAAAGAGGGGAATTCGCTCTGCTCGCCACCAACGCCGAGATCTACGGCGGGGAGATCGCCTTCGAGGCGGACTTCCGCAATATCGGCATGTGGCACGGCGAACACGACCGCGTCGTCTGGCGTGTGCGCGTCGAGAAGGCGGGTCGCTATGCCGTCCACCTCGACTGGGCCTGCCATCCCGACTCCGCCGGCAATGCCTACATCCTGGACAGCGATCCTCCGCTGAGCGGTCGGGTCGCCAGCACGGGTGGGTGGGACCAGTATCGCCGCCAGGAGATCGGCACGATCACACTGAAGGCAGGCGAGCAGTCTCTGACATTCCGTCCTGACGGCCAGCAGGTCCGTCGTGCCCTGCTTGACCTGCGTGCGATCTCCCTCGTCCCCGTCCGCTCCCCTTAATGCTCGAAGCCGGAAACGAGGGTAGGCCGTAGGGACAGCCAGCTCGGCTGTCCCCGCCCGACGATCCGACAGGCGAGCCACCTGTCGCTACACCAGCACGACAGGCAAGCTGGAGGTGATGGACTTCTGGATCGACAGGAGCAACCGCCGCCTTGCCGGCAACCCGGAGCACGGCGGTCAGTGGATGATGGACTCGTTTTAATGGCCCGAACGGAGGAACAGGGCACATGGCCGCGCCAACCGAAAAGCTGCTCACCGCCGAGGAATACCGTCTCTTGCCGGACGATGGCCGGCCGACCGAACTGATCCGAGGAAGGGTCGTCGAGATGAACATGCCCGCGCCGCGTCACGGCTACTTCTGCGCCAACATCACTGAGGTTGTGAGCGGCTTCGTCCGCCAGCACGACCTGGGCCGCGTGATGAGCAACGACTCCGGCGTGGTGACCCACCGCGGGCCCGACACAGTGCGGGGGGCCGACGTCTGCTACTACAGCTACCTCCGCCTGCCGAAGGGACCTCTGCCGGAAGGGTATCTGCCCGTCACCCCGGAGTTGATCTTCGAGGTTCGCTCACCAACGGACCGCTGGTCGCAGGTCATCGCCAAGGTCGGCGAGTATCTGAACGCCGCTGTGTTGGTCGTCTGCGTCCTCGACCCGCAGACGGAGACGCTGACGGTTTACCACGCCGACGAGATCCAGCGCGTGCTGACGGCCGACGACGAACTGAGTCTGCCCGACCTGCTCGGCCCCGATTCCCGAGTCCCCGTCCGCCGTTTCTTCGAGTGATGGGGCCGACCTGTCGGGGCGAGCCTTCCGCGTCCCGGCCGCCGCAAAAGGGCTTTTGTTGCGGCGTCGTCTACCCAGTGCGACGGAGGCTCAGACAAAGATGACCTCAGCCTGTGGATTGTCACGCAAGATTTCAGCGATGACATCCAGCACAGGCCGCCGATCCCAGGTCTCGTGCTGGTTGACCGCGGAGGCACACAAATGCCATCCACGCACAACCAAGCGGTAGGGGTGCTCGTCCGGCCACCAAAGGTAGTCGTTGAAGGCGTCCAAGTTGCCATTCCACTCTCCGCCGACCTGTCGGACGAAACCCTGGTTGAAGGCCCCGATGAACTCCGCCCACGAGGTCGCCGCCGAAACATCGACGACGTACTCTCGCACGGTTTGCCTCAAGCAGAGTGCCTTCCGATTCGTTCACCCGCGAGTGGGCCATGCATTCGCGGCCCCCTCCGGCCCGGCCTTGTTGAGCGACCGCAGGGCCGCGAAAGCATGCCACCCGCCGCTCTGGGTTGTCCGCGAAGTCCCACTCGGTGATCGGTTTGAGCCATTCGGACTGCTTATGGAGCAGCCAACGCGGGTAATCAACCATGAAACTGCGGTAGAACGCGGGCAGTGAGAAACCGAGGGCGCGCTCGATGCGGTCGAGGTCAGCAACCGTCATCCCCGAACCTCCTGCGCCGGCGAACGATCTCTCAAAGGAACGCCTCCGCGACTGCGAAGAGACCGCCGAGCAGACTGAGGAACTGCCGTCCCTCCGCCGTTTCTTGCAGTTCCTGCCAGATCTCGAACGTGTGCTCTGCTGGTGCCGTTTCTGGCTCGGCATTCGGCCAAGGATACTCCGGGTTGGGACCATCCTTGCACAGGGCCGGTGCCAGGTTTTCGACCCGTTCGGCCAGCGGCACGCTCTTTCGGATGAACTGCTTCCAGCTGTTGTTTTGCCCCTGATAACCCAGTTGCTTTTGTGCCTGCCGATTTGCAGCGAGACTTCGGAGAAAGGGGACGAATGCGCGGTGCGTTTGCTTCTTAGGGGGACCATGGCGCCAAGCAAGCGCCTTCCCGAGCATCTCGGTCGCCATTTGCAGGTAGTGCAGCGTATGGCAACGTGGCAACTTGGAGTCCTTCCGGAACAACCCGAAGACCGTAAAGTTGGTCCGCGCCTGGACGAGGAACAACCGCTGGTGTTCGGTCATGCTCTCCGCCTCCTCCAGTTCCTGGCCCCACTAAGCGACCAACCCGGCGGTAAGCGAGAAGGATCCTGCTTGATCTGCGCCAGCTGGTCCCCCGTGATGTCAGCGACGAAGAGGAGGAAGTGCGTCCCCCCCACCTCCAGACCAAAGTCAATCGGTTCGACCTTGGACTCACTGCCAAGGCGTTCGTTGACCTCCAAGAAGCGAAGCTCGTCGGGAGGAGCTCCTTGGGGCAAGTACCAAATTTCTCGGAGGCCGGTGTCGGCGAGGAAGTGTGTTTTTGCCAACCAGGCTGCCACCTCGTCTCGATCGGTTCCCGTCGGCGAGGCAGGCATTTCTGACCTTTGACGCCGCTCACGGGACGCTTTGTCAAATACCTCCAAACTCTCGAACCAGTCCTCATCCGGGAGGTCTTCAGGGTGCCATAATTTGAGGTAATCGGACCAGGAGCCAAACACGTCAGGAGTTCCGGTGACCGGCTGATAGCCAGCTGCCTCTCGGTCCCTGAGGTACTTGAACACCTTGTAGTGTTTCGGATTGTCCGGAGCCCGCCCAACGCACACCTCGGGACGGTCATGACCGTCGGGCCAACTGTGAACCTCTTCCATGTTGTAATCGAGGCCGACGTCATCAATTACATTGCCCGTGTACCCGTCTTGTCGTGGATTCTTCCAGGTGAATATGAGGTGAGTGGTCCCGAAACGCTGATCTTCCACGAGAAACATGGCATCCCTCGGACTCAATAGGGCCACAAATGGTTGGCTCAAGACCAAACCCAGCAGCCAGCTCCCACAGCGCAGGCTCTGGTGCCGCGTTTGAGTTTATCTCCCGTGCCCGGCTGCGCCGACTCCTTCATTGTATGCGGGACAAGTAGCTGGAACATCCGGGGACAATGCGGTTGCCGCTGGCGAGCGATCTGCCACAATGACCGAACAGGGATCTTCCCACCCCGCCTGTTATCCCGCCCGCCCCGCCCGCACCGATGGATCTACCACAATGACCATGCAACGCTCTCCGCGCACTCGGACGGTCGCCGTTGCGGCCGCCGCTTCCCTGCTGGCCCTCGCCGGCGTTCTCGTGCTAACTGGCCTCCAAGCCGCTCCCGGCAAGGGCGACTGGCACCTCGTTCCCATTCCCGACACCTGGAAAAACCCGCCGACCGGCAAGCTCGCCTCGCCCGACGGCTTCTCCTGGTATCGCTGTCTCGTCAAGGTGCCGGCGGCGTGGAAGGACAAGGACGTCGAGCTGTTCGTCGAGCCGGTCGACGACGCGCGGGCGGTCTACTTCAACGGGACGCAGGTCGGCGCCGCCGGCACCTTTCCGCCGCGCTATCGCAGCGGACTCGCCGAGCCGGCCCGCCACCGCGTTCCGCGCAAGCTCGTCCGCCACGGCGAATACAACCTCGTCGCCGTCCGCGTCTACTACTATGACGGTCGCAGCAACTTCAGCATCGCCGCCCCCGTCCTCCTCTGCGACAAGGAAGCCATCCGCCTCGAAGGCAAGTGGCAGGCCCGTCCCGGTGATGACGTGGCGTGGGCCAAGGGGGCAGACAAACCCGAGGACGTCGGCGGAGCGGTGTTCGACACGGTCGACAAGGTCGATGACGTCGAGCGCTACGTCCGCCGCCGCAAGGGCGACCACGACCCCTACCCGCCCGCCGAGGCGCTCAAGCGCTTCCGCGTCCCCGCTGACTTGACCATCGAGACGGCCCTGTGCGAGCCGATCGTGCGGCAGCCGCTGTCGTTGAGCTTCGACGAGCGCGGCCGCATGTGGGTCATGCAGTACCTGCAATATCCCGATCCCGCCGGCCTCAAGATGGTCAGCCGCGACAAGCACCTGCGCACCGTCTACGACAAGGTCCCACCGCCTCCGCCGCACCACTTCAAGGGAGCCGACAAGATCACGATTCACGAGGACACGCACGGCGACGGCGTCTTCGACAAACACAAGACCTTCGTTGACGGACTGAGTATCGCGACGTCGTGTGCCCGCGGGCGCGGCGGTGTGTACGTGCTGAATCCGCCGTATCTGCTCTTCTACCCCGACCGCAACAACGACGACGTGCCCGACGGCGATCCCGAGGTGCTGCTGGAGGGCTTCGGCCTGGAGGACACGCACTCGGTCGTCAACAGTTTGCGCTGGGGCCCCGATGGCTGGCTCTACGCCGCCCAGGGCAGCACCGTCACCGGCCAGGTCAAGCGCCCGGGAGACAAAGAAGCGGTTCACTCGATGGGGCAGCTTGTCTGGCGCTACCACCCCGAGAGTCGCCGTTACGAGATCTTCGCCGAGGGCGGCGGCAACGCCTTCGGCCTGGAGTTCGACGCCAAGGGCCGCGTCTACTCCGGCTACAACGGTGGCGACACGCGCGGTTTCCACTATGTGCAGGGTGGCTACTATCAGAAGGGCTTCAGCAAGCACGGTTCGCTGTCCAACCCCTACGCCTTCGGCTACTTCTCGGCGATGAAGCACCACAGCGTACCGCGCTTCACGCACACGTTCCTCCTCTACGACGGCGAGGCGCTGCCGACGCCGTATCGCGGCAAGCTCTTCGGCGTCGAACCGCTGCAGGGACAGGTCGTCGTCAGCGAGGTGATGCGCGACCGCTCGTCGTTCCGGACCAAGGACCTGTCACGGCCCGTCACGACCAACGACCAGTGGTTCCGCCCCGTCGACATCAAGTCGGGGCCCGACGGCGCCCTCTACATTGCCGATCTCTATGAGCAGCGCATCGATCACAGCAGCCACTATGCCGGCCGCGTCGACCGCAGCAACGGCCGCGTCTACCGGCTCAAGGGGAAGGCCGCCGCTCCGCTCAAGCCGTTCGACTACTCGAAGCTGTCCGGCCGCGAACTGGTCGGCGTGCTGGCCCACCCCGACAAGTGGCACCGCCAGACGGCCCTGCGCCTGATCGGCGACCGCAAGGACAACTCGCTGCTCCCGCTCCTGCGGCAGAATATCGAGGGCCACACCGGGCAGCTCCCTCTCGAATCGCTGTGGGCACTCAACCTGTGCGGCGGGCTCAGCGACGAGGTTGCCCTAAAGACACTCGACCACGCCGACCCGTACGTGCGGCTCTGGACGGCCCGTCTGCTCTGCGACGACCGCAAGGTATCGCCGGTAGTTGCCCGCAAGCTGGCCGAACGCGCCCGCGGCGAAAGTGATGTCGAGGCGCGCAGTCAGCTTGCCTGCTCCGCCCGGCGTCTGCCGGCGAAGGATGCAATCCCCCTCGTTCGTAACCTGCTTGCTCGCGATGAGGATGTGAGCGATATTCATATTCCGATGCTCCTGTGGTGGGCGGTCGAGTCGAAGTGCGGCAGCGACCCCGACGCGGTGCTGGGGCTCTTCGCTGACAAGGGGCTCTGGGAGCGGCCGATCGTGCGGCAGCACATCGCCGAGAGGCTGATGCGCCGCTTCGCCCAGGCCGGCAACCGCAAGGACCTGCTCGTCTGCGCCCGGCTGCTGGAGCTGGCCTCCGGCCAGGAGCACGTCAAGCGACTGATGGCCGGGTTCGAGTCGGCGTTCCAGGGGCGGTCACTGACTGACCTGCCCGACGAACTGGTCAAGGTGATGGCGCGAGTCGGCGGCGGCTCGCCGGGCCTGCGCGTGCGCCAGGGCGACGAGAAGGCGACTGGCGAGGCACTGAAGGTCATCGCCAATGAAAAGGCGGACCGCCGGCAGCGGCTGCAATACGTGCAGATCTTCGGCGAGGTGCGGCAGGCGCGCAGCGTACACGTCCTGCTGGCGCTGGTCGAGAAGTCGCGCGACGAGGCTCTGCGGCAGGCGGCGCTTACCGCGTTGCAGGTGTACCCCGATGCGAAGATCGGCAGCGAGGTGGTGCGCCTCTACGCAAAGCTGCCCGAGAGCGTGCGTGGGGTCGCCCAGACGCTGCTGGCCAGCCGTAAGGCGTGGGCGCTGGAACTGCTGAAGGCGGTCGATGCGGGCAAGCTTGATCGCAAGTTGGTGCCCGGCGATGCGCTGCGGAAGATCCTGCTGCACGACGACAAGCAGATGGCGTCGCTGGTACGCAAGCACTGGGGCGACGTTCAGGGAGCGACGACGGAGCAGATGCGCCGCCGCATCGAGCAGCTGACAAAAGTGATCCGTAACGGTTCGGGCAACCCCTACGCGGGCCGTAACCTCTACATGCAGAACTGCGGCAAGTGCCACACGCTGTTCGGCGAGGGCGGGCAGGTCGGGCCGGACCTGACCTCGTACCAGCGCAGCGACCTCGACCGCCTGCTGGTGAACGTCGTCAATCCGAGTGCGGAGATCCGCGAAGGGTTTGAAAACTACGTCATCGAGACGAAGGGCGGTCGCGTGGTCAGCGGCTTCCTCGCCGACCAGGACAACCGCGTCGTGGTGCTGCGCGGCGTCGACGGGCAGAACATCCTCATCCAGCGCAGTCAGATCGACGACATGCGCAAGACCGATCGCTCGGTGATGCCCGAGGAGACACTGAAGGACCTGAGCGACCAGCAGGTGCGCGACCTGTTCGCCTACTTGCGCAGCTCGCAGCCGCTCCCGTGACATGGAAACCGCAAGGGGACCGCCATGCGTACACGACTTCTTCTCACCACCTGGGTCGCTCTTGTCTCTGTCGGCGCGGTCCGGGCCGGCGTCGGCGATCCCCAGGTTCGGACGGACCACCCCTGGTACTCTGGCGAGCTGGCCTGCTCGACCTTCGAGCGGCTGTTTGCCACCCAGGCCGAGGTCTACCAGCGCGTCGTCGGCGTCCGGCCCACGAGCAACGAGCAGAAAGCCCTGGCTTCCTGGCTGTGGCGAAACACACATTACGCTCACGGCGAGGAGGGGGCCGAGGACCTCTGGGGCCGCGGCTTCACGGGAGGGGGCGACCTGCGCACGCGCGAATACTGGACCGGGCTGTTCGCGCACGGCTTCGGCCTGTGTGGCACCACTCACTCCCAGTGGACCGCTGAGATGGAGGCCCTCCTTGGCCACGGCCGGGGCCGAGGCGTCGGCGTGGACGGGCACAATTCCTTCGAGGTGTTCCTGACCGGCGGGCCCTACGGCAACGGCAAGTGGGCGCTGCTCGACCACGACATCTCGACCGTTGTCTTCGATGACGAGGGCCGGGGCCTGCTGTCCATCCCGGAAGTGATGCGCGACTGGAAGCGCCTGACCGATCGCAACTACCGGCCCCAGAAACAGCACGGCTGGCTCGTCTGCGGACTGCACCCTGACGATGGCGGGGTGTACGCCTCGTATAGCGTCGCGGAGTACCTGGCGGGTTACGCCGGTCCGCCGCCGATGGTCCACCTCCGCCGCGGCGAGACGCTGCGACGCTATCTTCAGCCCGGCCTGGCCGACGGCAAGACCTTTGCCTTCTGGGGCCGCAACAGCAACACGGCCAACATCCCCGGCCCCGAACGCTCTCACACCTGGGTGAATCAGCCGGACCGAATGCGCGGTTCGCGCGACGGCGCGGGCTATCGGCCCGGGCAGGCTCGCTACGGCAACGCGGTGTATGTCTACAAGCCCGACCTCACGAGGGGAGACTACCGCGAGGGGGTCGTCGAGGAGTCGGACCGCCAGGTGGTCTTCGAGTTCGCCACGCCCTACCTCATCGCCGCGACTCCGCCGAACGGCAAACCGTGGGGCGTCTACGAGTCCGGCTGCCGCAACGGCCTGGTGCTGCGCGGCAAGGCCGACTGTGCTGTGTCGGTCTCGACGGACCGGGGGAAAACCTGGCACGATGTTGGGGCATTCCGCGACGGGATGGATCTGACCGACCACGTCAAGGGCCACCGTCAGTATTTCCTTCGCCTGCACGCCCCCTCACCCCTACCCCTCTCCCCCTCGGAGGGGGAGAGGGGTAGGGGTGAGGGGGCGAAGGTCCTGGCGAAGTCGGGCCTGACCATTACCACGATCTGCCAGGCCAATCCGGCGATCCTGCCACGCCTGAAAGACAACGGCAGCGAGGTGCGTTTCCTCGCCTCCGGCCGGGCGGTCGTCTCGGCCGGCCCCAATCTGAAACAGGCCCAGGCGCATCTGGTCGAGGGCAGGTTCGGCACGCCGCGCGTGACGCTGGAACTGACCTGCCCCCGCGGAGAGAAGGTCCTGGAAGTCCACACCGCTGCCCACGTGCTGTCGAGCAACCCGCCGCGGCCGGAGGTCAAGTACCAGATCGAGGCGTCGACCGATGGCGGCAAGACCTGGAAGCCGGTGGTCAAGGACTGGACGATTCCGCGTCGCGGTCACGAGCCGGGCGACTTCTGGTCGCAGAGCTTCTGCTGGGGCTCCCTCGCCGTCGACGGCGAGTCGGTCTCAACGGTCCGCGTCCGCTTTCGGAACGACGGCGGCAAGGTCTACGCCCGCTGCGAGGCGCACCTCGTCTACCGTGCCGCCGGCGCGGATGCCACGCGCGTCACCTTCGCCTGGGCGGACCGCCAAGGGGAGCGCCGCGCCGCGCACACGTTTGCGGCAGGCCGGCAGGAGAAGGGCGGAGCGGCCTGGAGGGTGCCGACGAGCCGGGACGTTCAGACCCGCTGGGTCGAGTTCGAGCCCGTCGCTCCCCGATAGGGAGCCGCGAGGCGGTCTCCAGAGGCTCGCGGCCCCTTCTCCGTTTCGAGGGGGGTCAGGGAAGGCTGCGGCTGGGAGGAGAGGGAGAAGGCTAGCCTTTCTGTCTTGGCAACACGATTTCCCTCTTGGTGCTGTCCACGATGGCCAAGAGTTCCGCACGTTCGGCCTGCGGCACGCCGAACTGGTCGAACGTCTGCTTGAGATCATCGAGGAACGCCTGCCATTCCTGCTCCGTGATGTCCAGGTGAACATGGGAATCGTACATGGACCGGCCCGTGTACCGTTGCGGCCCGCCGGCGGCTTGACACACCTGCTCGGTCACGAGATATTTGAACCCCGCGCGCGAAACCCGGTGATGAGCCTCGTTGACCTTGGGGTTGGCGTTCAGCCGGGGATCGTCCATGATCCGGTCGATCAAGTCATCGATCACCGCGGCGATGGCGTAGACGCCACCGAGTCGATCGTAGAGGGTCATGGTCTGCGACTCCTTTTCTTTGCCAGCCGGGCGGAGCGGTCCTCGGAACCTGTGGGCTCGATCGTTGCCTCAACCCATGACGCCGTAGGAGTAGGGCGTCTTCACGAGATCATTCTCGTCGAAGCGCGACAACCGCAGCGGAGCGATGTCGAGGACACTCGCCTTGCCGTCGACAATCAGCTCGGTCATCAGCTGTCCGACGATCGGCGATAACTTGAAGCCGTGGCCGCTGAAGCCCACGGCACAGTAAGCGCCCTCGAGACCCGGCAGACGGTCGAGGATTGGATGCCAGTCGGGAGTGATGCCGTACAGGGCGCCGAAGCCGCCCCGACCGTAGCCGCGGTGCATCGCCGGATAGCGGCGGCCCAGGCGCTGGCGGACTTGCGGCAGCCACGGCCCGTCAGCCGCCTCGTTGTAGTGGTCGGGGTCGACCGGATCGTTCACCTCCTCGCCGGCAAGACTGCCGGCGTGGATCATCTCGCCATGCGTTGGCTTGAAGTAGATGCCCTGTACGAAGTCGCCGTAGACGACGCCGCGCCGGCCACAGTCCGGCGGGCGGCGGAACAGCGCCACCTGCGTACGGCACGCTTGCACCGGCAGGTTCAATTTCAGGGTGCGCGCCAGCTGTGCCGCCCACGGTCCCGTCGCCAGCACCAAGGTCCCGCATTCATACGTCCCCTCGTTGGTCTCGACGCCGGTGATGCGACCCTTGTCGGTAAGAATCGCCTTGACCTCGACGCCCAGGCGAACGTCGGCGCGGGCGCGGCGGGCAGAGTCGGCATACGAGGCGACCACCTGGACCGACTCGACATAGCCCGCCTCGCTCTCGAACGCCGCCAGCTCGTCCTCGCCGAGGTGGGCGTTCGGGTCGATCTCCGTCAGTTCCTGGGCGGTGACGAGGCGGACATCGACGCCGAGGCCGCGCTGCAACTCCAGGTTGCCCTCTAGGCCGGCACGGTCGCGCTCGTTAACGACGATCGCCATCCCGGTGCGCGTGAAAACTGGCGGGCCGCCGACCGCGTCGGGGAAGTGCTCGAAGACGGCGAGGCTCTTCCGGGCCATCGCAACGGTCAGGGCGTTCGAGTAGTGCTGGCGGATGATCGCCCCGGACTTGCCGCTGGAGCCGGCGCCAAGGTAGGCCTTCTCCAGCAGCACGACACGGCCGACCCGGCGCCGCGCCAGGTGGAAGGCGATGCTGCAGCCGATCACGCCGCCGCCGACGACGAGGACGTCCGTGGTTGTTGCCATCGTTCGATCCTTCCCTGTGCTGTGCAGGCTTTCCCCGTCATGATACGCCAGCAAGGGGTCAGGGGTCAGGGGTCAGGGAAGAAGAGCCTTTGTCTTCCCTGACCCCTGACCCCTTCTTTGGCAGTGTCTGGCTGAAGGCGGCGGCACCATCACAGGTCGAACTGCTGGTGCTCGACTGGTTCAAGGAGGTCTGGCGCGACCGCGCGGAGGGGAGACGACCGTGGGCGCTGGTGGCCAACGCGGGCGCCACCAACACGGGGGCCGTCGACGCGCTGGCGCCGCTGGGCGACTTCTGCCGGCGCGAGCAGTTCTCGTTTCCCGTCGACTTGCCCGGGCGCTGCCACAACGGCCAGCGCCCGGGGGCTCGTTGCCAGGCCGATCACAGCCCGAAGATGAATGCCTGGTCGAGGGCGCTGAGGTCGGTGACCTTGTCCGCCGTGCCGACGAAGAACCAGTCGGAGCCCAGGCCGCCGGTCAGCATGTCGGAGGAACTGTCGTTGAAGACCGTCTGGCTGGTGCCGCTGTCCAGCAGGAAGTAGTTGCCATTGAGACGGCTCAGCAGCCCGGTACCCGTGTCGGTCAGGTTGGCGATCCGCGTGGCGTAGTCGTGATTCGACGTCCACTCGGCCATGATAGCCGCCAGGGCAGCGGCGTCGTTGTCGAAGGCGGTGGTGCCGCCGATCAGCAGGTCGTCGCCGCCGTTGCCTATCATGCGATCAGCCCCACCGCCGCCGATCAGCAGATCACGTCCCGTGCCGCCTACCAACAGGTCGTCGCCGGCGCCGCCGACCAGGATGTTGGAGCTGTTGCCGCCCTTGAGGAGGTCGTTGCCGTCGCCACCATAGAGCTCGACCGGAATGGTGACGCCAGCCGCCAGCAGCATGTCGTCGCCGGCCTGGCCGTAGGCGACCAGCCGGGTGAGGCCGGTGAAGGTCCCTTGATCGACATTGTTGATCGTGACCTGGATGTCTCCGTTGCTGGTCGGGGTGAAGCGCAGGGTGTCCGTGTCCGTCGTGCCGCCGACCACCAGCGTGCCGCCCTGGAGCCCCACCGCCTGGATCGTGATGGAGCCAGTCGCCATGCTGCTGACGCCACCGTCCTTGTCGGTGGCCGTCACCTGCACGGTGTACGTGCCGGTCGTGCTGTAGATGTGGTCCGCGGTCGTGCCCATGCCATTGCCGGCGGTGCGAGAGAGGGTCTGAGTCGAGCCGTCGCCCCAGTCGATCGCATAGACGAAGCCCACCGCTTGGTCCGTGGCGGAGACATCCGTGGCTTGCAGGGTGAAGGTACACGTCTGACCGCGGACGGCGCTCGCCGGACCGGAGAGGCTGACCATCGGCGGCACGTTATCCACGTAGACCACGGTGGTGTACTCGGTGAAGCCATTGTCCTTGTCAATGATCCGCACCCGTACCGTGTAGTCTCCCGGGCCGTCATCGAAGGTGTGACTCATCGAGGGACTGCTGCCACTGTTGGCGTAGGTCGTCCCGGCCAGCGAGCCGCCGTCCCAGGCCACGGCGTAGTGGAATCCCACCGCCGTGTCGGCTGTGGAGGGATCGGTCTGACTGCCCAGGGAGATAGTGACAGGGCTGCCTTCGTTGACGGGGCCGTTGTTGGCCAGCGTCGCGGTCGGCGCGACGTTGGCGACCGTCACGGCCAGGGGGAGCGTGGTGGACGCGGTGCTGCCGTTGGAACTCTCCGTGGACATCGCCCTCACGGCCAGCGTGACGTTGGCATTATCGTCCACCCGGATTCATCGCCAGCGTCTCCGAACCATCGGTATCCGTCAGGGCCGCGCTGATGTTCAACGGGATGGACGCTCCTTCGTTCCCCGAGGCGTTCGCGACGTTCAGGCTGGGCGCGTCGGCGACGGCGATGACAGTGGCGGCGACTGTGCCGGTGGCCGTGCCACCGCGACCGTCACTGAGGGTGTAGCTGAAGGTGTCGGTGCCGGAGAAGTTTGCCGGGGGCGTGTAGGTGAAGGTGCCGTCGGCCGCCACGCTCACGCTCCCCCCGTGGGCACTGGTGGAGATGAAGCCAGTGACGGTCAGCGTCTCCTCGTTCCCTGGGATACCGTCGGTGTTGTCCGGGTCGAAGTCGTTGGTCAGGACGTTGCCATAGACCCGTGGCACCCATGTTGGTCGGGGACACCGCCAGGCCCAGGGTGGTGTATTCGGCGGCGGAGGCGATGTGGTCATTGGTGAACAGGTTGATTTGATACTCTTGAAAGCCTGCAGACGGGGTGACTTTCGCTGATTCTGAGACGGCGATGCGGTAGGTGGTGCCGGCCGTGGCGTTGAAGACGACCTGGCTTTCGAGGGTGCCTCCGGCGTCGTCGTTGCTCGCCACCGGCGTCAGGCCCTCGGGACTGTCGCCGGTGTAGACGTCCAGGGTGGTGTCGATGGGGCTCGGATTGTGCGTGAAGGTGTTGAACTGAACGGGGCCACTGTGCTGGGCGGTCCACGTGTACCAGGTTGAGGTACTGTCGAGGAGGAAGCCGTATTGCACGAGCGTGTCGCCGACCAGCGGGGTGGCGAGGGCAAAGCGAGAGAAGTCGGCTGGGTTGATCCGGTCTTCGAGCCTTTCCAACTGCAACGAGGCCCAGGCCCGGTGCGGACGGGCCGGACGGCCTTTGCGGCGAAACGAGCGGGAGGTCAGCTTTCCCAGGCGGCGGAGGAGAGTCGGAAGCATCGGAGTCCTTTCTGAGAAAAAAAGGTTCTGAAGGCCCGCAGCGAGGGCGTGCCGGCACCTACGGGGTGCCAGCCGGCCGGCGCGCGAACGCTTCCCGGGCGCCTCTCCAGGGAATCCCCCGGAGGACGTTGGCTGATGAACGTTACAGGGAACCGTTTTGGGCAGTCCTCTCGAGCCGCTACCGCGGTGCGTCGCCGTTGTGCTGGACGCCCTTCCCACGGATCGCTGCACGGATTGGACGGCAGGTAAGTGGGCTCGACAATAACTAATACCCCCCCAGCGGCTCGGACCTAACACGCCGCCCGTTTTTTTCGGACCGTCGGGGGCGGGTGCGCAGAGGCTCGCCGGCGCGTCAGGCCGAGGCGGGTGACGGCGGGTGGAGGGCGGTCAGGAAGGGCCCGCGTCGGGTGCGCGGGTGCAGGAGATGGAGGCAGGGACGTGGGGGCAGCTCGTCAAGGAGAGGGCGCCGGCTCTGGCTCTGGCACGTCCGGCAGGCGCCACAGGCGGGCGACCCCGTCGGGTCAGAAAGTCGTGCAGGCCGTTTCGGGTCAGCGTCAAGAGCCAGCCCCGGAAGGAGCCGCGGCGAGGATCATAGTCCAGGTTCTTGATGGCAGCGCTGACTCTCTGAAAGACCTCCTGAGTGACGTCCGCCGCATCGGCATCCTGAAGGCCCTACCGGCGGGCCAGCCCGTAAACGAGTGGGGCATACAGGAGCACGAACTCCCGCCAGGCGTCGCTGTCCGCGGCGCTCCGCAGGCGCACCAGAAGGCTGGGCCGGGTGACAGGCGCCTCAGGCATGGCAGGCCCCTCAAGGGGTCTTCAAGACCCTAACTTATTGAGACGGCAGCAAGGAAAGCGGCTTCCGTTGAGGGGGCGGCCTCGGGTTTGCTTGAAGGCTCGGTTCGGGGCGCAACCGCTGGCTGGCCAGCGGTTCTCGAAATGCTGGTGAGAAGATTCTCACCAACAGACGGCATGTATCCCGGGCCAGACAGGTTCCAACAGCCCCTCTGCGACCGCTTTCCTTACAACAGTCATGATACGCCAGCAAGGGGTCAGGGGTCAGGGGTCAGGGGTCAGGGAAGAAGGGCATTTGTCTTCCCTGACCCCTGACCCCTGACCCCTTGCAGAGGGTCTTCGCGCTGCGGTACACTGAAGAAAGTGGAGCTAAGCTGTCGCCCGGTCAAGAGGTTGTCATGTCGCGCCGACCGCCAAAACCGCGACCGCAAAAGAGTGAGGTGGTCGCCTTCAAGGTCGAGAAGGAGCTGGCGGACCTGCTCAACAAGTTGCCCAACAAGAGCGCCTTCATCCGCAAGGCGATCGAGGCCCAGCTCGGCCGCGCCTGTCCCCTGTGCAATGGCAAGGGCGTGGTGCCGCGCGGCGTCCACGACCATTACGTTCCCCTGCTCAAGCAGCTCAGCGCCCGCGACTGCGACGGCTGCGGCAGTCAGCTCCACCTGCCCGCCGATGCCGGCGAGCTGGGCGACGAGGATCGCACCCGACTGGAGCAGTTCTTCCTCGGCGGCCCGCTGTACTGCGGCGGCTGCTACGAGAAAGCCCCCACCTGCGAGGACTGCGGCTGGCACATCTCGCCGGACCGCATCGCCGAGCACCACCGCAAGGCCCACCACGATTGACCACACCTTCTAACGCGCTGCGCGACCGCTGCGCTGCCCCGCTGCCCCACCCCGACGCCGGCCAGATGCAGGCCCTCGGCCGGCAGGCGATGGACTGGGTGGTCCGTCACCTGGCCACGCTGGCGGACCAGCCCGTCGGCCACACCGGCACGCGCGCCGAGCTGGAGGCCCTGCTGCGCTGTCCCCCACCGGAGTCAGGGCGGGACTTCGCCGCGGTGCTGCGCGACTTCGAGGAGAAGATAGCCTCCCACGCCTTCCGGCCCAGCCACCCGCGTTTCCTGGCGTTCATCCCCAGCGCTCCGTCGTTCCTCTCGGTGCTGGGCGAAGTGCTCTGTGCCGGCACCAACTTCTTCGGCAGTGTCTGGCTGGAGTCGGCGGCACCCTCACAGGTCGAGCTGCTGGTACTCGACTGGTTCAAGGAGTTGCTTGGCTGTCCGGCCTCGGCGAGGGGCGTGCTGACCGCCGGCGGCTCGGAGGCGAACCTGACCGCCCTGGTGACTGCCCGTGAACCGCTGTCGTTCGAGGAAAGGGCGCGGGCCGTTCTGTACGTCACGGAGCAGCGGCACTGGTCGGTGGACCGCGCGACCCGCGTGATGGGATTGCGGCCCGACCAGGTGCGGCCCGTTCCGACCGACGGGCGCTATCGCCTGCGGATTGACGCCCTGGCGGAATTGATCCGGCGCGATCGCGAAGAGGGGAGACGGCCGTGGGCACTGGTGGCCAACGCGGGCGCCACCAACACGGGGGCCGTCGACGCACTGGCGCCGCTGGGCGACTTCTGCCGGCGCGAGCAGTTGTGGTTTCACGTCGACGCCGCCTATGGTTGGGTGGCGGTCCTGACGCCCGAGGGGAAGGCGCTGCTGGAAGGAATCGGTGCGGCCGACTCGCTGACGCTCGATCCGCACAAGTGGTTCGGGCAGACCTTCGAGTCCGGCTGCGTGTTGGTCCGGGACGGGCGGCTGCTGGGGCAGACGTTCGCGATGCGGCCCGAGTACATGCAGGACGTCGAGCCGGCGGAGGACCAGGTCAACTTCGCCGACTACGGCATCGCTCTGACGCGGCGCTTCCGGTCGCTGAAGATCTGGCTGTCGGTGCAGGTGTTGGGACTGAGTTGGTTCCGCCGCCTTGTCGAGCACTGCTGCCTACTGGCGGAGTACGGACAGCGGCTGCTGGAGGAAGCGGGGTGCTTCGAGTTCTGTTTCGTCAACTGGCGCACGACGGCGGCCGACGTCGAGGAAGTGGTCGGGCTGCTGCGTGAGCTGGGCGAGCAACTTGAACGTCGAACGTCGAACGTCGAACGTTGAACGTCGAACTCAAGTCGTTGGACGTTCGACGTTTAACGTTGAACGTTTAACGTTCGCGGCGGGCGAGGTCGACCAGCACTTCGAGGACGCCCTCCATCGTGTAGACACGGGCCTCGGCTGCAACGGGCCAGCCTAGCTCGCGCACCGCGGCGCTGGTCACAGGGCTGATGCTGACCACACGCACCCGGCCGTCGCGGATGGCAGCGTGAGCCTCGGGGGCGAGCAGGCGAGCCAGCGACCGAGCAATATTCGACGAAGTCAGAATGATGTAGTCCATTTCTCCGTTTCGTAGCAGATCGAGCACGGCGCCGTCAGCTGCCGGGACGTCTTCCTGAGAGTACACGGCCACCTGGTCGACGCTCGCGATCCTTGCCAGCTCCTCGCGCAGTAGTTCGCGGCCACGGTCGGCACGGGCCAGCAGGACGCGCTGCCCGGCGACGCGCTCGGCCAGCGCGGCGACCAGGCTCTCGGAGCGATACTCCTGCGGGACGAGATCGGGTTTGAGATAGTACGTGCGCAGCGCGTCGGCCGTGGCCGGCCCGATAGCAGCCAGGCGGATATGCCCCAGCGCCCGCAGGTCGAGTTCCGTCGTGCGCAGCCGGCGGACGAACGCATGGACGCCGTTGACGCTGGTGAAGACCAGCCATTGATAGTCGCCAAGGCGAGCAAGGGCCGCGTCGACCGGGCCCCAGTCGGCCGGCTCGCCGACTCGCACCGCCGGCAGAGCATGGACGATCGCCCCCAGCTCTTCGAGCTTTCGGACCAGATCGGCGGACTGCTGGGCGGGTCGCGTCACTAACACGCGACGCCCGAACAGCGGCAGCTTCTCGAACCAGGACACCTGTTCGCGGAAGGCGACGACCGGCCCGACGATGGTGAGCGCCGGAGCGATGACGCCAGCAGCGCGACCGGCACGAGCGAGATCGCCGAGCGGGGCCTCGATGGTGCGCTGCCGGCCGAGCGTCGCCCACTGGACGAGGGCGGCCGGCGTCTCGGGCGGCTTGCCGTGATCGAGCAGCGATTGTGCGATCTTCTCCAGCCGGCCGATGCCCATATAGAAGACGAGCGTACCGGGGAAGCGCGCCAGCGCCTCCCAGTCGAGCGCGCTGTCGGGCTTGGCGGGGTCTTCGTGCCCGGTGACGAGAGCGACGGCACTGGCGCAGCGGCGGTCGGTGAGCGGAATGCCGGCGTAGGCGGCGGCTCCGAGCGCCGCCGTCACGCCGGGAACAATCTCGAAGGGAATGCCTTCATGGTGGAGCGCCTCGGCTTCCTCGCCGCCGCGGCCGAACACGAGCGGGTCGCCGCCCTTGAGACGCACGACGCAGCGGCCCTGCCTCGCTGCTGCGATCATGCGCTCGAGGACCAGCGGCCCGCGCTCGGGATGCGACCCGGCGAGATCGGTGACGCACACCTTCTCGGCGCTCGCCGGCGCGAAGGTTAGCACACGCGCCGGCACCAGCCGATCGTAGACGACGAGATCGGCGCAGGCCAGGCACTCGACGCCACGGAGCGTTACGAGGCTAGCGTTGCCAGGACCGGCGCCGACCAGAAAAACAGAACCAACGCTCAAGGCTGACTTCCTCAGACCTCAATGAGGCTTTCTTCCTCCTCGGACTCGTCGAGAGCTTCCGGGGACGGGGTGGGCGACATCAGGCACAGCCAGATGCCAAGCTCGAACAGCAGGCACATCGGCACCCACAGAAAGAGCATGCTCGCCGGGTCGGTCGACGGCGTGATGACGGCCGCGAAGACGGCCATCAAGAACCAGATGAGGCGCCGCTTCTCGCGGTAGGAGTCGACGGACATGATGCTGATGCGGTTGAGGAACAGCATGATCAGCGGCGTCTGGAACGACAGGCCGAAGACAACCGGCATCATGATCGCGAAGCCGAGCCACTCGTTGAGCCGCATTTCAGGCTCCAGGCCGAGCCACTCGTTGAACCACAAGAGCGCCTCGACCGCCTTGGGCATCACGAAGAACTCGCAAATCAGCACGCCGAAGAGGAACAGGCCCAGGCTCAGCGGCAGGTAAACGTGGACGTAGCGCTTCTCATGTGGATACAGGCCCGCGGCGACAAACGCCCAGATTTGAAAGAAGATCCACGGACTGCCGAGCACGAAGCCGGTCACCATCGACACCTTCAGGTAGACCATGAAGGCCTCCTGGACGTTCAGCGTTGACAGGGCCGGCCGCTTGCCGATCGTCTGCTGCGCCTTGTAGTTGGCGATGGCGACCTCTACCGGGTTGATGTTGCGCGTCCACAGCTTGACGACGGGGATGTCCTCGTTGGCTTCCGGCTTCTCGAACTCGTTCGCCTCGTTGAACTTGCCCTGGGCGAGCATTTGGAACTGCTTGGCGGGGTGGGCCGTTTGGAACCAGTCACTTGCCTCATTCGCCTTGCGGATGTCGGTGTCGTTACCTTCGATGGCCTTCCTCTTAACGTCCTCGACGCGGCGGTCGTAGAAGGCCTGAAGTTGCTCCTCGACCGGCTTGGCGATGAAGTGGAGCACGTAAGGGCCGAGGAAGAAGCCGAGGATGCAGGCGAAGAAGAAGCCCTTGATGGCGCGCCACAGATGGACGCGCAGGTCCTCGATGTGGTCGCCGAAGCTCATGCGCGTTTCGGCGAAGAAATCATCGGGATCGATGTTCCTGGGGTCCTTGCTCATCGGTAAACCTGCACGGAAAGCGCACGGAGGGCGGGAGAGTTACCCGAGTGCGCGCCGGAATGTGACGCTCCCAGGAGGCGAGCCAAGGTTGTCGCCGCGAAGGCAGGAGGCGACGGTGTGACCAGCGCAGGCTCGCCGGAGGAGGTGCTACCGTTTTGATTATCCTATCACCCCGCCCGGCGGTGCTCAAGTTGGCGCATCATTTTTCCCCGGCTGGCCCGTGCCTCTCCACCTGTCTATAACCATCGAGAGCGGCCCCCCCTTTTTCTCTGTCGCGGTGGCCTGGCTGACGTGAGCACCAATCGCCTCCTGCTGCCGTCGCCGAAATCGCCCAGCGTGCCGCTCTGGCTGAAGCTCTTTCACACCGCCTTCCTCGCCGTTCTGGTCCCAATCTACTGGAGAGACCACGGTCCGGCGAATTTCCTCTGGTTCTCCGACATTGCCCTGTTCGTCCTGTTGCTTGCCCTCTGGCTGGAAAACGGCTTCCTGGCAAGCGTGCAGGTACTGTCGGTCGGCCTGCTGGAGACGGCGTGGGTGCTCGACTTCCTGCTTGCCTTGGTCCTCGGCAAGAGCCCGCTCGGTATGAGCGCCTACATGTTCGACCCGAAACTTCCCCTGTACCTGCGTGGCCTGTCGCTGTTCCATCTGTGGCTGCCGCCGCTGCTCTTCTGGCTGGTGTGGCGGCTCGGCTACGACCGCCGGGCCCTGGCCGCCCAGACGATCGTTTGCTGGGTGGTGCTGCCCGTGTGCTACTTCGTCTCCACGCGGAAGGCCAACATCAACTGGGTCTTCGGTCTTGGCGAGGAGGACCCGCCGGAATGGCTGGCCGCGCCGCGCTTCCTCTTTGGACTGATGCTCTTCCTGCCCGTCTGCATCTACCTGCCGACGCACCTGGTGTTGAGCAAGCTCCTCCCCCCCGTTTCAGGAGTTTAACGATCTGAGCGACAAGGAGCTGGTCGAGCGCGTTTCGCGATGGCTGATGTCGTCCTCGAAGTATCGCTACCAGTTCTGCACGTACTACGTCCACTTCCCAAAGGGAAAGCCGGAGGTCCTGCCCGGACTGGAGAAGGCGTTCGAGAAGGACAGGGGCGACGCGCGTTGGTCCGTTCAGGAGCAGTTCGAGCACGAGTTGTTGGGCCGCGAGATGTTCCGGAACAAGTCGCACGGGACGTGTACCTCCTTTGCGGTCTACCAGGCGACGGTCCTGCGGGCTCTCGGCATCCCGACGCGGATGATCGTCGCCATCCCTGTCGTCGATGGCTCCGACCAGGAACAGCGCGACATGCTCAAGAAAGGCATGAAGCATCACAGTGTTCGCAAGGTCGCCTACGAGGGAGCGCTGGCCGGCGGCAATTCCTTTACGGCCCATACATTCACCGAGGTCTTCGTCGGCAAGCGCTGGCGGCGGCTGAACTACACGACGCTCGGGGCAAACATTTTGGATCGTCATTCTCTTGGGCTGATGGTTCATGTCCACACGTTCCGCGATCTGAGCGAGGCCGGGCTAGCCCAGACGTGGGGCCGCCGCTACGCCCTGGGGCAGCGCGACAAGAACTTCCCCCACTCGAACCCGTATCGTTGCCTGGAAGTCGCCGATCACTTCGGCAAGCACGCTCGGATACCGAACCCGCCGGCGCCGATCGAGGAGCACAAGCACGTGACGATTACGCGGGCCTACTGGCTCGGCTCGAAGGGGACGCCGGACGCGCTGAAGGGTCTCCCGGAGTGGCAGCAGTACGTCAACTCGGGAGGGTTGATGATCCACGGCGAAGAGTGGTTCCCGGGCCGGGACCATCTTCAGTACAAGGAATTCATGCGGCGAGCCGACCCGGCGATCGTTTTTCGCGCCAAGGGCCACAAGGACGTCAAGGGGTTCGTGCAGATGAGCTTCATCACCTGGGAGTCGAAAGACCTGCGTGAGATAGCGGTCCTCATCCCGCCGGAGGAGCGCGCGAAGATGGTCAGGGGCGTCGCCTACACGATCCACCCCGTCAACGGAAAGCCCGGCTACACCTGGAAGGTCAAGGACAGCCTGACCATCACCCGCGAGTAGGAGGATGCGAGATGAAAGACGAGCAAGGTTTCCTGGCCGCGCTCGAGGCGGACCCGTGGGACGAGGCGCTCCGCCTGGTGTATGCCGATTGGCTCGAGAAGCGCGGCGAGTTCCTGCGCGTGGAGTAAGCGGCGACTTCGCTGTTGTCGTACGAGGCACCCCCGACCGACGATGCCCGGTTCGCCCTGCGCCTCGCGAGGTAACGTGTGCGGAGGTGAGGCGGCCGGGCACTCCAGCAAGACTTCCCCTGATGGAACCTGCCTCCCACTGACGATAAATCAAAGTGCAGCGCACTTCCATCAAATGAGCAAACTGATCTAGAAAGAGGCGCAGCGCTAGGTATAATGGGCGCATGTGCAGTTGTCTTCGCGCATCTGGGGCATACCTATGGCTCAGCGCAACTCGGACACCGCGACACTTTTCGACCTGGACGGCGGCCACGCCACACCACCGCAGGTAACTTCTTCGACGATTCGCGATACTTCGACCAAGCTTGGACCGTGGGCACTGAATACGGTTCACGCTGTCGATTGCTTGACGGCCCTGCGCAAGATGCCTGCGGACTGCATCGACGTGGCGGTGACCTCACCCCCTTACTGGGGGCAGAGGGGCAACGGCGGCATCGGACTGGAAGAGGATCCGCGCGATTATGTGCGCAACCTGACAGAAGTACTGACTGAGGTGATGCGCTGTCTGAAGCCGAGCGGAACCTTCTGGCTCAACATCGGCGATTCCTATAACACGCCCATCAACTGGCGCTTTGAGGATTACGCATACAGTTCCTTGGGCGCGAACGGCACTGGCCTGCCGAAGACGAACTCCGCCTACACCAAGAACCGGGGGCGAAGGAGAGCGTTCGTGCGGCGCGACAGCAAATGGCTGCAGTACGGCAACCTGCTCGCCATCCCTTACCGCATCGTGATCGCGTTATGTGACCAAGGCTTTTTATTCCGAGGTGAGGTGATCTGGGAAAAGGCAAGGCCGCTGCCCGAGGGAATTTGCCGCCGTCCCCATCGCAAGCACGAAGGCATCTCTATCTTCGCGAAGTCCGAGCAACACTCTTTCCAGGTGAAGCCGCCCGTCGGCTCTGTCTGGAAGCTGTTACAGACACCCAATAAGACCCCCCATTGCTCCACCTTTCCCCTCGATCTTCCCCTGTGCTGCATCGAGGCCGCTGCCTCGGAGAAGCCGGGAGTGGTGTTGGACCCCTTCATGGGCAGCGGGACCACAGGCAAGGCGGCCCTCCAACTGGGGCACAACTTCATCGGTTTTGAGCTGAACTCCGAGATGTGCCGCCTGGCCAATGCCTACATCACTGGCCAAATGACTTTTTAGAACGCCGAGGAGGCGGGGAAGCCGCGCGCCCCTTTTCTAACTAGCACCAAACGGTAGTTGGGGGCTTTGGTGTGAAGAAGGACCGGCAACGGGGGTGGCATGCTTTCGCGGCCCGCGCTGGTTTCGCCCAGACGTTGACCCTGGGGGCCGCGAAAGCATGGCACACACCGTAGCGTTCGATTGGTTACAGACAATCCTCCCTCTACCGTTTGGTGCTAGCTCCCCCCAAGGGGGAAAGTGCCAGGTGGCGCAGGTGCTTCGTGGCCGGGGCTGAGTCCGCGAAGCCCCGGGGCAGTCCGGGGCTTCGCGGACTCAGCCCCGGCCACGAAGCACTTTCCCCTTTGTGTGCAGCTATTTAGCCCGGGGCGTCAGCCCCTGGTCCGACAGCAGGGCCCCGCGAAGGAGCCCCAACGGGGCGGCAGGGAGCGTGATCGCGTCCGGTTTCTGTCGTCCCTTCAGGGCTGAAGAAGCAGGGTTGACGGTTCTGTTCCCGGGGCTGACGCCCCGGGCTATTGACGATCGCCTCCTCGGGGCTGACTACCGGGACGATGCCCTCCTCCCTGATAAAGCCTGCTACTTCGTGCCGCCGGTCGGCGTGAGCCCGGACGGAGCCGGCGGAGGGGCGTTCGGCGGCTCCGGGACGCTCGGCGGCGCGACGCTGCTCGGCGTACCGCTGGTGACCGGGGCGGCGGTCGACGGCGGAGCCTGGACGGCGCGCGGGGCGGTGTTCATGCCCTGTGTCGCGTTCAGCAGCCGCTCGGTATCCTCCGCGACGTTGACCGTCGGCTCGAGCAGGTTCTGCGGATGGGCCTGGGCCTGCAGCTGCTGAAACATTTTGCCGATTTCCATCGTCACCTTCTTGTCGAAGACCTCCTTCTCCAACTCGCCGCGGCGCTGGTCGAGCGAGACGGAGGTGTCCGGGGGGACATGGCCCAGGCACTTGACGACCACCAGCCCCTCGGGATGGTCGAGCACTTCGCTGACCTCCCCCGGCCGAAGGCTGAAGATCACTTTCTCCAGCCGCTCCTCGCCGGTGGTGTGATGGCCGATCGGCTTGATATGTCCGCCGACGGCCGCCAGGCTCGGGCTCACCTGCAGACGCGCGAAGTGGTCGAACTCCTGTTCGCTGTTGCGGATGCGCGGCCAGATTTGATCGAGGACGATCTTCTTCTCGGCCTTGGGCCACATGATGATCTTGCAGTCGACCTTCTCGCCGTACTTCGCGTCATAGGCCTCGGCGAGGTCCTCGCGCGTCACGGCGACGCGGGCGCGGCACATCTTCTCCATGATCAGTCGCGGCCGGATCACGTCCTCCTTCCACTCGTAGAGCGTCTTGCCGTAGCGCTTGAGGATCTGGTCGGTGAACTCCTTGGGCGTGACGCCCAGCGCGGCGGCGTCGGCCTGCAGCGAGGCATTGATCTCGGTGGCGGTCACGTCGAGGCCGCGCTGGTGGGCGACCTGGTCGATGATGCGCTTGTTGATCAGGTTCTTGAGCCGCTCCTTGCCGAAGCGGAGGATGAGGTACTCGCCTAACTCCTCGCGGGTGATCGGGATGTTGTCGAAGATAAAGGCGACCGGCCGGCGCGAGTAGTCCGCGGGGGGCCGCTCGGAGGCGACCTCCTGGACGACGGCACGGCCGGGGGTCGGCTCGGCGACTGCCTTGGGCAGGTTGCCGTAGCGTCCCCAGCAGTAGCAGGCGCCTGCGACGCCGAACCAGGCCAGGGCGAACATCAGCGGCCGGCGCCAGCGCTTGCCCGCCGGGTTCGATTCTTTTTTCTGCTCGCGCATCCTCTTCCCCTCCCTGAACGGGATACGAGCCCCTGCCGCGGGCTCCTCGCGGCGAGACCGATGCCCACCTTGGCACGGACCTCGGGCCTCAGCCGATCGTTCTCATGCAGGGAAGGGTGTATAGCGTGAGCGGCGGTCGGCCGCAAGGCGAACCGTCCGGGCGACGATCGAGCGCCTGGCACGCGCAGGAGGCGCTCAAGTGCCGGGTGGAAAACGGACGGTTCGCCCGTCCCTGGGGTGATCCCTGCCCCCTGCGCCAATTCCCTGGCGCGGAGGGGCGTTCCGGAACCGGGGCGGACCGATGTGTCACGCCCTGTCAGTTCGGCAGGACGCTCGTCAGCAGGACATCGGCGTCTTCGGGATGGGCGAAGAGCCAGTCCCGCACAGGGTGGTCCCCGCTCGCAAAGGAGACCGTCTCCGACGCGGTATCTTTCTGTTGCGTGTCCTGGGGCATGGTGTCCGCGACCGGGTGGTCCTCGTCCTCGGTGCCCCAGCGTCCCAGCACATGGACAAGGTCGCTGTCGCGGAGGGCGGGCGCCTGCAACGCGCTGATCAGGCCGTCCACACTGCCAAGCAGCAGGTCGCTGCTGCTCCGGCTGGGCTGGGGGCTCGGGCCGGGGTTGGGCGGAGCGGCGGGGATCGACCAGGCCCCTTCGCCAAGGAGGAAACCCTGACGCGCTCCCCAAACCGAGGCAACCGCGGCCGACAGCGACAACACCGCCAGCGGACGATCGGCATCGAGGCGCGGAGGCAGGCTTGCGATGGCCGCGAGCGTGCCCGCCGCATCGGGCCGGGCCTCCTGCAGCAGCCGCCGCACGCCCGGCGCCAGGCTGTCGGCCATGATGTCATTGCCGTACACCGCCGCGTCAAGGTCCGGACGGCCCAGCAGGTGGCCCAGTTCGTGCGTGACGACCGTCAGCAGGTCCATCCGGCCAAGCGCCGCTCCGCTGGTCGCGCGGAGGACCGTGCCGCCGCCGGCGCTGAACTCGACGTCGTCGCCCGGGGTGGCGTCGACGAACCAGCCGTAGCCTGCCGCGTCGCTGTCCAGGACGATGCCATCGGGAATTGTCAGGCCCAGCAGGTCGCCGGACAGGTCCCTGATCTGGACCGGCTCGGCCCGCAGGATGGCGAGGCCCGCCGCATCGACTCCCGCCTCCGCATAACGCTGGATCGCCGCATCGACGATCGGCCGCAGGGCGTCTGCCGTCAGGTCGGCTACCCCGGGTTGCCGCGGCAGCTCACCCCCGGCGGCGTGCTCCGGGAAGCCGATCTGGATGGTCACCGGCGCGCTGCCGCTCTCGGCGAGGCCGTCGCTGGCCTTGTACGTGAAGCTGTCGCCGCCCGAGTAGCCCGCGTTCCTGACGTAGGTGAACGAGCCATCG
Source organism: Planctomycetota bacterium (assembly GCA_016177925.1). Taxonomy (GTDB): domain Bacteria; phylum Planctomycetota; class Planctomycetia; order Gemmatales; family Gemmataceae; genus JACOUH01. The sequence continues at coordinate 3,627 of JACOUH010000134.1, read as the reverse complement.
CCGTTCATCACGAGGTTGCCGTGCGAGGGAGCACTGTACCAGCTGACGAACAGCGGATCACCGTTGCCGTCGCTGTCGTTGCTGAGCACGCCCGAGGCCGCCGACACCGTCAGCGTGCCGCTGGAGCCGACCGAGTAGGTGTCGGCGGCGGCGGTCGGCGCCGTGTTGGAGGAGTAGGTGAACGTCACCCCGCTGGACGTTCCGCTGGGGGTGGTCACGGTCACGCTGACGCTTCCGGAGGCGTGGGCCGGCACCGTGGCGATCAGGACCGTGTTCGAGACGGGCAGGAAGCTGACCGCCGTGCCGCCGAAGCTGACGGTCGTCGCCCCGCTGAGGTTGCTGCCGTTGATGAGGAGCTGAATCAGCCCGACCGTCTTGCCGGCATTGGGCGACAGGCTGGTAATCGACGGCGCCGCGGCCGCGGTGTAGGTGAACTGGTTGCCCGCACCCGTCGCCGACGTGCCGGCCGCGGTTGTCACCGTCACGTTGACGGTCGCCGCCGCCTGCGACGGCGCCACCGCCGTAATCGTCGTGGCGGAATTGATGAAAAAGATCGTCGCTGGGACTGCCCCGAACTTGACGCCGGTGGTCCCCGTGAAGTTGGTCCCGGTGAGGATGACGACGGTGCCGCCGCCCGTGCTGCCCGAGGTCGGGCTGAGCGCGGTGACCGTCGGCGCCGAGGGCGCGCTGTAGGTGAAGTGGTCGGCCGCCGACGTGGTCGACGTGCCGCCGGGGCCAACCACCGTGATGTCCACCGTGCCCGCCGCCCCCGCCGGCGAGGTCACTTGCAGCGATGTGTCGGAGAGGGGTGAACGTGCTGGCGGCGATCGTGCCGAACTTCACCTGCGAGGCGCCGGTGAAGTGGGTGCCGGTGACGACGACCACGGTGCCGCCCGCCGTGCTGCCACTGGAGGGGTTGACGCCGGTCACGGTCGGGGCCGACGCGGCGGTGTAGGTGAAGGTCGCCGCGGCCGACGTGCCACTGGGCGTCGTCACGGTCACGTTGGCACTACCGGCCGTTCCCGGCGGGGTGGTCGCCGTGATGCGCGTCGACGAGTTGACCGTGAAGCTGGCCGGCGTGCCGCCGATGGTGACCGCGGTGGCGCCGGTGAAGTTGCTGCCGGTGATGGTGATGACGGTGCCGCCCGTGGCGGGGCCGCTGGACGGACTGAGGCTGGTGATCGACGGCGCCGCGGCGGCCGTGTAGGTGAACTGGTCACCGAGGACTGCGGCCGAGACGCCCGACGGTGTCGTGACGCGGACATCCACGGTGGCCGCGGCCTGCGACGGCGACACCGCCGTGATCGACGTGCCGGACACCACGACGAAGGACGTCGCCGCCACACTGCCGAAGCTGACGCCGGTGGCGCCGCTGAAATCGGTGCCGGTGAGGGTGACCGTCGTCCCGCCGGCCGTGCTGCCGCTGGTCGGGCTCAGGCTGGTGATCGCCGGGGCCGACGCCGCGACGTAGGTGTAACGGCTCGACGAGGACAGCGCCGACGAGCCGCCCGGCGAGAACACCTGCACATCCACGGTGCCGGCCGCCTCGGCCGGCGTCGTCGTCTGGATCTTCGTGGCGGACAGCACATCGAAGGCCGCCGCGATGCCGCCGAAGGCAACCTCGCTCGCCAGGGTGAAGTTGGTGCCGGTAATCGTAACGATGGTGCCGCCCGCGGTGGGACCGCTGATGGGGCTGACGCCCGTCACGGTCGGCGCCGACACGGCGGTGTAGGTCACCTGGTCGCCCAAACCCGTTGACGAGGTGCCGGTGGGCGTCGTCACCGTCGTATGGACCGTGCCCGCCGCCTGGGCCGGCGCCGTTGCGACGATCACGCTGTCGTTTTCGACCTCGAAGTCCCAGGCGGCCACACTGCCGAAGTTGACCGCGCTGGCCCCGGTGAAGTGGCTGCCGATCAGGGTGACCGCGTCCCCGCCGGCGGTGCTGATACTGGTCGGCGTGACGCTGCTGACCGAGGGCGCCGCGGCGGCGGTGTAGGTGAACTGGTTGGCCGCTCCCGTCGCGGAGGTGCCGCTGGGCGTCGTCACCGTGACGTAGACAGTCCCGCTCGCCTGGGCCGGTGAGGTCGCCGTGATCTGTGTCGCCGAGTTGACCGTAAACGTCGCCGCCACGCTGCCGAAGTCGACTGCGGTGGCGCCGGTGAAATCGGTGCCGGTCAGCACGACGCTGGTGCCGCCGCCGGTCGAGCCGCTGCTGGGAGACAGGGCCGTGACGGTCGGGGCGCTGGCGGCGGTGTAGGTGAACTGGTCCGAAGTCGACACGACCGACACGCCGCTTGGTGTCTCCACCTGGACGTCGACAGCGCCCGCCGCCTGCGACGGGCTGACCGCCGTGATCTGCGTCGACGAGTTGACCGTGAACGACGCCGCTTCCACCGAGCCGAACCAGACGTCGGTGGCGCCGGTGAAGTTGGTGCCTGTGATCACGACACTGGTTCCGCCGGCGGTACTGCCGCTGGTGGGGCTGAGGCTGCTGACGGCGGGGGCCGCCGCCGCCGTGTAGGTGAAGTGCGTCGTCGACGAGGGCGCCGACTGGCCGCTGTAGCTCTGCACGATGACGTCGATCACGCCCGCCGGCTGGGCCGGCGAGGTCGCCGTGATCGACGTCGACGAGTTGACCGTGAAGGTGGCGTAGGAATCGCCGAACAGGACGGCGGTGGCGCCGGTGAAGTTGGTGCCGGTGATGGTGACACTCGTGCCGCCGCTGCTGGGGCCGGTGGTGGGGCTGAGGCTGGTGACCGTCGGCACCGAGGCCGCGGTGTAGGTGAACTGGTTGCCGCTGCCGGTCGCTGACGTCCCCGCCGCGGTCGTCACCGTCACGTTGACGGTTCCTGTCGGTTCGGCCGGCGAGGTGGCCGTGATCGACGTAGCGGAATTGACCGTAAAACTGGCCGCTGCGAAACTCCCGAATTTGACCGCGGTGGCGCCGGTGAAGTTGGTGCCGGTCAGGGTGACGGAGGTGCCGCCCGCCGTGCTGCCGCTGGTCGGGCTCAACATCGTGACCGCCGGCACCGAGGCCGCGACATAGGTGAACTGGTTGGCGCTGCCCGTTGCGGACGTGCCGCCCGGTGTCGTTACCGTGATGTTGACATTGCCCGCTGTGCCGGCCGGCGACGTCGCCTGGATCTGCGTGTCGGACAGGACGGTGTAGGAGGTCGCGTTGGTGGCCCCGAACTTGACCGCCGAGGCGGCAGCGAAGTTGGTGCCGGTGAGCGTGACCACGGTGCCGCCCGCGGTGGTGCCGGTGTTGATGTCCAGGCCGGTGACGGTCGGCGCCGGGGCCGTCACCCAGTTGTAGGTGTATTGATCCGCCGTGACGATGCTGGACGTGCCCGCGTAGGTCGTCACGCGCACGTCGACGGTGCCGGTCCCCGAGGCCTTGGCCGGCACTACCGCTAGGAGGGCCGTGTCCGAGATAATCTCGAAGTCCCAAGCGGCGGTGCCGCCGAAGCTGACGCCGGTGGTGCCCAGGAAGGCACTGCCGCTGATGGCGATGGTGTCGCCGCCGGCAGCGCTGCCCGAGTTGCCCGTCAGCCCGCTGATGCTGGGTGTACTGGCGGCGGTGTAGGTGAAGGTGGGGCCGCTGCTGGAGGTGCCGCTGGTCGTGGT